>JBDNCP010000048.1:0-29544 GCA_046719575.1 Cyanobacteriota bacterium
AGGCTGTTGGGCGGGGTGGAGACGGCGGCGGTCAAAAAGTTGCAGCCCTCCAGGTAGGAACTGGCGATGCCGTGGGTGTACCAGGAGGTGACGAAGGTGGTGCCGGTCAGCCAGCCCCCCAGCGCCAAGTAGGCGCAGGGGAATAGCAGAATGCCTGACCATCCCACGAAGACAAATCGGTCGCGCTTTAGCCAGTCGTCGAGAACGTCAAACCATCCTCGCTGGGCTTGCGCTCTTCCCATTGCTATGGTCATTTCATAACCTCTTAATATGGCGCAAAGTCTAATCCTCTCACGGTATGACTCTGTTTGATCAGAATCAGCAGCCCGATTGAGGTGGTGTGACTCAACTTGGTTTGTCGGGGAAGAGGGCGATCGCCCTCCTCAGTACAGAAATTCAAGCAGGTACTTGTACCTAGCTTTTAATTCACCAAGCCAGTTTAGATTTGTCTATATGATAAGTACATACGAAAATTTTTACAATCCGATACGTACCTCTCATTTCAGATTTTGTGCCGATGGGTGCATCTGGAATAGCAGGATTTCTCTGGATATTCTGGATATTCGGGGATATTAGGTTGTGAAGAATCTTAGAAAACGCCGGAAAACCTGAGAGAAGACTGGCGAGAAATTAAGCAGGTCGTAAACGGAGCTAGAACTGAGCTAGCGCTAGGGCTGAACTTCGAGAGTTGCACTCTGGATCTAGACAACCTGGAGTTAGGACTGCATCTAAACAACGACATCTAGCGACATCTAGTACGAATCAAGCGCCATTGGGAATCAAGCGTTCGTGCGAATCTGGTGTGAATAGGGCTGATGTGCATCCTGCTGGAGATGCGACTGGAGAGTAGCGATAGCTGCTTCGGCTGAAGAGCCAGATGTGCAGCATAATCGAGATTGTGGGTAGCTTGGCCTCTCCGTCAGATACGATATATCAACTAGATATCAATTCTGGATATCAATCCAAGCCTTCTGAAACTATTGAAAACGACCTGGGAAATTAGAGTATGACCACATCCAGTGTGTCCACCGAGAGCCGTGTGTTGCGGAAGACGGTTGTGGGATCTCGCCGCCTGAGCAACTACTGGTGGGCGACGGTAATTTTGGGTGGAGGGCTGGGCTTCTTGCTGTCCAGCATTTCTAGCTATCTGAAGGTGAACTTGCTGCCGTTTTCTGACCCAACGCAGCTTATTTTCATTCCGCAAGGCCTGGTGATGGGATTTTATGGGGTAGCGGCGCTGCTACTGGCGACCTATCTGTGGTTGGTAATTTTGTGGGATGTAGGCGGCGGCTATAACGAGTTCAACCGGGATACCGGGATGTTGACGATTTTTCGGTGGGGTTTTCCAGGCAAGAACCGCAAGATCGAAGTCAGCCATAAGCTAGAGGACGTGCAGTCGATTCGTGTGCAGATTAAAGAGGGACTCAACCCGAAGCGATCGCTCTATTTGCGGATTAAGGGCAAGGGCGACATCCCTCTGACGCGGGTGGGGCAACCGATGGCGCTGGCAGAACTGGAAACCGAAGGCGCTGAACTGGCGCGGTTTCTGGGTGTGCCGCTGGAAGGACTGTAGAGAATTTGTAAAAGTTTTATTTCTGGAGACGCTCAATGAGACAGAAAATGGGGCGCTGGCTGGCGCTGCTGAGTTTAGTTGGCTTGGTATTCGTAGTCGGCTGTTCTGGCGCGGCGACGAACAGCGCAGACGCTGGCGCTGTCCCTGGCGAATCGGCGATCGCCCAATCTCCCGACCTCACGCCTGCCCCCAGCCCCACAGTTCCCTATGCAAACTTGGCGCGGCTGGACGGCGAAGCGACTGTCGAAATTCGAGTCAAGGGTTCACCGATTGAAATTCAGGTCAACGGTAACGATGCACCGATTACTGCCGGGAACTTTGTGGATCTGGTGAATCGCGGTGTATATGACGGGCTGATGTTTCATCGGGTGGTGCGGCAGCCAGAGCCGTTTGTGGTGCAGGGCGGCGACCCCCAGAGCAAAGATGCCAGCGTGCCTTTGGGGATGCTGGGAACGGGCAGTTTTGTTGACCCTGCAACGTCTAGCCCGCGCTACATTCCGCTAGAGATCAAGCCCGAAGGCGCGGCGGAACCCGTCTATGGGAAGACGCTAGAACCAGGCGTTGCCCCAGTGTTGAAGCATACGCGAGGCGCGGTGGCGATGGCACGATCGCAGTTTCCTGACTCGGCCTCGTCGCAGTTCTATTTCACCCTGGCGGATCTGGGCTTTTTGGACGGACAGTATGCCGTGTTTGGCTATGTCACCAGCGGCATGGACGTAGTGGATGAGATTCAGCAGGGCGATCGCATCGAGACAGCCCGCGTCACCGCAGGGCTGGAAAACCTGAAGACGGGTGGCTAGGGGCAATGCTGATTTTCACCCTGCGAACCTGACTCCTGTAAAGTGCTGACTGTGAAGCCCTGAACGTGAAACCCTGAACTGCGTGAAACGCCGATGGGACTTGCCGAAACCCACCTGTCTGCCTTGCCAGACAATCCGCTAGCGGGGCTGCGCCGAGCCGATGCCCTGTGGCAGGCCTATCGAGAGGGTCGGGTTCCTTGTCCTGCCGTGATTACTGAATCCCCGGAGCCGCTGGGCAAAACCGAGTGGGACGTGGTGATCTGCGGCGGCACGTTGGGGCTGCTGATGGGCTGCGTGCTGGTGCAGCGGGGCTGGCGGGTGGCGCTGCTGGAGCGCGGCGTTTTGCAGGGACGCGACCAGGAGTGGAATATCTCGCGCCGAGAACTGTCGGTGCTGGTTGACCTGAATCTGCTGAGTCAGGCAGAACTGGAGGGGGCGATCGCCAGCGAATACAACCCCGCTCGCATCGCCTTTGACGGCGGCACAGAACTCTGGGTGCGCGATGTGCTGAATGTGGGCGTGAGTCCCCGTCTGCTGCTCGATAGGCTGAAGGCGAAGTTTCTAGCGGCAGGCGGGCAGTTGTTTGAGCAAGTCGGGTTTGCAGCGGCAACGGTTCACCCAGATGGCGTGGCAGTAAAGGCGGGTAAGGGCTTCAAAACGCGGCTGCTGCTAGATGCAATGGGTCACTTTTCGCCCATTAGCCAGCAGGCGCGGGGTGGGCAGAAGCCAGATGCCGTTTGCATGGTGGTAGGAACCTGTGCCCAGGGCTTTCCGCAAAACGAAACGGGCGACCTGTTCGCCTCCATCACGCCGATAGAGAACCAGTGCCAGTACTTTTGGGAGGCGTTTCCCGCCCGCGACGGCAGAACGACCTATCTATTTACTTACGTAGATGCCCACCCCAGCCGCCCCAGCCTGGAGCAGTTGTTTGACGACTATTTTCGGCTGTTACCGCAGTATCAGGGGGTGGCGCTGGAAGACCTGAAAATTGGGCGATCGCTCTTTGGCTTTTTTCCCTGCTATCGCCAGAGTCCGCTCCAGCCCCGATGGAACCGAATTTTACCCATCGGCGACAGCAGCGGCGGCCAGTCTCCCCTCAGCTTTGGCGGCTTTGGGTCGATGCTGCGCCACCTGCCCCGGCTGGCGGACGGCATTCATCAGGCGTTGGCAACCGACCAGCTTCACCGATCTGCCCTGGCGCTGCTGCAACCCTACCAGCCCAATCTTTCCGTCACCTGGCTATTCCAACGCGCCATGAGCGTCGGCGTAAATCAGACCGTGCCGCCCGACCGGATTAACCAACTGCTGTCGGCCGTATTTGCCGACATGGCTGCGCTGGGCGACCCGGTGCTGAAGCCGTTTCTGCAAGATGTGGTGCAGTTTCCGGCACTGGCGCAGGCAATGCTGCGAACTTCGGTGGTGCATCCCGCCCTCGTGCTGCAAATCATTCCCCAAGTTGGACTGGGAACCCTCGCAGGTTGGCTCTGGCATTATGCCAACCTGGGGCTATATGCCGGGTTGAATCAACTGGGGCGATCGCGCAAGCGTGGCGGAGCAATATCACTCCGATCCTGGAGCAAGTCACTGCCGTCCCCCTGGATCTATCGCGTCTCGCGCTGGCTAGATGCCTGGGAATACGGGTCGGGCGGAGACTATGAGCGGCAAGAGCGCGAGGAGGGATGACCAGTCTCTATTCTCTATAAGGCCAGTCCCCCGTTCTCCTGCTCTGCCTTTTCCCCTCACCCCGCCGCCCCATGCCTCCCTCTCGTTTTCTTTCCCACATTGCCCGCCGATATCCTGGCTGGATTGGGCTGACGGTGCTGCTGGGGCTGTTGGGCGGCGTGTTTAACGGCGTGAGTACGGCGCTGATTGTGCCCGTGTTGCTCAATTTTTTGCGACAGCCTGTGCTGCTGAGCGGGTTGCCGGAGGTGATTCAGCAGTTGCTTAAACCGTTTGACCATTTACCCGAAGCGCAGCGGCTGTGGGTGATGACGGTGACCGTGGTGCTGCTGATTGGGCTAAAGAATCTGGCGACCTATGGCAATGCGCTGGTTGCAGGGGCGCTGAAGCGGGTGCTGGTGACGGACTGGCGAGAGGCGGGGCTGCGGCTGTTGCTCTCGGTGGATCTGAATTTTTTTGCAGGCAGCAGCCTGGGCGACCTGATGAACCAGCTCAACGTGGAGGTGAATCGCTCGGCGACGGCGGTGGCAACGGCGGTGCGCGGGCTGACGACGGGCATCACGATTCTGGTTTTTTTGGGGCTGCTGCTGGCGCTGTCGTGGCCGCTGACGCTGGTGGCGGCGGGGCTGCTAGCAGGGGTGACGCTGGTAAACCAGATCAGCGTAGCGCGATCGCGCCAGTATGGTGAAGCCCTGTCTGAGGCTTCAAAGCATTACTCGATCGCCCTTTTGGATGTGCTGACGGGAATGCGGCTAGTGCGGGCTGCGGCGACAGAGGAAGAAGAATACGCTCGACTGCGGCGGCGGGTGCGCGATCGCGAACGGGCGGAATATCAATCGCTGGCTAGCTCAGCGGCGATCGCCCCCCTCAGCGAAGTCGTCGGTGTAGTGGCGCTGATTCTAATCGTGTGGATTGGGCGGACGTTTTTGGCAGCGGAAATGCAGACGCTTTCCACCGTGCTGCTGACGTTTTTGCTGCTGCTGTTTCGGATGCTGCCGCTGCTGGGTCAGCTCAACACCGCCCGCAACCAGTTTGCCAATGCCCTACCCAGCATTCAGCAGACCCAGGCATTTCTCAACTGCCGCGACAAGCCGTTTATGCAAAATGGCACGATTCCCTTTACCGGCCTGCGGCAGGGCATTCGGTTTCGAGATGTGTCCTTTGGCTATGCAGTGGGCATTCGCCCCAGTGCTGCGGAGCCAGACCGCCTCGTGCTAGAACACATTTCGCTAGACCTGCCCAAAGGCACGACGCTGGCGCTGGTGGGCGCATCGGGCGCAGGCAAATCGACCCTGGCGGATCTACTGCCCCGCTTTTATGACCCGACCGCAGGCACAGTAGAGCTAGACGGCATCGACCTGCGGCAGTTTGACCTGAAAACCGTGCGGCGGGCAATGGGCATCATCAGCCAGGACACAATTTTGTTCAACGCTTCGGTGCGCGACAACATCGCCTATGGCTGTGCCGATGCCACCGATGAACAGATCTGGCAGGCCGCCAAGCTGGCCTACGCCGATGAGTTTATCCGGCAGTTGCCCGGCGGACTAGACACCCTGATTGGCGATCGCGGCGTGTTGCTCTCTGGTGGACAGCGCCAGCGGCTGGCGATCGCCCGCGCCCTGCTGCAAGATCCCGAAATCCTCATCCTCGACGAAGCCACCAGCGCCCTCGACACCGTATCCGAACGGCTCGTGCAGGCTGCCATCGAAGCCCTCAGCCGCGATCGCACGACCCTCGTCATCGCCCACCGCCTTTCTACCGTGCAGCGGGCCGACCAGATCGCCGTCCTCGATCAGGGGCGCGTGGTGGAGTTGGGCACGCATGAAGAACTGCTGCGGCAGAACGGCTACTACGCCCGCCTTTGCGCCCTCCAGTTTGCCGACGAAATCGCCCCCCCGGCCAGCGCCGTACCCGTCCAGCTCGCCCGCCGCTCCTACGAAATTCGCAATCGGCTCAACGCCATGATCGGTTCCTTGCGGCTGCTGGTCGATGGCATTGTGACAGATCCAGACGAGCAGACCGAACTCACCGAAGAAGCCTACTACTCTGCGCTGAATGTGCTTCGCAGCCTGGAGGCGCTAGAGCGCGGCTATGAAGGCAAGTCTCATTAGCCAATGGGCTGCATCGGCTGAGTTGGGTAGACTCGTTCGGGCGTGGGCAGCGGGCGCGGAGTTTGCACGCCACCTGTATTCATGACTAGCCACAGCAGCACCCCCAGCAAAAGCGCCAGGATCAAGCCGCCGCCGGGGCCGCCTGCTGGGTCCCGGCGTTCAATGCGGTAGCGATCGCCCGTATTGGGGTCAAAGGCTTCTCGGTCAGAAAGCTTGATCAGGCGGCGATAGTCGTTGCGGTAATCATCGTTGTGGTCGTCTGGCAAAATTAGCATGATTTTCAGTTCCCCCGAAGAGATATCTAAGGCTTTGTCGTTGCCAGCCAGTCTGCTGCTCCCAAAGCGGATTGGTGGAACTATAAATAGATTAGCCTAAAAACTTGCAGGGTTACAATATTAGGACTCTAAATTTAGGTAAAATTTAATTCATAATGCAATTTACCTAAATCTGTGCTAGGCTGAGCCTCTAGAACCATTCGGGAGGACTGAATGCACACCCCAGACCCCCGCCCTCGCATTGCAGAACTTCGCAAAGCGGCTGGCCTCACTCAGCTTCAGCTTTCGCAGCGAGTCGGCGTGACAGAAACCACCATTGCCAATTGGGAACGCGGCCGCGGCGGCCTGGATTGGATCGTCAAACTGATCCGCCTGTGCGACGCGCTGAACTGCGATTTGAAAGACCTGATCGAAGACCCGGCAACGGCCGCCGCGCCGCTGCTGTCGCTAGAGGAAGCGCAAGCCCTGATGCGATCGCCTGCCCCGACTCATCCTCCCGCCGCAGAACCAGTGGCAGAACCAGCGGCCGAACAAGCAGCGATCGCCCCACTACCCCCGACCCCAGCCCCAGAGCCAGATGCGCTGTCGCTCAGCGACGCACAGCGGCTAATGGGCGGCCCAACTCCGGGGTCTACTCCAGAGGCAGTGCATCAGCACCCTCCTGCCAGGGGCTAAGGGGCTACCTCAGCAAGGTTCTTAACCCGTCCTAAAAAGTTCATTTCATTCAGCAAATTATTCAACGGCTGTATTAATCCTCTCCAAGCACAAGCAAATAATGCTATCATCAACGCATCGAACTGAAAGCTATCACTCCACGATATCATTTGCCTTTTGTCGAGGGAGTCCCCACTGCTGACGTGCGATCGCACTGCCCCTGTCCTGGGTCTAACGGTTTTAGCGCAGCAGCTTTGTAGATGATGACCGACCCTCGCGCCTGGTTTTCTCTGCCCTACGGATGAGTCTTGGCTAAGGCTCAAGGCCCATTCATAGGCCCTTTCATAAAGCTGAGTCATCGGGCTGAGTCTTTGATAAGCCTCTATGCCAGCCGCTTGCCAAGTCCTTTGGAACAGTCTGCATCGCTACTCACGTCACGCTCAGGAGAGAGTTCCATGTCTTTCAACCGCTCCCCGCAGCCGCTCTGCACCCGGTGCTACATGCTAGATGCAGACTTATTGGTGGATTTGATTTTGAGCCGCCCGGGCATCAGCGCCGACTACGCCAGTTTTCTGTGGCAGTGCTTGCAGCAGCGGCAGATCCAAGGCTGCATTACCGAACTGGGCTATCAGCGGCTCTGCATCATTATGAGTCAGCGCAACTCTCGACATGCCCAGACCCTTGCTGAGGTGCTGATGCGGATGCTGACGGTGTGCCGGAGCGATGCCAATATCTGGCTGCGGGCCCACAACCAGCCCTTTGAATATGACTCGGCAGAAGAAATTGCCTGTGCGTTGCACTATCGCATGGATGGGCTGATTACCCATCGCCCAGAACACTTTGAGGGCGCGGGCGTTCCGGTTCTGTCGCCGCGTGACGTGCTGGAGTATTACCTGCGGCGATCGCTCCAGCCTGCCCCTCACCACGCTTTTCCTCTGCCATCGCGCTCAATTACGCATCTGGCAAACTGGCGCGATGGCCAATTCGATGCGTCTTGGCTGCCGCTGATGGACATTTTGGAGCAGGGACAGTTGGGCACGATTTGCCGTGACGCATCGCTCCAGGCGCGTTCATTTTCTGGCGAGACGCTGCCCGTCGCCCGTGGCAAATTTGTCGAGGTGCGCCACTTTGACCGACGGCTGGAGTGGGTAGCGCTGATTGTGCAGCTTTGCCCCACGCAGCGGTCCAACCTGTTCGATTTGTCTGTTATCTGCGCGGCCCGCGATGGCGGCGACCTGCCCGCTGGTCTGCAACTGTGGGTGGTCGATCAGCAGGGCAATGAGGCGATGGTTGCTCAGCCCAGCCGCAGCGGTCGAGCCACGCTCCAGTTTGAAGGACAGACGGGCGAGGCGTTTGATGTGGTGATCGGCTTGGGGGGCGATCGCCACGTCGAAACCTTCCTGATTTAGGCTTCACCTGGCCCCAACCCCCGACGCTATTCCTGGAGGTATAGCCATGACGAAACTCGTTCTGCTCAGACTAGACGGCAATCTGGCATCGGGCGTGCAGGTGGGCCTGGAGGTGGGCGAAGACGGCAAGCAGCCAGAGCTAGAGTCGTCTGGTCGGCTGCCACCCCAGCCTCGCCTGCTAGAGTATTTCACCTATTGGCAGTATTGCTATCGCCAGTTGCCCGTGCCGACCCGTCTGCGCCCCAAGCAGGTGTCCTACAGCGATTCGGTTTGGTCGTGCATCCAAGCCTGCCAGACGGCGGCCGACTATCTCCAGCGGGCGATGTCAAATTGGCTGGCGGCGAGAGAATTTCGCTCCATCAAAGAGGATTTGCTCTGCGAACTCAAGCGCAACGACACTGTGCGCGTGCTGATCCACACCCGCGACCCGCTGCTGGCGCAGTTGCCCTGGCACTTGTGGGATTTTTTTGAGCGCTATCCCAATACTGAATTGGCGTTTAGTTCGCCCGCCGCCCAGCGCACTCGCCCCGTGTGGGCGGCCCTGCCCAGCGGTCGGGTGCGGATTTTGGCAATCTTGGGCAATAGCGCAGGCATCGATGTGGCGACCGATCGCGCTTTGCTGGCGCAATTGCCTCAGGCAGCGGTGAGGTTTCTCGTAGAACCGTCGCGCCAAGACATTTGCGATCGCCTGTTTGAGCAAACCTGGGACATTCTCTTTTTTGCCGGCCATAGTGAGAGCGTTGAGGGTGCAACAGCGGGCGATCGTGGGCGAATGTTTATCAACCAGACCGATAGTTTGGCGATCGCCGACCTTCGGGCCAGCCTAGACAAAGCCGTACAGCGTGGTCTAAAGCTGGCAATTTTGAACTCCTGCAACGGATTGGGCCTGGCGCAGGATCTGCGTCCGCTTCATATTCCCCAACTCATCGTCATGCGCGAACCCGTGCCCGATCGCATTGCCCAGGAATTTTTGAAATATTTCCTCAGCGCCTTTGCTCGCGGGACTTCGCTGTATCTGTCGGTGCGGGAAGCCCGCCAGCGCCTAACCGAATTGGAGCGCGACTTTCCCTGTGCGAGCTGGCTGCCCGTAATTTTTCAAAATCGGGCCGAGATGCCGCCGAGTTGGGCTGGCCTGCTGGGCAGCGAGGGACTGGTATGGCCCGCCTTGCCACAGCAGCTGCCTCCAGACCAGGCAGACGATGCACTGCCCAGGCAACCCTCCCCGCATAATATTCAGCATGAGGGGCGATATAGAGAACAGGCGCGTCAGTGGCGAGAATCCCTTTCCCCCTCGCTGCAACCAGAACGGCGATCGCCCCTTGCCATAGCCCCACCCGAAACCCATCTCCTCCCCCTCGCCGAGGCTTTCTCCCATCCGCGACAGATTTCCCCAGCGGAAACGTTATGGGATGCTTCTATTCCGGGTTCTACTCCTGGGAATCCTAAATGGAGAACGCCGAGTTCTAACGATTTGGATGCTCTACCGCCATCAACCACTGCTATGCAAAACCTGAGTCAACCCGCCGCCCAGCCCGATCAACCCACGCCGCCCGTTGCGCGGCCCTCCGCCCCTTCGCCCCAGCCAGCAACTCCTGTTGTTGCTCCAGTTCCCATGCCGACTGCTCCGCCTGCCGCAACTTTGCCCACCGCGCCAGAGCGCACCACTCCCGAATATAGCGCTCCCCAAACTGACCCCGATTCTGCCGGAGCCAAGCCTGCCCCTGGCGTGGAGGCAACGCCCGCCCCGTTGAATTGGCTGCCAGAAGAGGTCCTACCAATTAGCGATGTGCTAGGCGTGGGCCTTGTCAGCGACCAAGGCATTGTCAAAGAAGCCATCTACCCTGGCTATACGGGTTGGGTGATGCATGAAGGGACTCGCTGGAAGGCGTGTCTGGATTTGCCCTGGCGACAGCTTTATCTGCCTGTGGATACGCCCGTGCGCGTGTTGGGGCGGCTCGACGGCACAAACATTCTGGTGGTTCAGCCGATGAGAGTGGCGGAATAAGCAGCACGACGAACAAAACGGCTAAAAGCGCCGCAGACACTCGACCAGCCATCCAAAATCGCAAATCCAAAATCCAAAATCACTCCCAATGCCCCGCATCCTCAAACGTGGCCCTGGCTGGCAAATCGGCTGGGACGAAGACGCACCCGAATTTGCTGGCCTGGTTGGCGGCGATGACTGGGCGCTGGAGCTTACCGCAGCGGAACTAGCGGATTTTTGTCGGCTGGCGGGGCAACTGGCGGAAACGATGAGCCAGATGGCGACGGAACTGATGGAGGAGGAGCGCATTACCTGTGAACTGGAGAGCGATCGCCTCTGGCTAGAGGTCGATGGGTTTCCCAAATCCTACAGCCTGCGGATGATCGTGCTAACTGGCCGCCGCGCCGAAGTGACCTGGGACACAGCGGCCGTATCGGGACTGATTCAGGCAGCCCAGACGCTTACGATTTTTTGAGTGAGGTGGCGGGTTGCCCAGACAGGTAGCCCTGCTGCTTTAGGAAATTCAGCACCTTGGCAGCGCTCTCTTCTAGGGTTTCTTGGTCGGTGCGGCATTCCACCTCCGGATTCAGCGGCGCTTCGTAGGGGTCGTCGATGCCTGTAAATTGCTTGATTTCGCCTGCCCGTGCTTTTTTGTAGAGGCCCTTTACATCGCGCTCTTCACACACGCTGAGCGGCGCGTTCACGTAAACTTCTACGAAATTTCCAATGCGATCGCGCATTTCATCGCGCACATTGCGGTAAGGCGAAATCGCCGACACCAGCACAATTACCCCATTGCGGCTGAGCAGGTGCGCCACAAATCCAATGCGGCGAATGTTTTCGTCTCGGTCTTCTTTGCTAAAGCCCAAGCCCTTAGTGAGATGCTGCCGCACAATGTCGCCATCTAGCACTTCTACGGCCAAGCCGCGATCGCGCAATTCTTTTTCTACCGCCATGCGAATCGTCGTCTTGCCCGCGCCGCTCAGCCCGGTAAACCAAACTGTGACCCCTCGCTGCTGCATTGCTCTTTGCTCCTCACGATAAGAACTAGCGCACTCTTGGGCCACCGACGGATGAAAACCCAGAGCGCTCTGGCGAAAACCAGAAATAAAACTGCTCCTTAGTCTACTTGATCACGTTCTCCACTTGAGGAGAGAAGGACGCTGATTCTCATCATTATCCCCTCATCCCTGATCTGGCTCATATCTCAATCCCCCCCTCACCCATTTCACGATTCCCTGCCTAGGGTAAGATGGCTAGGCACATGTGAACAGCCGCAGGTTGGGAAAGTCCGGTGAAAGTCCGGCGCTGTGCCGCAACTGTGATGGGGGTTTGGGGCGTGTTTGTGAAGACCTTGAAGACCGACGAAACTCCTCAGCCAGAACGCCAGCCTGCCGCTTTTTCACTCTAGCTCCCGCGTTGCACGGGAACGGAGTCTTGATTTTTATGACCTTTTCTATCGACCCTGTTTCTTCAAATCCCACTTTACCGATTGCTGCGACTTCTGACGCACCCTCTGAGACCTTGACTGGAGCGCTGCCTGAGATACTGACTGAGGCATCGACTAAGGCATCGACTGAGGCATCGACTGGAGCCTTGCCACAACTGTTGATGTATCCCCTAGAGCCAGAGCAGCGGGCGATTGCCCTCGGAGACCTACCTAACCTTAATCTTCCCCCGCTCCCCATGCAGCGCCCGGTGCTTTTGGTCGGCCACGGTAGCCGCGATGCCGACGGTCGCCAGGGCTTGCTGGACTTTGCAGCGGCGTATCAAGCCCTAGACACCTCGCGTCCGGTAGTTCCATGCTTCTTGGAACTCACGGAGCCGTCGATTCAGCAGGGCGTAGACGAGTGTGTTGCCAAGGGATATACCGATTTGTCGGTGCTGCCTGTGCTGCTGTTTGCGGCGCGGCACAACAAGTTTGACGTGACCAATGAACTGGATCGCGCCCGCCAGCGCCATCCCCAGGTGACGTTCCACTATGGGCGGCATTTTGGCATTACACCGGGAATTTTGGACTTGTGGCGATCGCGCCTTGCCGAACTCGACCAGCCGCAGTGGAATCCGCAGGGCATTGCGCGAGAAGACACGGTGCTGCTGTTTGTCGGGCGCGGAGCCAGCGACCCCGATGCCAACGGCGATGTTTATAAAATGGCGCGGATTCTCTGGGAGGGCAGCGGCTATCACACGGTCGAAACCTGCTTTATCGGCATCACCCATCCCCGCCTAGAAGAAGGCTTTCGCCGTGCCCGCCTCTATCAGCCCAAGCGCATCATCGTATTGCCCTACTTTTTGTTTACAGGTGTGCTGGTTAAAAAAATTGCCATGATCGCGGCGCAGCAGCAGGCGCAATATCCCGATATTTCGACGGTCTGCCTGCCCGAAATGGGGCTACACAAGACGCTGTTTTCGGTCTTGCGCGATCGCGAGATCGAAACCCAGCTTGGGCAAGTGCAGATGAATTGCGAAATGTGCAAGTTTCGCCTGGCGGCTGTTGGCCAGGGGGCAGTCCACGGGCACGGACATAATCACGGGCACGGACATAATCACGGGCACGCCCACACTCACACTCACACTCACACTCATGCATATGGTCATGATCATGGACACGGACATCATCATCATGGTGAGATGATTGATCCCTATGCAGAGCCAGACCAATATCATGAGCGTATCTGGCAAGTTCCTTAAGTGAGGACGCAGCAATGGCAGAACCGGATAAATCTGACGAAAAGATGTTTCAAGTGGGCGATCGCGTGCGGGCGATCGCCCTACCTGCCTATCTCAAAACCGCAGAGCCAATGCCGATGCTGCGTCCACCCGACCTGATTAAGCTTGGCGAAGAAGGCATTGTGCTAGATCGCCGTCCGGGGGGCTATTGGGGTGTGCGATTTGGACGCGGCGCATTTTTGCTGGAAAGCCAATACCTGGAAAAAGTGTCCGAATAGCCACTCGCGACGCTATGCTCAGCAGCCTTACTCTGCGACGCAGCGATCGAGCGTCAGGAACAGGTAGGGGCGCAGGTCTTGCGTAAACCAGCGATCGCCCACCTGCCGGGCCGCCTGACTCGTGAGGAACTGGTTGACCGTGTTGCGCCAGGTGGAGTCAGTCGCGGGCAGCAACATACCGTAGGGGTCGCAAGACAGCGGCTCCGGCGGCAGCAGCGTGTAGCCCGCCTCGCTCAGAGAATTGCTGCTTTGCAGCGCCTCGCCCAGCAGCAGCACGCCGTCGCCTGCAAACAGGTCGATCGCGCCACTCCGCAACGCCTGGAACCCCACTGTACGAGCCGTCTCGCCTCGCAAGGTCACGATTTGTGCGGTTGGATAGCGCTGCCGAATCACGCGCTCGGTTATCGTGTCGCGCAAGACACCGATTCTGGTTCCGGTCAGCGTGCCCAGTGCATTGACTTGGCTGGCGGTGTCGGTCGTGGACAAAAGCTGCACACCCGTCAGGAAAAAGGGCGCAGAAAATAGCACGCCTTCGACATCCGACCGCAGCGTGTTGGGCCCGCACTCGATTTGCACTGCGCCTGTTTGCACCCGCTCGAAACGAGTCGTCACGTCGGCGGTGCTGAGGTCGAGGCGGATTGGGCGGCTCAGTTGGGCCTGTAGTTGTTCGGTTAGGCCGTTGAGCAAATCGACGCAATAGCCCGATAGCTCGCCTGCGCCATTCACCGTGCCAAAGGGGGGCGAGTTGGTCTGTACAGCGGCCCGCAGCACGCCTGACTGGGCGATCGCCCCCAGCACTGACCCTGGGCGATCGCCCGGTAGTTGCGCGGTCACCTCCGGCACAAAGGGAATCGGCGGCGTTCTACCAAAGGCTTGCTCTAGCTGCTCTGCGGAGAGCGATCGCACCAGCCGCAAGTCCAGCGGTTCCTCGCTGATCGACTCGGCATAGGCAGCAGTCAGAAACACATCGTAGGCGGGCTGATTGTTTAAATGCCGCTGCAAAAAGGCCAGGCTCATCTCGCGCACATACTCTTGCCCCAGGCGCGGCGACGGCCCCGACAGCAGCAGGCTCACGGTGTCTAGCGCGCTGCTCGAAGAGGGCGTGTTGTCGGCGAAGGTGTGGCTGCTGGGCACCATCACCGCCAGATACTTGGCGGGCGTGGTGAGCCAGAGAAAAGGGTGAATCTGCTGCTGCACCGCAGAGGCGATGAAATCGTTGCTGCCGCTCATCATCATGACAGGCACCTGGATTTGCCCCAGCCCCTCTGGGCCGAAAACGGGATTGGTCAGCGGGCTGACGGCGATCGCCGCCTGCACTCGCGGGTCGCGCAGCGTATAGGTGTAGGGCGGCAGACGACTGGCGGAACATTGCAGCACCAGCGACACATCCAGCCGCGCCTGGGGTCGGGCGCATTCTTGTTGAAACAAATCGCCCATGTTTAAACGTGCGCCCGCCAGCGCCAGCGATGTATAGCCGCCAAAGGAATGCCCCAGCACGGCCACCCGCTGTAAGTCCATGCGCCCTGCTAGCCCTGCGTCGGTAGCGGCCAGTTCATCCAGGGTATCCAGCACGTAGGTGATATCCAGCGGCCGATCGACAAATTCGACTGGCGTGACAGGGCTGGTCAACACGCCCGCTAAGGCGCTGGTGCGGCGGCTTTCGTCGCTGCCGATGTGCTGCGGCAAAATGGCGACAAACCCGTGAGAGGCGAAGTGGTCGCCTAAGTAAGCAAAGGCTTCGGGCGTAGACCCCAGCCCGTGGGAAATGACCACAACGGGGGCAGGCTGCGCTAAGCCGTCGGGCAGTCGGAGCAAGACCCGAAAGGGACGAGGGATGCGATCGCCCAAGAGGGTGCGGCGATCGCGGCTAAACTCCAGCGTGCGTGAAATGACGCGGTAGGGGCCCGGCAGCCCCGGATCGGGCAAGCCGATCCGGGCGGGCAGGGGCGACTCGGCGGCCTCTGCTGCTGCGGCTTCATTGATTGCCCGCACAACGGCATCCCGATAGCTAATCTCGGCAGAAAACTGCTGCCGCAGCTCGAGCAACTGCTGGGCATTGAGGCGGATGCTGTAGGACGGATACTGCCTCAGCCAGCCGATGATGGACAATCCCCCTGGCTCATTGGCTGCCAAGATCGCCGCTGCGCGAATGGCAGAAAAGCCATTCTGCCGCGTGTCTGTCCGCACGACTGCTCCCAGCCGCCGCAGGGTTTCTTCGCCCAGCGAGGAATACAGCAATTGTGAGATCACCACCGGATCGACCTCAAACCGCCGCTGAAGAAACTGGCGCAGCTCTGCCATGCCCGTTTCGCCCAAAAACCGCGAATAGAGCTTTAGCCCGCCGCGCACGTCGCCCGTGGCGGCGTAGGTTTCCAGGTCGTCTACAGCGAGGGCGATTTCAAAGTTGCCCAGGTTGACGATGACCCGCTCGGCGCTGTGGGCGGGGCGGGTGAGCCAGCTTGAAAGCAGGAGAGACAGCCCAGAGGCGATCGCCAGCAGCGAAAGCTTAAGTATTGGCGCGGAACTCAACCCAACTATGCAGCCCGCTTGTCTAAAAGAAAATCGTCGCTGCTGGTTTATGGAGGTTTTGACCGGTCCTGTGCCTGTGAGTTGCGCCATAGCTCTGCTGCCAAACCGTTGAGACGCAGTTCGTCTCGTCTGCAATCCAGAGCGTATCACACCGGGCTTCCTGCCTTCCCATGCAAAGAAAAATCCCTTCCTGAGTTTCCCAGAGATTTACAAAACCTAACCAAGCGTTTGGTATAGATACAGAGAAAATGCGACCACAAACGGTATGCTATGTGCTGAACGCCGCAAAAAGCCTCATAACAGGGTGTTTTAGACGAGTCGTGGCTTGACCAGATGGCTCCTCCCTAGAGTCTGGCTTGCCTCCCGCTAGACATACGTTAGACAAGGTGCAACCTTTCTGCCTCGCACCCAAGCGGCGATCGCCTGTAAGACCCAGCCACCTTCAACCGTGTTCCAAAGGAGAGTTAGGATGATCCGTTTTAATTGGCGTAAGGCAGTGGCTGCTTTACTGCTATCTGTTCTGCTGTTGTCTGGCGCTACGGCCTGTAGCAAAGTAGACACCTCGCCCTATGCCCAAACGCAGAAAGAGTCCACCCAGCGGGGCGCAAAAGCTGTTGCCAAGGATGCCGAACAAGGCAGCAGCTTTAACAAGTTCTTCCCTAGTTCTGGTCAGGGCTATACCGTTGTTTTTTCTCAAGAGAAAAAAGGCTTTGCTGAAGCCAAGCTAAAGAAAGATGCAAAGGATATGGCGCTGCTGTCGATTTCTGACACGATCAGCCTGCCGACGGCCGCCAAAAAATATGACAGCGCCACCGAAAACCTGGCGGGCTATCCCGTCCTGGAAATTGGCAACACCCAGACTGGCATCCTCGTGGCAGGCCGCTATCAGGTCAAGGCTCTCAGCCGTGATCCAGAGTTCACCAAAGAAAATCGCCGCGCCTGGATTCAAAAATTTGACCTGATTGGCCTGTCCAAGCTGAAGTAATGGAGTGCTGACCATGAGTAAACCGATTTATGAAATCGTGGATGATCTGCCTACCAGTGGGTTAACCGTCCGCGCCCTCAAATCTCTGGACTTTGTGGTGCCGGGTCACTGGGAAAACTTAGTTGGCTTTGACAACACGATCAAGGCTGTCACCCAAGAAACCGACCCTGCGATGATCCAGGCGATTGGTGAACGGGCGGTGCAGCTTTATAACGACAAGTCGCAGGGTTATCAAAAAGCGCTGTGGCTTTACAACACGGTAGACAACGCCTCCGGTGCGTTGGGGGCTGCTGCTCTGGCCAGCCGGGTTGGGCAAGACATTTCCTTTTTGGGATTGCTCAAGCACCTCGCGCCCAAGCCAGAACAGGCCCAAAGCATCGACCTGGCCGTAAAGCTGGTGACAGAGGTGGTTGCCTTTTGTCAGATCAACGGCATTCCGGGCGACAGCCTGGGCGACTTTTTGGCGGCGCTGGGTGACTATGGCGGTGAGTCGCTGCTGCGGATGGCAGCGCTGGTGTCGTTTGACGGGCTGGTGCCGCTGGGCCCCGACTTTATCCAAAAGGTGGGTGCTTATATCAACAGACTATCACCCAAGGATCTGGAGCAAAACCAGACCTTTAAGGGTGTGAATGAACTGATTCCGGGTGGAAGCTCAGAAGGGAAACTGAATTTTATTGGCCAGAGCTTTGAGTCGGTGAAGGGCTGGATGAGTAACTTGGTGACCCAAAATAGCCTGACCCAGGAAGGCATTGTGGATCGGCTGGTGCAGGTGGCGGATGTGTCGAAGGATAAGCTCGACTATCTGGGCGCGTTTTTGGATATTGCGGTGAAATACTACTCCCACACGGGCACGCAAACGCTGGCTCGTCGCCTGATTGAGCGGGCCGTGGCGGAGATTTAGCGACAGCGGTTTAACAGAAAAGTTTGGGGACAGAAAAGTTTGGGGACAGAAAAGTTTGGGGAAAGTTTGGGGCTGAGGGCGATCGCCCGCCATCTGCCTCTATCTCCAAATACTTGGTTGACTGATAAATCTTTTTCCCTCATCCCCCAACCCCCTCTCCTAGAGTGGGAGAGGGGTTGGGGTGAGGAAGATTCGAGTGTTGTCAGTCAACTATCTCCAGATACAGAAATCCATCGGCGCTGTTTCGAGCTTGCTCGCAGCAGCGCTTTTTCATGCCCCGCATCTTTGGAGTTTGATTAGTAAACCTCTTGCATGAATGCTGTTTTGAGGGCGTGAATGGTGGCGCGGTGTCGCCGCGCCACCATTCACGCAAGAAGTCTAGTGTATGAGGACGGTTAACAGGGAGAGCAGCGACCTTCCACGGGTGGGCGGACGCTCTGCTACTTAGACGCTCTCCTACTCAGACGGTCTGCTACTTATCTGCTACTTAACAGCAGACAACTCACCGAATTTGATGTCATTATTCTTGACTGTTTCTGAATTGCGTCACGTCTAACACCATGCCCTCCCGTGCCAGCTTGACGTTGGGATAGCGAGACTGCACATCTTGCTCGATGTCGTCTAGAAACTCGTCTTCATGGGCTGGGTCATGGTGGAACATGATGACTTGCTTGACTTTGGCGGCGATCGCCAGATCAATTCCTGACTGCCAGCCGTGGTTCTGTTCTCCGGTAGCGGCTTCGGGGTCAACCAGGGCATGGTCGTTGGTGTAAGCTGCGTCATAAATCAGCAGGTCGGCATCTTGCGCCAGATATTTCAGGTTTTGCTCAACCGAATCGGGCGATCGCTCCGTGTCTGTGGCATAGACTACCGAATAGCCGCCCCAAGTGACGCGATAGCCCAGTGCCCCATTTGGCCGGTTTAGCGACACGGCCTCTACTGTTACCTCCTCAATCGGAATCACAGACCCGGGTACAATATCTACAAACTTCAGATCTGCCCGCATCACCTGCAACGGCACGGGGAAATTGGGCCGCAGCATTTGATCGGAAAGACGCTGCTTGATAGATGCCCCATTGGGGCCGGCCGCCCCGTAGATATAGAAGCAGTTTCCTGGCATAAAAGCGGGCGCAAAAAACGGAAACCCTTGAATGCGATCCCAGTGCGTGTGGGTAAAAAATAGATGCGCCTCAACGGGCATTTCATCGCGCAGGTGCTTTCCCAACAAGCGCAAACCCGTCCCTCCGTCGAACACAATCCGCTGTCCAGCGACTTGAATTTCTACGCAGGGCGTGTTGCCTCCATAGCGCACCATCTCGACACCTGGCGTGGGCACACTGCCGCGAACGCCCCAAAATTTGACCGTAAAGGTTTGGGGGTTTATCTGCATAACTTGAGTATTGCCCGCGACCGCATAGAAACCAACCAAAGAAATATCAGAACCGGACATGGGAGGTCAAACGTACAGGTCTTGCGATAGATTGCACTAAGTCAATTCAATTAGGTCATGAGTCGAGTCATGGCGAATTTAAGCTGCATAAATCGGAACTGCGTGAATCGAACATCTCAACTGAGCATTGACTGGAGTGCCGTTGAGCATTAACTCAGCCTCAATCAATATCAATAATCAATATCAATTGAAATTGCTCGATCTCCACTGAGCGTTCCAAGTGTTAATTGAGCGCCAGCTTGAGCGCCATATAGGCGATCGCCCTTGGTCCACTGACCGCAAGCTAGCCCCGACGATAGTCTTAGCATTCCCTGATTTAATCCGTTTGGCTCATAGAAGCGGCAGATTTACCGTATATCCTGTTGGACTGCATGACAGGACTTCATAACGTTCCGGGTAACCTCACAACGCTCCGGACACAGCAGATCCGAATACAGCGGCTCCAGATATAAGTTCTGTTAAAGACGCTCCGGTATGCAAAGACGCTCTAGAACAAGAGCCATGAACCTCAGTATAGATGCTCCTCATTCAAATTAACTGATTTCCATCAACTCACAAGACACGATCCAGCCCGGCGACGCAAACAGAATTCTGACAGGACTTAACCAGGATTCGTCAACGCAATGCAGACGGTTGCTGAGGCTGTCATGCAGATTTTACTGCAAGAGATAAAAACGAAGACCGCTTCCCTAGCAGAAAGCGGCCTCAACGTTAGATTAACGTTAGATTGCCTAGGGGTTAACGGTTAACCTTCGTGCGATCGCACAATCCGCAGCGGCAAATGCGCTGCGAGCAAGACCTAAACCGATCGAGCGCAAAGATCTGCTCTATCTGTGCTGACCTGTACTGACGGTCTGCACTAAAGGTCTACCCTAGGGATGGAACAGCAAATCCGGGAAAAAGCGGTTGAATTCGATCAGAATGCCAGCCGTGATGAACATCCAGATCGTTGCCAGCACTGGGGCCGTCGAGAGGTACTTCAAGAAATACTGCATGAACAATGCTCCGAAACGTGAGAGACGTTAGCTTGAAAGACCGTTGAAAAACTCTAAAAACGCGAAATGCGTGGGCCGTTCCACCGCGCCTAGCGAGGAGACACCGTGATTTCGTTGTCAGGGGCAGTCAGCTTGCCAGTGGTAAACTCCTGCACCGCAGCCAGGGGCCACAGCAGCCCAGTCGTCATGAACTTTACAGCGCGGGGCACATCGATGATGATTTCAGCCATTTCAGGCTCTTTGTCGCCGCGCACCGAAATCACATAGGCGCGTCCGACCCAGCCAATCCATCCGGCAATGTAGAGGAACAAGATGCTAGGAATGAGAAACTCGCCTGCATGAGACAGGCTGCCGTCTACGATCAAGTGGGGCAGACCGTCTTCGCCGCACAGCACAGAGGAGTAGGACTGGAACCGAGCTTTGGCTTGGGCAGTGGTGGCCTTGGCAGCCCGCGCCTGAAACGCTGGCGAATCGGCGCAGGGGGTCAGGTTATAGGCGGAGGCGGGGGCTGCAAATCCTCCCCACAAGGAAACCGCCAGGACGAGGGCAAATAGCTGAGCAAACAACTTGCGCATGGAATTGCTTCCCTTGTTACAAAATGCAACGACTTATTACAAACAATTAAGATGCTTTTAGAACAGCATTCACGCTTTGGAGCGATCATACTCCGCAAGCGAAGCGTGACCACGTTAAGCTTTTAGAAAATTGACAAGCGCTCAAGGAAAATCGCTGGCAACCGCCAGAAGCCTTGATAGGATTAGCTCTTGACGACTTTTGATATTAGCTTGAAGCGGGGACAGGCGCTACAAAAGTTCAAAGAACTCTACATTTAAGGTCGGGCGGGGAGTTGAGCAGTAGGGTCAGGAAGCAAGCTGAATTATGCCAACGGTTTTAGCGTTAGAGACTAGTTGTGATGAAACGGCTGTGGCAGTGGTGCGCGATCGCCACTTGCTGAGCAACGTTGTGTCGTCGCAGATCAAGATTCATCAGCAATATGGCGGCGTGGTGCCAGAGGTGGCATCGCGGCAGCACTTGGAGGCGATGAACTGGGCGATCGCCCAAGCGTTGACCGATAGCGGGCTGGGCTGGTCAGATATCGACGGCGTGGCGGCAACCTGTGCGCCAGGGCTGGTGGGGGCGCTGCTGGTAGGGCTGACGGCAGCCAAAACACTGGCCATGTTGCACAACAAGCCGTTTCTCGGTGTGCATCATCTGGAAGGGCATATCTACGCCTCTTACCTCAGCGAGCCAGAGCTAGAGCCGCCGTTTCTCTGTTTGCTGGTATCGGGCGGGCACACGAGTCTGATTTACGTAAAGGACTGTGGCCAGTATGAAACGCTGGGCGAAACCCGCGACGATGCAGCCGGAGAAGCCTTTGATAAAGTGGCGCGGCTGATGGGCTTGGGCTATCCGGGTGGCCCAGTAATCGATCGCCTGGCAAAAGACGGCAATCCGCTGGCCTTTGCGCTGCCAGAGGGCAAAGTTTCCCTGCCCGACGGCGGCTATCATCCCTACGACTCTAGCTTTAGCGGGCTGAAGACGGCGATGCTGCGGCTGACCCAGAGTTTGCAAGACTCGTCCGATGCGCTGCCTGTGGCCGACCTGGCGGCCAGCTTTCAAGACACGGTGGCGCGATCGCTCACCAAGCGGGCGATCGCCTGTGCCAAAGCTTACGGTCTGGGGGCGATCGCCGTGGGGGGCGGCGTGGCGGCCAACAGCGGCCTGCGGCTGCGGCTCCAGGAAGCGGCTACGGCAGAAAACCTGCGCGTCCTCTTTCCCCCGCTCAAGTTTTGCACCGACAACGCCGCTATGATCGCCTGTGCCGCCGCCGATCATTTAAGCCGAGGCCACACCTCGCCGCTGACCCTGGGCGTGCAGTCGCGCCTGCCGCTGTCGCAGGTGATGACGCTGTATCAGTCGGGTTGAGGCGTGATGCTTGCATCTGGCAGCAAGTAGCCCATCGAAACCGCTTGGTGGATGAGGTCTTCCACGAGCGGCCAGAGGGCTGGTGTGCCTCGCTTTACGGCCTGCATTCGCCATAAAACGCGATCGCACGTCACGCCATGTAGCCGCCAGGTGCCGCCCTGGGTTTGCAGGTTATGCAAAAACGGCTGGAGCCGATCGAGGGCATGGGCAAACTGAGCGTCCACCGTTTCGCCCGCCTCAAATTCTTCCCAGCAAGCGCGGAGGCTCTGTCCCAAGTCGAGCGGCAACAGCCCAAACAGGCGATCGGCGGCGGCATGTTCTCGCTTGGCTTTGTCTTGATTTGCCTGTATATCAAAGGCGAAGGTGTCGCCCGCGTCGATTTCCACCAGATCGTGCAGCAGCAGCATTTGCACCACCCGCGACAGGTTGATGGGCGCAGGCGCGTATTCCGCCAGGGCGATCGCCATCAGCGCCAGATGCCATGAGTGTTCGGCACTGTTTTCTCGGCGCGAGGCATCGGTCAACAAAGTCTGCCGCAGCACGCCCTTCAGCTTGTCAATTTCCAGGACAAACTGGATCTGCTGGATCAGGCGCTCTGGTGCGGCACTGGTATTGGGGATAAACAGTTGCATCGGGGCTACACTACGAGCGCGGCGCATACATCATGACACACACCCCTAGCAGCACGATCACACTACCTAACCAGTCCAGGCGATCGGGCATAATGCCATCCACCCGCCAGCCCCACAGCAGCGACAGCACGATAAATACACCGCCATAGGCGGCATAGGCGCGACCAAAATTCGCGGGCTGCTGTGTCGCTACAAAGCCGTACACCGTCAGCAGCACCGTCCCCACCAGAATCAACGCCGACGGTCTGCCTTCGCGCACCGCCAGCCAGACAAGATAGCCGCCGCCAATTTCGCACAACCCAGACAGGACGAAAAACCCTAGAGATTGCAGCATCAGTTCCTACAGGGCGAATCAAGCGCCGCAATGAAACGCGATCAGAACTTGTGAGACTCAGGCAACTACAGCAGACCCAGCGAGTGCAGCGGGCCATGGCCGCTAATCAACTCCACCAGCAGCGCCAAAAATCCCAGCATTGCCAGCCGCCCATTCCAAACTTCCGCGGCTGTCGTCATGCCCCATTCCCAGCGCTCCGGCGGGTAAATTTTGGTGGTTTCCGCTGGGCGGGCGATCTGGTCGAGCGTCAGGTTGGGCGAATTCAGCGCATCGACCACCATCTCAGCCAGGTCGTTGATGAAAACCGGATGCGTGTTGAGCGCGGGCACTCGCTGAAAATTATGGATGCCCGCTTCTTCGGCAATCTCGCGGTATTCGATGTCGATTTCTTGCAGCGTTTCGATGTGTTCCGAGACAAAGCTGATGGGCACGACGAGGAGATGCTGTACGCCCTGAGCGGCTAGCTCGGCGATCGCATCTTCGGTGTAGGGGCGCAGCCATTCTACCGGGCCCACGCGGCTCTGGTAAGCCAGCGTGTGGGCATTGGGGCGATTCAGCGTCCGCATAATTAGCTCAGTGCATTCCTCAATCTCGCGCTGGTAGGGGTCGCCCGCTTCTTCCACATAGCTGAGGGGCACGCCGTGGGCGCTGAAGAAGATATGCACCTCGTCAGGCTGTTCAAACTGGTCAAGCTGCTGGGCGATCAAATCTGCCATTGCCCGCAGATAGCCAGGGCGCTTGTACCAAGAGGGGATGACCGTATGGTTGATCCGTTGAAGTGCGGGATCTTCTGACCAGATTTTTTCTAGCAGACGGAAGCTAGAGCCGCTAGTGCTGATCGAAAACTGGGGATAGAGCGGCAAAATCACCAGCCGCTCGACACCATCCCGCTTGATGCGGGCGATCGCCTCTTCGGTAAAGGGATACCAATAGCGCATCCCGATGTAGACCTGCGCCTCCTGTCCCTTTTGCTGGAGTTCTGCCTGGAGCGCCTGCCCCTGCTCTTCGGTAATGCGCCGCAGCGGAGAGCCGCCCCCGATCTGGCGATAGTTTTCCTGAGATTTGCGGGCACGGCTATTGGCGATTAGCCAGGCCAGCGGCTTTTGCAGCCAGGGAAACGGCAGCCGAATAATCTCCGGGTCAGAAAACAGGTTATAGAGGAACGGGCGCACATCCTCTAGCTGATCTGGCCCTCCCAGGTTTAGTAGCAAAACCCCAACACGACCCATAGTGACTACGGCTTCCCTTGGCTTTAATATTTGTTACTGATTTTAACAACGATTCAACCTGAGAGACTTTCTCAACTACGTCGAACCCCAAAAGCTTAAACTTTCGTAATCTTTGTATTGATTTTGTCTGTCCAAGCCGCAACCATCGTCCGACGCAAATCCCAGCTTGGGGATACCCGGTATATAAGAAACTTAGCGGCTAATGCCCCCAGCGTCCAATCCCCCCAGGGGCGATCGCCCGAATCTCGGAAAACAATTTTGGATTTTGGATTGCCGACTTGGGAGTTTGGATTAGCGATTTCCTCAGACTGACGATTTCGGGCAATCCTGGCAAGTCGCCCACACACGCACCTCGCCGACTCCCAACCCAAAATCCAAAACCCAAAATCTAACCTCCCCCCACTCCCCCACCCCTTCCCATGCCCAGCCTCGACGATCGCATCCTGCAAACCAACCAGCGCCTCAAAGCCGCGAAAATGGGGCTGCAAATTGAGCGGCGGGGCGACAAGCTGAGCCTGCGGGGGACACTGCCGCCGCGACCAGGCAGCCATCGGCTGAATCCTCACCAGCAGCGCATCAGCCTCAACCTGCCCGCCACCGCAGACGGACTCAAGCAAGCGGAAACCGAAGCCAAGATTATCGCCGCACAGCTTTTGCAAAACAGTTTTGACTGGCACAATTACTTGCCCGTCAAGGGCGGTGGGCGACTGAGCCAGATGGATTTGCCCGAAAAGCTGGCGGCGTTTCAGCAGGACTTTTGGACGCGGCAGGAAGGTGCAGCGAACCCCGCTTCGGTGCGGACGACTTGGGAAAAAGCCTATGCGCCCTATTTGAAGAAACTGGAGGCGATCGCCCAAACCCGCCCCAACCTCAGCCTCGCCGAAGCCATCTACGCCACCGTGCAAGCCACCCAGCCCAACACCCGCAGCCGCCAGATCTGCTGCACCGCCCTCGGCGCATTAGCCGAATTTCTGCACATCGACTTGCCCATCGACCTGAAAACCTACTGGGGCAACTACGGCAACAGCAAAACCCAACTGCGCCAACTCCCCACCGAAGCCGACATCCTCGCCGCCTACGAAAAAATCCCCAATCCTGCTTGGCGCTTTGTGTTTGGCATTATGGCGACCTACGGCTTGCGAAACCATGAGGTGTTTTTTTGCGATTACGACGCGCTGCGGCAGGGTGATCCCAGCGGTGTGATCGAGGTGCAGGACACCACAAAAACTGGAGCGCACCAAGTCTGGCCCTTCCCAGTAGAATGGGTCGATCGGTTCCAACTGCGCGAGGTGCTGCTGCCGCCGATTGCCACCGACCTTCGCCAAACGACGCTCCAGCGCATTGGGCAACAGGTCGCCACCCAGTTTCGTCGCTATGACCTGCCCTTTTCGCCCTACGACCTGCGCCATGCCTGGGCCGTGCGAACCATCCACGTCGGTTTGCCGGATACCGTCGCTGCCCGCATGATGGGCCACTCTGTCGCCGTCCACACGCGCACCTATCACCGCTGGATTACTCGGCGCGATCAGCAAATGGCAGTCGAGGCAGCGCTGCGGCGGCAAGAGGTCGGGGAGGGTGAAAAGGCGGAGCAGCCCCGCTAGGCTGGAGTCCCGTCCTGACTTGGGATGCCCGCTACGGGCTAAAAGGCGAATTCGGGCAGGTTGATGCTGAACAGCGAGTCGAGGATGTCCGGCTGCTCGGTGGGTGGGGACTGGCCAAGAGCGGGGTTGGGGGGGCTGGGCAGGTCGCCGCCTATGGGTAGGAGAGGGGGTGGGGCAGCAGCAGGCGATGGGCTAGGTGCGTGCAAGGCGAGGGGTTGGCCCGCCTGGGCGCGATAGTGTTCGTAGGCGCGGGCGATCGCCCTCATGCGGCGATCTTGATCTTGGGAAATGCGGTCGGCGGTGTTGCCCAGTCCGGGTGCGTTCCACTGCTGCGTATCGGGGTCGATAAACGCACGGGTGCGGGCCCAGAGAATTGCTGCATCGCCCTGCATTCCCTGCTGCCGCGCCTTAGCCAGCCAGTCTATATAGCCGCCCCGATCGAGCGCGGCCAGGGGGGCCTGGTTCGCCAAATCGATGCCGTTTAGCAGTTCCTCTAGGGTTAGCGAAATGCCGTGACTGGCGGCCTTTCGCTGGAGCAGGTCGGCCTGTTTTTGCAGCCGTCGGAGTTGGCGCTCGTCTGCCTCTTCTGGAGAACTGGCTCCATGCTGATAGGAAAAGCTGCCCAGATTCCACACGCCGTTGCCAGGGTCGGTGTGGCCATAGTAGGCTTTGGTGCGCTGCCCATCGACGGCGCGAGTGCCCTCGGCGCTGCCCACGACCCTTGCCACTAGCGAGTCTGCGCCGCCGTGAAATAGAGCGTCCAGTCCACCGCTGGGTGGCTTTGGAGCCGTTGGCGCAAGTCCGAGGAGTCGCGCTGCGCCAGTTACGGCTTGATCGATTAGAGAGGGCTGCGGTTCTTCTGCGTTTTCCTGGGCCAGATGATTGGCAGGCACATCAAACCGCAGTTCAACCGACTTTGACCCCGACGGTGCAAGGGGCAGGGTTAGGGATTCTGCGGTAGGGACTGGCTGGTTTGTTGCTACCTGTGGTGAAGCCGTGGTCGGACGGGAGCTTGTGGGTTGAGGAGCGGTTTGGGGAAAGGGCTGGGCGATCGCCTCAAATCCACCCGTTGGCGGTGGAGGCGGCAACTCCGGATTAGCCCGCGAAGCCGCCTGCATGGGTGGCTCCGTCGCATTCACGGGCACTTGCAGCGGCACATCCAGCGGCAGGTTAGGTGCATCTGTCGGAGCCGCACTCGCAGACGGCTCTACCGACGACGGTTGCACCATCTCCATCTCAAAATTCAACGCTAGGTCATCGGCATGGGCAGCGGTCGAGTCACCCAGGGCGATCGCCACCGCGCCCAGCAGCAGCAGGGTACGGTTCATGGGAATAGGGGAGAGGGAAGGATTGGGATGGGGGAGGTGAGGTCTGCACCGCCCCCCCACTTATCGACTAATCATGCGCTCCAGCATTTCCCTGGAGGGTTCTACCAGCGCCCAAGTGCCGTCGGGTTGGCGGCGGAGGGCGGCGAAGTGGAGATAGTCGGCAGAGCCGAGGGTGTCGCCGCTGCGGACGCGCCCAGTTTTGCCAGACTTGAGGCCGCAGAGGCGAAATAGGTAGGCAGGCACGTCGGGTGTGGAGTAGATGTAGCAGCCCGGTATATCGTTGGACTGCACCTCACCGTCGAAGGGGAGATAGACGCGATCGCCCCTCATCTCAATAGAAATGTCGCCCAGCCCGCCTGCGATGCGGTGTTTGCCGACAGTGCTGCCAAGCTGCAACTCCCAGCTTTGCTGAATCGGCACAGTTCGCACGGGGCTGGCAGGTTGGGAACAGGCAGTCCCCATCAGGGCGATCGCCACTAGGCTTGTCCAGGCATTGCGCCAGCGCCTATTGCAGGGCGGCCTATTGGAAGCTGAAGCGATACCCGGCATACTCGTTGCCCTCGTAGAGAATGACGAGGCGAGTCTGCGGGTCAAAAGCGAGCGGATAGACCTGGCGCTCGGCGGCCACGCCCGCCCTCACCTGAATAGTTTGCAATTGGCAATAGGGTGCGCCTGCAATTTGCGTAATGCGATCGCGGCTGTCGCGTTCGGGCACTGTGAGCAACTGGGCAAGCTGTTCGCGGGAGAGGGCGACCTGCGGATTGATCGTGCCCTGACAGGCTTCATGATGGCTGCCGGAGGCAACGGGCGACACCATGCCGCGCAAATCCACCAGCAGCCCCGCCATTGCAATCACCATGCCGCCGACCAGCACCGGGTTTAGCGTGGGCCGATCTAGACTGTGACGGACTAGGCTATGACGCTCCAGATTACGGCGCTTCATCGTTGCCGCCCTCCCCAACCATGACCAAACCGCTGAAGACCATTAGAAGCCACATGGCTCCGAGTAAAACTGAGGTCATAGCACGCGCCCTCCAATCAATAGCCCCAAAAAGATGAGAAAGATGCGATAACCCCAGGTGACGCTGGTGTGGGGGGCGACCGTGGTGCGATAGATCGCCAGCGCGGCCGGAGCCACGATCAGCAGCGCGACGGGTAGCCAGAAGCCTGCATTCATCGCTAGCAGCCAGTCTGCGCCGATACGGGCGATCGCCGCGCCAATTAGCAGCATGGCCGAGGTCTGCACTGAGGGTGCTTCGGTCATGGGGGGTCGCCCTGCTGTTGCGGTGGTGCTTTGCCGCTGCATCGAGCGGGCTGTCCGCTGGCGATCGCTCGGCAGCAGCACCCGGTTGACCAGCGCCAGCAGACCCCGCAGCGCCCGCTGGGCCGTCGTCACTGCAATTGCGGTCGCAGAAGAAGAGGGCGATCGCCGCCCCTGGCTAGCCGCGCCTGTGCTGCGTCCATCGCCCCGATGCCGCAGACTTTGGGCCATCCATTCGGCATCGCGCTCCGCCTGAAATAGGTCAACCGGGCGCTTGGTGACGACAAATGCGCCCTTTTCGTCCCGCCGAACTAGCGGCACTTCGGTTTCCAGATATTCGCAGAGGGCGGGCGGATCTCCCGCCTCGCCTGCGAAGGGTTGCTGCTGGGTGTCTAGGGCTTTCCAATCGCGCTCTAACTTCTGGGCGATCGCCTTTAGCTCCAGCATGGCGGCTTCCTGTGCGGCCGAAAGCCGGTTGATTTCGTCTGCCTTCACTTCTAGCAGCCGCATCGCCTCCGCAGTGGAAAACTCAGAGCAGGGCGGCACTTCGGGATGAGACTCGCGCCCCGATGCAGCAACAAACTGAGGTTTGACCGATGTAGATGCCGTGGGTGCAGCCACCGCAGCAAAGGACGAAGATGATCTCCCCGATGGCGCAGCAGCTACAAAGGTTGAGGTCAGAGCCGCCGACATTGCCCGCAGCGACTCAGCCGCCTGCTGCAATTCGGCAGCTTGCTGGACTTCGGCGGTGGCCATGCGGACGGCGGTGGCTACATCGGCATCGGTGAGGTGAGGCCGCCCGCCAAGGCTGGCCCGACTGCGCTCTGGAGGGCGCTCTGGAGGGGCGATCGCGCTTACCCGTCCCCCCACCGCGCCTCGGGCAGGAAACATTTCCACCATGCGGGGAGCAGGGGACGGAACAACTTGTCCAGCCCGAAT
>JBDNCP010000049.1:0-29427 GCA_046719575.1 Cyanobacteriota bacterium
TTTTGGATTGCCAAACGAATTCCAACCCCCTGCCCCCGTCCCCTGCTCTCTACTCCCTAGTTAAGTCCTAGTTAACAGGACTTACGCACCTGCGATGAATTTTTTGGATTTCGGACAATTTCTCGCGGGCTGCACCCGCGAGAAATTGTCCAACTGCGTAAGTTCTAGTTAAGTTTTGCGATCGCCCGTAGAGATCCAGCAAAACTCTGGCGTAACGTGTGGACAGCTTGAATTTCGCATTCTCTTTAGCCAGTCAGCCAGTCGCCCTATGCCCCGCCCTTCTCTAGTGTTGTTTTGCGATAACCGCGATCGCCCTTTCAGCGAGGCGATCGCCCCCGTGCCTCAGCAGACCGATTCTGATGTTGAACCGCAGGTCTGGGATAGCAGCTCCACAGAGGGTTCACGGGAGAGCGCCCAAGGGTGTGCGGCGCAAGTGCGGCGGGTGCGTGGGATGGCGGGCAGTCTCCGTGACGCGGCGGCAGCTAGAACAGCAGCAGCACTGGCTACGGTGTTGCTCTTTGGACTAGGGATCAGCCCAGGGGCACTGGCTCAGTCGGCCTCCCAATCTGTGCAGCCTGCCCGCAACACCCGCGTCACCCGCCAGGGCAATCGGCTGGATATCTCCGGCGGACGGCGATCGCGCGATGGGCGCAACCTGTTTCACACCTTTCGCCAGTTTGGGCTGAGCCAAGGCGAAATTGCCAACTTCCTATCCACGCGGGAGGTTCGCAACATCCTCGCTCGCGTCAACGGCGGCAGCGCCTCGCTAATCGACGGCATTTTGCGGGTGTCGGGCAGCAACGCCAACCTGTACTTAATGAATCCGGCAGGCGTGATTTTTGGGCACAATGCGCGGCTCGATCTGGCGGGATCATTTACCGCCACCACCGCAAGCGGCATCGGCTTTGCCAACGGCTGGTTTAGCGCGGTGGGCGATGCAGACTACGACGCGCTAATCGGCAATCCGCAAAACTTCGCCTTTGCCATGACGCAGCCAGGGGCGATTGTGAACGCAGGCGATCTGGCCGTCGCGCCAGGCAATAGCCTGACCTTGCTGGGCGGCGCAGTGGCGAATACGGGCACGCTCTCTGCGCCAGAGGGAACCGTGACACTGGCCAGCGTGCCCGGACAAAACCGAGTGCGGATTAGTCAGGCGGGTAGCCTACTCAGTCTGGAGATTCAGCCCAGCGCCTTTCGCAATGGGCCTAATCCGCTGCCCTTTGCCCCCGCCAGCCTGCCTGCGCTGCTCACGGGCGGCGACGTGACCCACGCCACCGGGCTGACGGTCAACCCCGATGGCACGGTGTCGCTGACGGGTTCGGGGCTGGCGTTGCCGTCGGACTCCGGCACAACGATCGCCAGTGGGCGAATATCGGCCAGTTCCCCCAGTGGCACGGGCGGCGCGGTGAACGTGCTGGGCGATCGCCTCGCATTGGTGAACGCCGAAATAAACACCAGCGGCGCAACAGGCGGCGGCCAGATTCAGGTGGGTGGCGGCTATCAGGGACGCGGTTCTGTGCCCAATGCCCGCCGCACCTACGTCAGCGCCGACTCTAGCCTGAATGCAGATGCGATCGCCACGGGCAGCGGCGGCCCGGTCGTCATCTGGTCAGACGAGGCCACTGTCTTTTCGGGCCGCATCAGCAGCAGGGGCGGCAACCAGAGCGGCAATGGCGGTCTGATAGAAATTTCGGGCAAGCTCAGCCTGGGATTTGACGGCACGGTAGACGCGAGTGCTACCAATGGTCAGGCGGGAACGCTGCTGCTCGATCCGTTCAACATCACCATCAGCAATTTGCCCGACTCTCCAGGGGTCGATGCTGCTTTGCCCGACATTTTTGCCGACGAATTTCCCAACCAAAACATTAATGTTTCAGCCGATTCACTGCTCAGTTTTGGCGGCGATATAGTCCTGCAAGCCACCAACAATATCACCGTGGTCGAGGGGCTAGATCTGTTTCTCGATGACACGGCAGGCGTGGGCACCATCCGCTTCATTGCTGATGCGGATGACGACGGTGCAGGCGGCTTCAGCATGGGCAGCAACAACATTATCAATACAGGCGGCCGGAACCTGTTCATCTCTGGTGCGTTTATCCAGGCGGGCAATCTCGACACGGGTGGGTTCAGTTCTTTTACCCCCACCGGACAAATCAATCTCCAGGCACAGGGCGACATTACGACAGCAAGGCTGAGTACACAAAATCAGTTTGGCACTGGCGCTGGCTCGGTGGAGGTGATTAGCCAGTTTGGCAATCTCTCTATCGAGTCGATCGACACCCGCAGCGTTCCGTTAGACGAGGAGCCGTTTGGCGCGGGTGCTGGCGGCAATGTTACCTTGAGGGGCGATCGCGTCCAAGTGACGGGCATCATTTCAGACGAAAACCTCCCCCAGGCAACCAGCATTGCCACCCAAGGCAGCGACCCACTCAACAACGGCACGATCACCATCACCCACGCGGGCGGCCCCGACAATCTCGATTTTGTGGTGGGTGCAGCGGGAACCCCCAACGGCACTCGCGGCAGCCTTTCCACAGGCAATAGCGAGGTCGCCAGCGGACAGTTTGCTGTTGGGGAGGCAGGCAGCAGCGAGTCTCCGGCAATTGGAATTACCCTCAACTCGGTCAACAGCGCCCCCACACTCGATATTGTTAATTTCAACCAGGGGACGGGGCAACAGGGGCAGACGATTCGCATTTCAGTCAACAATCTGAACTTCTCGACGAGCGATGCCGACGGCGACACGATCGGTTTTCAAATTGCGGCGATCGCCCCCGGTGTCACTATCACTCGCAGCGGCTCACCCGTCCTAGTCGGAACCATCATCAGCCCGGCTGACACTCTCGATATCACGCTGCCCAGCACAGGCACAGGCACCGTGAATCTATTCAGCATCGTGGCGACCGACCCCAATGGCCAGGGCGGTGTCCTCAGTCGTTCTCCTGCCCGCCCGGTGCAGGTCAGCCTCCAGTCAGGGTCGAATAATGGCGGTGGCAATGGCGGCGGGAACGGCGGCGGCACAGTGCGCCCACCTGAGCGCAACAGCACCGACGATGAATTCAACGAAAACGATGACGACTTTGGGGACGATTTTGAGGATATTGGAATCATTGGCGACCCCTGGTTTCCCACGATTGAACCGGATATTTATTACTTTGAAGACGAATTCAGCAGCGAGTTTATTGAATTTTTGGGGCTAGAGGCGACGCGGCCGCTGTCTCTGGCCGATGGACGGGCGATCGCCTACGCCATTGAACAAGCCACCGGAGTCCGCCCTGGTTTCGTCTACATCAGCTTTGTGCCCCCCCAGGCGGGTCTGCTGCGCAAAAGCGTGCCGCCCCAAGACACCGACCAGCTTGAGCTAGTCGTCGTCACGCCGCAAAACACCCTGATCCGCAAGCGCGTCGAAGGCGCAACCCGGGCCCAGGTAATGGCGATCGCCCAGGAATTTCGCAGCGAAGTCACCAACCCCGCCAACGTGCTAAACACCCGCTACCTGCGGTCATCTCAGCAGCTCTATCAATGGTTTGTCGCGCCCATCAAAGCCGAGCTAGACGAGCGCCAGGTCGAAAACCTGGTGTTTTTGCCACCGGCCGGGCTGAGAGCCTTGCCCTACGCCGCCCTCCACGACGGTGACCAGTTTCTGGTAGAGCAATTTAGCGTCGGCCTCATGCCCAGCCTCAGCCTCACCGACACGCGCTACGTCGATATCCGCAATACTCAAATGCTGGCGATGGGCGTGTCCAAAAGCACACAGGGCCAAGCTCCCCTGCCCTCAGTGCCCATCGAGCTAAACGCACTGGTGCTAAAGCTCTGGCGCGGGCAGATTTTTCTAGACGAGCGCAGCACCCTGGCTAACCTCCGCGCCGCCCGCCAACAGCAGCCCTTCGGCATTATTCACCTGGCCACCCATGCCGACTTTGTAGCAGGCAACATTGGCCAATCCTACATCCAGTTCTGGAATGAACGACTGGGGCTGGATCAGGTCAAGCAGCTTGGCTGGAACGACCCGCCCGTAGAGATGCTGGTGCTGAGCGCCTGCCGCACAGCGCTGGGCAACGAACAAGCCGAACTGGGCTTTGCCGGACTGGCCGTACAAACGGGCGTAAAGACTGTCGTCGCCAGCCTGTGGTATGTCAGCGATGCCGCCACCACCGCCCTGATGACCCGCTTTTATGAAAACCTTGCCACCGCGCCCATCAAAGCCGAGGCCCTGCGCCAGGCCCAAGTTGCGATGGCGCGAGGCGAAGTTGGCATCGACGAAACGGGTCGCCTACGCGGGCTGGGCAGACTCGGTGATTTGATCTTGCCCGCCACCAGCAGCAGCGACCTGCGCGGACAAACCCTCTCTCACCCCTACTACTGGGCAGCTTTTACAATGATTGGCAATCCCTGGTAGCAGCAGGAGTCAAGGCAGAATTTGCCCCAACCTCCCACTAGTTTTGCTTTAGGTTGCGCGGCAAGACTGGTGTGGATTTACTATTGCGACGCACCACCGTCAATTGCTGCAAGGGTGCTAGCTCAATGCCGCGTTCATAGCACTTGCCTTGAATATTTCGCCTCAGATCAGATTCGATCATTTCGTCATCGCGGAAGTTATTGGTAAACACGTTAATTTCATAAATCACACACTGATCTGCAAACTCAATATTCCGCACAAACGGCTCCGGTTCGGGCAACACATCCTTGGTTTCCTTGGCTGCCTCGATCAAAATTTCGTAGGCGATTTGCCAGGGCACATCATATCGGAAGCCCACTTCTACGAACACCATCGGCGGCTGATCTTCCTCATCTCGCATCGACCCACCCTGCCGAAAATTGGTCACAGTGGAACCCAGCACCTCGGCATTGGGAATGCTGGCGTAATAGTTCTTGTCTGTGAGAATTCGAGTTACCAATAGCCCCTTTTCAACAACGGTTCCGGCTACATCGCCAATTTCCACTTCATCCCCTAGCTTAAAAGCACGAGTATAGGTCAACAAAATACCCGCGATGATATTGGCAATGGCTGAGCTAGAACCCAGCGAAATCAGAATCCCCAAAAAGATTGAAATTCCCTGAAAGGCATCGCTGCCGGCCCCTGGCAAATAGGGAAACGCAATGACCGCAAACAGGGCCAGAATCAGAATTTGGGCAATCCGCTCGGTAGGAACGGCCCAATCTCGATCGAAGCCTGGAATGTTGAGATCGCCCTTATCTATTTCAGAAAAGACGAATCTGGAAAACCGCATGAGATAGATGGCGGCATATCCTAAAATGACTAGGAAAATCAGCTTGGGCAGGTATCCCAGAAAGCCAAAAAATAGCTGACTAAAAACTGCAAAGATAGACGAGAAGATGCCGATTGAAACCGATTGCGTTGCTGGGAAAAACGACAGAACCGTATTAATAAAGATTGAGATCAGCGTCAGCAGCGCTATAATCCTGAGCAGTCCAGAAAATCGAATTAGATAGCTAGTCATCTGCTGTGCTGACAGAAGCTCGCGGCTTCCCAGGCGCAGGGTGCGAATACGCAATCGATCGGAAGATTCAATCTTTTGCTCAATGCCCCTAAATAGGCGATTAATCAGAGAGAATAGCAGCGCAAAAATGAGTGTGGCGATCGCCGCTTTGCCAAGGCCGGTCAGCAATTTTTGGGGCGATCGCGTGTCGCGATACTCAATCACGCCATCTTTAATCTCTTCGAGATGTCGCCGCGCCAGGGCTTCTCGTGACACCCCAGCCACGTTTGCATCCGCTTGGGTGACCGACAGCAGCAGATCCTCCCCCGCCAGAATTTGCGTGACCCCATTGTTGGGCAGGTCATTTAACCGAAAATTCTCTAGCGGAATCTGGGAGTTTGTTGCAGCCGATCGAATCGCTCTGGAGGCTTCGGCGGCTCGTTCAGCACGGGATTTTGTGCCAACGGAGGCTTCTACATTAAACAGGGTTTTGCCGCCCAGGGTGACGGCCGCACCCTGAGGCGTTCTGGTTGCATCCTGGGACTCGGACTGCGGTTCATCCGCAGGCTCTTCTGTCTCCGCCTCTGATCGGGGCGCAAAGAGTTCTAGCCCTTCAATGTCTAGCGCGTGACTCGGTGCATTAATCAGTGCATTAATCGGTGCCTTCAGATGAACAGACGCAGACGGGATGCTAGGCAACAAGCTGGGGACAGCAACCCAGAGCAGCGCCAAAAGCACGATGCTCCAGGTCTGCATCCCGACTCTGAACCAAAAAGATTGGGCGGGCGATCGCCCATAGAATGGGCCCTTTCTCCAAACACTCCTCCAAGTTTTCTTCCTTAAAGTCGGTTTTTTAAGCAAGCTCAAATCTCGCATCTGAATCACATTTTGATAGAAAGACTAGTCTGCAAGTTCAAAAAGTTCAAAAGCAGCTCAAAAGAACTCTTTGGAACGCCAAGGGTTAAAGATAATTCTGGGAAACTATTCAAACCACGTCTATTAGAATATGCCTAAAAATGCCTAAGAATGCCTAAGAAATAGGGCTAAACTCAGGACAAAAGCTTGGAAAATTGACCTTCAAAACATCCTCGAAAAGTGTTGCCTGGATGACATCAATAGTTCATGGATTACACGATTAGAAATGTGCTGGGGTATATCTGGGTTTAGCTTTTGTAGTGTATCAAGTTATTCTGCTGCGCGATCGCCTTCTGCTAATTTTACTAAGAAGCTGTTTGAATAGTCTTGTGGTAGGTTGAGGTTTCGTGCGCTCGGCGCAGGAAACCTCAACTTTGCAAACAAGCTCTAACAACATTGACCCGTCTTTTATTTGCGGCAGCTTCATCGTCGGAAAATATTGGAAGATATTCGGAAAATATTCAGCGGTTGAACTCAGCGCGATCTTGACCACCGTGCTGCGTTACCTGATTGCTCTAACCTTTCTCTCTAGCTTGCTCATTCATTAAACCTCTTGCATGAAGCTGTTTTGAGGGTGTGAATCGTGGCGCGGTAACACCGCGCCACGATTCACGCAAGAAGTCGATTACAAAACATCTCACGGTTTGTGCGTGCAAACAGGAGATATTTGCTGACTCGCCCTGCTGGGCTTATTCGGCGTAGTCGGCTATCACTGTTTCTTCTTTTTCAACCTGCGATTTCAACCTGCGATTTCAACCTGCGACAGATGGCGATCGCCAATACTGCCATCATCAACGCCTTCAATCCCGTGATTCCCGACATTGCAGCGGCGCTGTTGATCCGAGAGGGGCTAAGGCAAAACTACCGCAGTAGGCTGTATGTTGCCTTGAAATCTGCATCACGCGGCTGACTGGCGAAACTGGCCCGTACCCCGCAGCACGTCGAGAAACACAAATACAGCGGGCGGATGCAGCACGTTTGCCAACACAGCCGCGCCGATCACCCGCTCCAAAGGCACAGGGAGCGATCGCACCTGCACGCCATCGGGAATCGGCAGCGCCGCCAACCGGGGCAAAATCGCCGCCCCCAAGCCCTGTGCCACCATGCTGACGATCGTGGAATCTTCTTTCACCTCGTAGGCAACCCGCAGCGTCTGGCCCCAGCGTTCCCAGTGGTCGCGCACGGCAGAGGTGCATTCGGCATAGTTGTAGAGAATAAACGACATCTGCGACAGCGCCTCCCAAGTCAGCGGCTCTGGCACGGGTCGGCGGCTAGGCGGCAGCAGCACCACAAACTCATCCCGCCCGATTTCCCAAGTGTCAAACTCTTCGGCGCGGGGCAGCGGCACCAGCCCAATATCCACCGCCCCTTCTCGGAGGGCCTGCTCCACTGCCAGCGGGTCATCTTCCGTCAGCGTCACCTCAATCTGCGGAAAGCGCTGGCAAAATTGGGCGATTCTCGGGGGCAGCAGGTGGGTTGCTGCACTGCGAAAGGAAGCCAGCCGCACGCGCCCGCCCTGCAACCCCCGCGCCAGGTTCACTTCATAATCAATCCGCTCTCGCGCCTGCAAAATCTGCTGTGCCTGCACCAGCACCCGCTCCCCAAGCTGTGTGGGATGCGCCCCAAACCGGCCGCGCGTCAGCAGCGACACGCCCAGTTCTTCTTCTAGGGCGGCGATCGCCCGACTCACCGACGACTGCGATACATCCAGCTTGAGCGCTGCGGTCGAAAAACTGCCCAGTTCGGCTACGGTCAAAAACACGCGCAACTGGTCAATGTTCATAACATTGCCTGAATTAAACTGCCTGATTTAGCAACGAATTGCAGCAGTGACTCTAGACTGTCTACTGCTCTGCCCCTAATCTGACATACGGTGAAACGGTATAGCACGGGAAATTTGACACATCCATCCGTTTTTTGCATAGATGCAACCCGCCTTAAGTTTTGTATCTCCTAAAAGGCCTGCGTTAGGGTAGCCGGAAAGCAGCGTTGCCCAGCAACAATCCTCTACCGCCAACCCACCATGTTTGACCTGATTTCCTATCGAAAATTTCGGGATACACCCAGCGTCCGATTTTTTGATATCACGATCGCCAATTCCAACGCCCGCGACCTCGTGTTTCACGACGGCCCCGCCATTAGCCCCAACAACAGCGACGACGGGCACTGGCAGTTCTATATGCATCCCAACCAAGAAGACAACCTGCTGGCACTGTCGGGGGGCCGCACGTTTTATCTGGTGAACTTTTCCTGGGACTACCCGTTTCACATTGTGCGGCTGGAGTCCAATGGCAAGATTCTACGGATTCCGCCAGGGACGTTTCACCGCTCTGTGTCTGACCCCGACGGCTCCCTCGTGCTAAATCAGGCCGTGCGGACTGCCGCCGCCACCGTGGAAAGCGAGTTCCGCGTCTACAATAGCGGCCAGATTCCCCGGCTCCTGCGCGTCACGTCACAGTCTGCGCCACCCCCCCAGATGCACGGCTTTGACCGAGTGCAACTGCGGGTCGCCTAGTTTGGGAGAGTTTTGCAGGGGGATGGTGCAAGCGGTCATGTCTTTGGGCGATCGCGGCTGATATATTGCCCGTGAATGTTGACCATGTAGGGCACGATGTAGGTGAACAGCGCCGCCGCCCAGCGATCGCCACTCATGCTTTGGTTCACAATCGCTGCGCCGTGGTTGATGATGAGCAAAATCGAGCCGACGGTAAGCGCGACTTTGATCGCAGTGGGTGCGAGCTGCGGGTCGAGCAGGCTGCGGCCGTAGGCTCTGAGCGATCGCATTCGGGAAGAGAAGACCGGCCTCATAAGTCAAGATAAAAACACTGACTTGATGGAACCAGCCTTACGTCATCAGTTCACTATGCACCGATACCAAACGCTCCGCCAATTTGCTCAGGCGCGATTCTAGGTCGTTTTTGCGGGTCACAAGCTGGCGCACTTTCTGGCATCGGGCGATCGCCAGACTCACCTGGGGCACTCGCTCCGGCGGGCACTCCCGCGACCAGACTTTGCCATCTGCATCCAGCCCACAGAGCCGATAGCCCGCCCGCGGCGCTCCCTGAATCATGCCATCGGGCGCAGTGTCACAGAGGGTTTGCACATAGCCCATCAGCGCGTCGATTTCGGCATGGCGGATAAACTCTGCCTCTGGCGGCGGCGGGGTAGCAGGCTGCGACTCTAGCCAGCCGTCGATAATCGGCCCCTCCATGTGCAATTCTTGGATCTCAAGCTGGAGTCGCTGAAGCTCTCGCTGCCAACTGAGCAGCGTGCCCTCGATCTCCCGCAAAATGCCCAGCGCCAGAGCGGGGTCAGTTGCGTGGCGCGTCGCCGCCAGCGGGGTAAAAGGAAAGCCTGGGAGATCGGGCGTGGTGGATGCAGCCTTTGACGAAACCGCTTGAGCAAGGGTTGGGGAACTGGGCGCAGCCCCCCCTGAGGTAGCGTTTGAAGAAGCCGTTTGGGACGTTTCAGGGGCAGACGGCCTCTGGGTCAGGCAGAACGAAGCCGTTTCGGTAGTTGTCTGAGGAGTTGTCTGGGTAAGAGTCCGAGAAACAGTCGGCACAGCGACTTGGCTATTGATAGCAACGGCGGGGCGATCGCCCTGCGAGGCTGGCGGGAGTTTGTCGCCAAATGGAAGCTCTAGCAGCACTGGCACAGGCTGGGTTGCAGATTGCGCCACCGATCGCACCTTGGGGGACTCCGTGGACTGCGCCACAGACCGAGCGGCTCGCTCCTCTGCCGCCGCTTCTGGCAGTGCGTCGAGCTGATTCAGCATGGCTTCGATCCGTTGCAGTCCAGATTTCATAATGGGCAAGAGAAAGCGGCTGCCGTCATTCTATCGAGGAATTTCGGCAGCGGAATATGCTACAAGAATTCTTCGCAACGGATTCGCCAGTTTTTCCAAATCTTTTCTTCAGTCTCCCTCGAAAACTCTCCTGCACACGCCCTTTCACACTCCTTTGCAACTATGCCCATTACGCTGGTCACTGGCCCGTCTCGCTCCGGCAAAAGCGAATGGGCAGAGCATTTAGCGCGATCGCGCCAGCGTTGCGGAGCAACATCGCGCTCCTGTCCCGTTATCTACGTCGCCACAGCCCAGCGCCGCGCCGACGATGCCGAGTGGCAAGCCCGCATCGCCCAGCACCAGCAGCGCCGCCCGCCCGACTGGAGATGCATTGAGGAGCCTGTGGAACTAGCCGCCCTGCTGGATACCGCTGCCCCCGGCGAGTGCTGGCTGGTGGATGCCCTGGGCACTTGGCTGGCAAACGTGCTAGAGCAAGACGATGCCACTTGGCAAAACACGGTTTCCACACTGCTCAGAACCCTGCAAGCGTCCCCCGCCGACCTGATCCTGGTGGCCGAGGAAACGGGCTGGGGCGTGGTGCCCCCCTATCCGCTGGGTCGCCTCTTCCGCGATCGCCTCGGCTCCCTGACCCGCCGCATCGGGGCGATCGCCCAGTCGGTCTATCTAGTCACGGGCGGCTATGCGCTGGATCTGGCGCAGCTTGGGGTGCGGCTGCCGGAGGGGTGAGGGATGGAAAAAACGAAAGAACGAAAAACGAAAAACAGAACCCCTTCGTTCTTCCCTCTTCGTTCTTCGTTCTTCCCTCTTCCCTCTTCCCTCTTCCCTCTCGCCATCCCCTCCCCCACCTCAATCTTCACCCCAAAAACCTTAAGAAACGCTTCGGTTTTACGAACCCTGTCGCTCGATGGAGGCCGATAGGATGGAGGTATAGAAGCAATGCAATCAAAATTGCAGGGCAATTAGAGTCGCAGACGACTCAATCCAGTTGGGGCGATCGCAGTCTCAAGAACTTTGCCCCAGGAGGGCACTATGGCTTCTCTCGATCAAGTTAGAGATTACTTGGGTTCCTGGTTTCAGCTTGGCAAACGGGTGATTTTACCGGGCGATGCAGAGCCGCTGTTGCCGAAAACCGTGTTGCAGGGCGATCACTACAGCCACGACTTTGCCCTCGCCTGGAAAATCCTAATGCAGCACGATCTGTCGCAGTGCTACCTGGAGGGCACGACCCAGAGCATTGCCGATTTGCTCTCGCCCGCCTGGGTGATTGAATCCTGCGCCCGCTGCAATATGCCTGTGCCCATGCTGGATCTGGGGCAGCGCAAGGAGCTTTCTTGCCCCTGCTCTGATCTAGACCTATGGCCCAACACGGAACTGCCCGCGCCGCGATCGCCCATCAGCAGCCGAGATCAGCTTGAACAAATCCGCGATCGCCTGCAACAAAACACCCCAAAATCCCGCCGCTAGCGTTTCTTTAAGCGAGGGATGACTCTATCTGCCCCAAGACCACCTGCCGTCTACCTTCCATTTGCCGATGGTCGCTGGCAGATGCGGCTGGGGCTGCGATCGCTCTCGCTCGACACCTGGATAGAAATTGACGACCAATACGAACGCTACTTGCAACGGAAACGCGAACTGATCGATGAACGCTATACAGAGGTCTTCGCAGCGTTGTCAGACAGCGAAGCGGCCCAGCAAGAGGTATTGAACTTACTGCTGGATTATCTGCCGCAGCAATTTCCCGAATACTTTATCCAGAAGGGCGATCGCCTGATCAATCACCTGACGGGCGAAACCTGGATGCTAGACGAGTGGCGCGATCGCCCCCTTGATCTGGCCGGACGCTGGGTGCAGGAAGATTTGCTGATTCTGCTGCCGTCGGCAGATGGAATCTATCATCTGGTGGCAGGGTCGCTGTGCTTTCCGCTGTATTGGCGCTTGGCAGACAAGCTAGGGCGACCGCTGGGGCAGATCCACGCGCCTGTTCCGGGATACGACAAGACGCTGGCGCGACCGATGGATACCTTCTTTGCGCGGCTCCAGTCTGATCATCCTGGCTATCGGTTTAACTGGAGTATCGTCGATACGCCAGAGCTATTTTTGGGCGTTCAGCGCCACCATCCCGTTCCCACTGACATTACTGACATTACTGCGGTAAACGCCGGAGCGCGTCTGTGGATTCGGGTAGAGCGGCAGACGGTGCGGCGCTTGCCCCAGAGCGGCGGCGTGCTGTTTACCGTGCGAACGTACACCTATCCGCTGGCGATGGTGCGGCAATATCCGGAGGCGGCGGCGGGGCTGGTGAGGGCGATCGCCCAGATTCCGCCTGAGATGCAGCGCTACAAGAGCATCGCGCCCATCCGTCCGGCGATCGAGGGCTATTTACAAAGCTGACTGGTTGAGCGCCAAATCTAAAGTTTCTTGGTCATAAAGGCGCTGTTGGGATCATCGGCATAGTCGGCAAATGGGCCACACGGCTCGAACCCGTAGCGGGCATAGAGCGATCGCGCTGGGGCAAACTCCGCCAGCGCTCCGGTTTCCAGATACAACCGGCTGTAGCCGCGCCGCTGCGCCTCTGCCAGAATATGCGCCAGCATTTTTGCAGCAACACCCTGGCGGCGATGCGCCTGCACCGTCCGCATCGACTTGATTTCGCCGCTGGTGGTGTCCAGTTCCTTCAGTGCGCCACAGCCCAGCAGGTCGTCCCCCTGCCACACGCTCCAAAAGGTGATGTCGGGCGATCGCAAGCGTTCCAGATCTAGCGCATGAACGCTTCCGGGTGGCGTGATTTCATGCATGTTTTCCAGATGCTCTCGCAGCAGCGCCGCAATCTTTTCACCCGCTAGATCATCTTCCCGAATTTGCACAATTTCCCTTTTCAGCCCTGATTCTGCAACAAGTTTTTTCACAAGTTTTTCCAAGTGTAGCCATCGACAACGATAAAAGCGCAACGCGAAACCTTTTACCTTATCTCAAGGCTCCTAAGTGTCGATACGCATGAAACTCCTGGAAGCCCCGCAACCGCTCGACTGGCAATCCAAAATCGCAAATCCAAAATCCAAAATCCAAAATCCAAAATCAATATTAGGGATAGGATCGCAACAGCAAGAGTCTCTTGCCAGACTCCCCCCAACCCCCAACCCTTCCCATGCGGCAGACCCAAATCCAGCAGTTTGTCGTTTCTGCCAGCCAGATGGCGGCGATCGAGTCGCGGGTGTTTGCGGCGGGGATGCCCGTGGCGGCGCTGATGGAAAAGGTGGCGGGGCTGATTGTCCGGCGCGTCTGCGAACTGTATCCCGATACTCGGACGACGTTCGGAATCCTGGTGGGGCCAGGGCATAACGGCGGCGATGCGCTGGTGGTGGCGCGAGAGCTGCATTTTCGCGGCTATGGGGTGAAACTTTACACGCCGTTTGTCAGTCTGAAGGAGCTAACGGCTGGCCATGCCCGCTATGCCGCCAGTTTGGGCATTCCCCAAGTGGCGCTAGATGAGTTGGCAGGTTGCGACGTACTGATTGACGGATTGTTTGGCTTTGGGCTGACGCGATCGCTCTCTGGAGACATCGCCGCCGCCGTTGACCAGATCAACACCTGGCAAAAACCCGTGCTGAGTATAGACCTGCCTTCTGGACTTCACACCAACACGGGCGCGGTGCTGGGAACGGCCGTGCGGGCAACGCACACCTTCTGCCTAGGGCTGTGGAAGCAGGCGTTTTTGCAAGACCAGGGGCAAGACTGGATCGGGCAGGCGGAGTTGATCGACTTTGACCTGCCGCTGGCAGATATTACCGAAGTGCTAGGAACCCCGCCCGACCTCTGCCGCATCACGCCGCAGCGGGCGATCGCCGCCCTTCCACTCCCGCGTGCCGCCACGACCCACAAGTACCGTGAGGGACACTTGCTGCTGGTCTGCGGGTCGCGGCAGTATGCGGGGGCGGCGCTGCTGGCGGCCCAGGCGGCGCGGGCCAGCGGCGTGGGAATGCTGTCAATCGCCGTACCAGAGTCGCTGCGGCTGATGCTGGTGGCGCAGGTGCCGGATGCGTTGGTGTGGGGCTGTAGGGAAACGGAAGCTGGGGCGATCGCCCAGTTACCCGAAGCGATAAACCTGGCAGACTACACGGCGATCGCCTGCGGGTGTGGGCTGACTCGCGAGCCAGTGGCGCTGGTGAAGCATCTGCTGGACACGTCTGCGCCGCTGCTGCTAGATGCCGACGGGCTAAATATTCTGGCGACGCTTGACCCGGTATCTACGCTGCGCCAGCGGACTGCGCCGACGGTTCTCACGCCGCATCCGGGCGAGTTTCGCCGCCTATTTCCTGGTCTGGTCGCTGAAGCTGGAATGGAGGAACAGGGCGATTCGCGAAGCATTCGCGCAAGCGGTGCGGCGCACTTTCCCTGCGGGAATCGCATTGAAACGGTGCGCCGCGCCGCCCAGCAGTCGGGGGCGATCGTGCTGCTGAAGGGGGCAAAAGTGGCGATCGGCACACCCAGCCGGCCGGCTGTGTGGCTTAATCCCGACAGCACGCCAGCGTTGGCGCGGGGCGGCAGTGGCGATGTGCTAACGGGGCTGCTGGGGGGACTGCTGGCCCAGGCGGCGCGGCGCGATCTTCCCCTGGAGCCAGTCGTGGCCGCCGCCACCTGGTGGCACGCCGCCGCCGGACGACTCGCCGCCGCCGCCCACAGCGAACTGGGGGCAGATGCCAGCACGCAGATCCGCTATTTGCCGCAGGTGTGGCAGGCTGGCGATTTTGGGTTTTAGAGTTTGGATTTGGGATTGGGGTTTCTAGATGATTGGCCAGCTTTTTAGGATGCTATACGCTTACACCGATTTGCCTCGGCTATCCCGAAATGCCGCGATGCGAGCGCGATCGCCCCATCTGTTCTACCGGCATCGGGCGATCGCCCTGACTTTGGGAACATTAGGCGGGCTGGCGATGCCGTTGGACGGTTCGGCAATGAGCCGCGATGCCCAATCAGCGGCGGAACCCAGCACCCGCCAAACGCCTACCGCGCTGGCGCAGCGAATCATTATTCGGCGGCGGGGCGATCGCCCCGAACGTGACCCCTACGACTGGCGAGAGGACGACGATTGGCGCGATGACGATTGGCGCAATGATCCCCATCGGCGCGATTCGCGAAGCAATCCCTACGGGAATCGCCTGCCCCACTGCTATCCGGGCTACGACTGTTATCCCCGCTATGAATATCGCCCGCGTCGCCGACCAGAGCCGCCCGCCCCTCTGCCGCTGGTGTCTACGCAAGACTGCACCGATTTAACCGTCATGGCGCGGTTGTCTTATATGTGGGACGCGGGCAGTTCTCTGAGCGATGCTGTCACGGGAGCGCAACTGGCGATATGCAGCAGCGGCGGCGTGGCCACTAGCCTCAGCCGCTGGGGAAATGGACAAGTTGCTCGGTTTGGCAACGGCTGGAATTATCCCAACGGCGTGGCGGGGCGCTTTGGCTCGTCCTGGCAATATCCCAATGGGCAAATGCTAACTGCTGGCTCGTCGTGGTTTTATCCCAATGGGCGATCGGCGCGGTTTGGCGCAAATTGGTTTACGCCCAGCGGCCGCCCGGTGTCTCAGCAGGAGTTGCTGAGTCTGGCCTGTGGTCAGTTGGGGACGCGGCAATGTGGCGATCGCCTCCGACAGGTTCCTGCAAATTCGGGCTTTTGGTATGACCTGACGGTGGTTGAGCTGGCCTGGCTTTCGGGTCGATGATCTGGCTTGCCTCCCCAGCGCAAAACCCTCTAGAGTGAGGGGTGAAACCTCTGCTGGTTGAGCCGCTCCCCTTAAATCCTCCTTGGTAAGGGGGACTTTGAGCCTAACCCTTAATCCCCAACCCCCAACCCCTTGGACGCTAGTTCTCAAGCTGACCGCGATCAGGAAAAGGCTATTCGACGGCGATCGCTGCTCAAGGCGCGTCAGGCGATGCATCCCGACCTATGGCGCGAAAAGAGCGATCGCCTCTGTGCCCGATTACAAAGTTGGGATGGATTTGCTCAAGCGCGTACCGTCCTCGCCTATTTCAGCGTGCGCCAAGAACCCGACCTCGGCCCGCTGTTCCACCTGCCCAAGCGCTGGGGCTTTCCTCGCTGCGTGGACAAAGACCTGGTGTGGCATCGCTGGTCACCCGACGGAGCCGCAATGCCCCGCGCCTATCCGCTGCAAACGGGGGCGTTTGGCATTCCCGAACCCCATCCACTATCGCTCCAGCTTAGCCCAGCAGAGGTAGACCTCATCCTAGTTCCGGCGCTGGCCTGCGACGTGCAGGGCTATCGGCTGGGCTATGGCGGCGGCTTTTATGACCGAATGCTGAGCCAACCCCAGTGGCGCAGCAAGATTACGATTGGCATTGTCTTTGAGTATGCCCGCGTGCCCCGACTACCGCGAGATCCGTGGGATCGCCCGCTAAAAGGAATTTGCACAGAGACGGGGCTATTTCTGGCAGACGGTTAATGAGCAGACGGCTGACGGGTGGTGTTGTGCTGCTAAATCCCCTGGGCAGCAAGCTGCTGTTCGGGTAGCTCGACCGACTCACCCACAATCTTGCGGAACTGTTCCCCATCAATGGTTTCCTGCTCTAGCAAAATATCCACCAGCTTATCTACCAGGGCGCGGTTTTCGCGGATAATGCGGCGGGCTTCACGGTGACAGCGCATGGCAATGTCGCGCACCTGATGGTCGATTTTGACGGCGATTTCTTCGGAATATTCGGACCGCGACATCAGATCGCGTCCCAGAAACACTTCGCTGTTGCCGCTTTCCAGTGCAAACGGCCCCAAGTCAGACATGCCGTAGCGCGTCACCATCTCGCGGGCCAAGTCTGCCACCACGCGAATGTCGCCACTCGCTCCAACGGTCACCTCTGAGTCACCAAACACTTCTTCCTCGGCTGCGCGTCCGCCCAGGGCAATGGTAATGCGGTCGAGTAGCCAAGCACGGGTATAGAGGCCGCTGTCGATCATCTCTTCGTTGAAAGTCTGCTGCGCGAAACCGCCCACACCGCCAGAGCGAGGAATAATGGTTACTTTATTCAGCGGATCGGAGTTTTTCAGCAGGGTCATCAGCAGCGCATGGCCGACCTCGTGATAAGCGATCAGCCGCTTTTTCTTGCTGTCGAGCAGCGGTGTCAGGGTCATGCCTGTAGTGATGCGGTCGATGGCATCGTCAATTTCCAGGGGCGTGATTTCTTCCTTGCGGCGACGGGCCGTGAGGATGGCGGCTTCATTCAGCAGGTTGGCTAGGTCTGCCCCAGAGAACCCCGGCGTGCGGCGGGCGATCGCCTCTAGAGACACCTCCGGCGACAGCTTCTTGTCGCGGGCGTGGACTTCCAAAATACCCAGACGACCCTTGTAGCCAGGCAAATCGACCTGCACCTGACGGTCAAACCGGCCGGGGCGCAGCAGCGCCGAATCCAGCACATCGGGGCGGTTGGTGGCAGCAATGATAATAATCCCCGTGTTGCCTTCAAAGCCGTCCATCTCGGTGAGCAACTGGTTCAGCGTTTGCTCGCGCTCGTCGTTGCCGCCGCCGATGCCCGCGCCGCGCTGCCGTCCCACCGCGTCAATCTCATCGATAAAGATGATGCAGGGTGCGTTTTCCTTGGCTTTTTTGAACAGGTCGCGGACGCGAGATGCCCCCACGCCGACGAACATTTCCACAAATTCTGAGCCAGAAATGCTGAAGAAGGGAACACCCGCCTCTCCGGCGATCGCCTTGGCCATCAGCGTTTTTCCAGTCCCCGGCGGGCCCACCAGCAGCACCCCTTTGGGAATTTTGGCTCCGACCGCTGTAAAGCGCTCTGGCTTTTTCAGGAAGGTCACCACTTCTTGCAGTTCTTCTTTCGCTTCTTCGATGCCTGCCACATTGTCAAACGTCACGCCCGTCTTGGCTTCCATCATGAAGCGGGCGCGAGACTTGCCAAAGTTCATCGCTTGCCCAGAGGCATTGCTGGAACGGCGCAGGATCATCAGCAGCCCTGCAATCAGCAAAAACGCCAGCAGCGCATTGGTAATAAACCACGAAACCGCACTGCTGTCTGCTGAAGACTGGGCCGCAACATCGACATTGTTATCCCGCGCCGTTTCAAATAGGGCCTGATTATCGTCTGAATTGCTGAAGAGAATGACTTCTTGCGGCGTATTGCTGCGATCCTTCAGGTAAACCTGCGCCACACCCCGCGAAGAATCGACCTCGATTCTAGACACCTGACCGGCTTCAATTTTTTCAATCAGCCCTGTGTAGCTAAGACGTCCTTGAGACCGGGGTGTACTGGTTTGGGACATCGCGGGCGGGGCGACTAGCACGGCTTGTAGTGCCAGCCAAACCGCTGCAACTGCACCGGTCGCCGCAGCACGGGCAGTTCGAGTGGAGCGAGGGCGAGACGGTAGGATTTTGTGGGTCAGCGGGCTGGGTCGAAAATCACGCATACCTTGCAGCTTTCAGTCGTGCCAGAACACAGGCTCTGATTGGATAGCACTAGTGTAACTTGCCGACTTCGCAGCGGGTGTGGTTTCAGCCTGCGGCCTTACAATTCAGAGCAAGCTGGGCTGAAACTTTATGTCCAGTTCACAGGCTACTATAACGTCTGATCGGTCTAGCTCAAGATTCGGTCTAGCTCAAGATTGGTCTAGCTCAAGATTGGTCTGGCTCAAGGAGGAGGAAAACCGGGTGAAAGCTGTACTGATGACTGCGCCAGGTGCGCCGGAGGTGCTGCAACTGCACGACGTTCCTGAACCCCGCCTGACCAGCGATACGGCGCTGCTAATCCGCCTCAAAGCAGCGGGCGTGAACCCAATCGACACCAAGCTGCGGAAGCGCGGTACGTTTTATCCGGAGCAGATGCCCGCCATTTTAGGCTGCGACGGGGCCGGTGTGGTGGAGGCGGTTGGGGCCAGGGTGAAACAGTTTCATATCGGCGAGGCGGTGTATTTCTGCCAGGGCGGTCTGGGTGGCGCACCGGGAACCTATGCCGAATTTGCCGTGGTAGAAGAACGCTGCGTTGCACCCAAGCCCGCTACGCTAAGCTTTGCCGAAGCCGCCGCTGCGCCCTTGGTGTTGATTACGGCATGGGAAGCGCTGTGCGATCGCGCTCGGCTGCAAGCCGGGCAGACGGTGCTGGTGCAGGCGGGCGCGGGCGGCGTAGGGCACGTAGCGATTCAGCTAGCGCGGCAGGTAGGGGCACAGGTCTACGCCACCGTCAGCACAGAGGAAAAGTCGGCGCTGGCGAGAGATCTGGGAGCCACCGCCACGATTGACTACCGAACCACCGATCCCGTGACGCAGGTGATGGCGCTGACCGAGGGAACAGGGGTTGATGTCAGCTTTGACACGGTGGGCGGCGGCGTGTTGTCGCAGTGCTTTGCGATGACGCGGGTGTATGGCGATGTGGTGTCGATTCTCGCGCCCGACTCGCAGACCGATTGGAAAACTGCGCGCGATCGCAACTTGAGGGTCAGCTTTGAACTGATGCTCACCCCGATGCTCCAGGGGCTGGAAGCGGCCCAGGCGCACCAGGCAGAAATCTTGCACCGCTGCGCCCAATGGATCGACCAGGGCAAGCTGCGGATCGTCCTCAGCCATACATTTCCTCTAGCGGAGGCGGCAGAGGCGCATCGGCTTTTGGAGACGGGTTCCTGCACGGGGAAGATTGCGCTGGCGATCGCCGATTGATCAGCCGATTGATCCATAGACTTCTTGCGTGAATCGTGGCGCGGTACCGCCGCGCTACGATTCACACCCTCAAAACAGCATTCATGCAAGAGGTTTAATCACTTGCATGAGTTGTGATGCGGCGACATCGCATCACAACTCATTATCACAACTCATTTCTGAAGCTACTGGGCGATCGCCCAATCCAGAAACCGCTCCACATGGTATAGCGCGATCTGGTTGCCGATGCCGCGAAAGACCGCGTCGAAGGCATGTTCTGCCCAGGGCAGGCGGATCAGGGCAGCGGTGTTTTGATGGGCAACAAGCTGCTGATGGAGCCGTTGGCCAAACTCGGGCTTCACAATATGGTCGCGATCGCCATAGATCAGCAGCGCGGGCGGCAGGCCGGGCCGCACATAAGTGATTGGCGAGGCGGCGCGATAGTCGGCGGGGCGGGTGTCGGGCGGGCCGTTCAGAAAGTCCTCCAGCACGGCGCGGGTGTCGATGGGGTCGGGGCGCGGTGGGCTGCGATAGCCTTCCGTCAGGTCTACCGGGCCGTAGTAGCTGACAATCGCCCGCACGGGCACCGCGTCGGGCTGAAAGGCGGCCAGCGTGGCCAGGTGTGCGCCTGCCGACCAGCCGATTAGGGCCAGGCGATCGCCCTCAAAGCCCCATTCTGCCGCTCGCTGGCGAATTAGCCGCAGCCCCAGTTGCACGTCCTGAAGCTGCGCCGGAAACGGATGCTCTGGCGCGTGGCGATAGTCCAGCGCGATCACCGTGTAGCCCTGCGCCGCCAGATATCGGTTAAAGTGCGCGTTTTCGTCGGCATCGCCCGATCGCCACGCACCGCCATAAATCGCAGCGATCGCCCCTCGGTTCTCGGCGGGCGCAACGGGCCGATATTTCACAGGCTGATATTTCACAGGCCGATATTTCACAGGCTGATATTTCACAGGCTGATATTTCACCAAACGCAGCGGTGTGCCGTCGGCAGCGGCGTATTCGATCGACTCTGCGGCAACTTCGGCAGCAATGGGAATACCGAACATCAGGTCAGAGAAGACAAATGGGCGCGATCGCCCGCTCTGGGCTGAATTTCCGGGCAAATCGTAAGTGTCGCCCAACGCCGCCTGCATTGCCTGATTTGCCTGCCGCACTGCACCCGGCAGTTGCAACAGCGGAATGCTGCTGAGCAACAGGGACATCAGGAACAGGGCGATGGCGCTGCGGGTCATGCGTCGCACCGAAGGACGGCGGCTGAGCGCAAAGAGGGCGATCGCGTCCAGCGCCAGCAGCCCATTCACCAGCAGCAGCAGTGGGCTGATTTCGGGCGCACCCACCCCCAGCGGCAGCAGCGCAAAAGTCGGCGCAGGCACGACCGTCCACAGGCTGAGCGCCAGGCCCAGCAGGCTCAGCAGCAATAGAATCAACCCTGCTACACGACTCATGGGGCGACGGGTTCCGGTGCTGAATCAGAGGGGGCGATCGCGCCCGATTCGAGCCACCGCTTCGCCCGCTGTGGCTGTCCCCAAATCACGCGCTCTTGCTTGTAAATCACCGTGCCAGGTCTTGCGCCTTTGGGCTTATACACATGGCGCAGCTCGGTATAGACGACGGGCACCTGGTCGCTCTGGGTGGCGCGGCTATAGAAGGCGGCCAAATCAGCTGTGAATTGCAGGTCGGCATCCTCTGGCGCAGCGCCCGCCGGAAGCCTCAGCAAGACATGGCTTCCGGGAATTTCTTGGCTGTGAAACCAGAGGTCATAGTCGGTGGCGATGCGCGAAGTAAGCTGGTCGTTTTGGTGATTGTTGCGCCCGATTAGCACCTCGAAGCCGCTGGGCGTGTGGTAGCGGCGGAAGTTAGTGGTGATGGCGGCTCCGCGATAGCGCTGGTCGGGGTCGTCGAGATAGCGCTGTTGAATCAGCTCCTCACGAATTTCCTCTAGCGCTTCCAAATCTTCGGGCGTGGTGTAGGTATCCACTTGCAGCACGGCAACCTGCACCTGTTCCAGGTAGTGGATTTCGGCTTGTACTTCTGTGAGCAAAGGTTCTAGGGCAAGGCGCGATCGCCGCAATTTTTGATGCCGTTTATAAAGCGCCTGGGCATTTTGCACCGCGTTCTTCTCCGGATCGAGGGAAATCTTAACGGGTTCCCCGGTTTCAAAATCTGCTAGCTCAATGGCTTTCAGCCCTGGCCGCCACTCGTGCAGATGCGCCATGAGTAAATCGGCCTGCGCTCGATAGCGGTCGGCCTCGTCCGATTGTGCCAGCCGCGCCTGGAAATCCTCGGCTTTGGCATAGAGCTTGTGGAGCAGATTGGTAAGGCGCTGATTCAACTGGTGGCGCAGTTGAGAAAACACCTGGCGGTTTAGCTCGTCGGTGTAGTAGCGGCTGAGCAGCGCCTGCACCGACTCCGCAGGAATCGCGTCGTCCCAACCCAACACTGTGTAGCCGTCGGGCAGCCAGCCGGGGGAAAACTGCTGCGTTTGCAGGGCGGTGAGCCATGCCTGCCAGCGATCGCCCAGCCGGGCCCACTCTGCCTCGCTCAGCGAATTCGTCTCGCGCTCTGGATCAAGTCCTGCCGCCGCGATCAGCCGCAGCACCAGCGCCGAACTCAGCCCGCGATAGGCTTTCAGCAAGTTGCGCTTGAGCGGGCCAGGAATCAGCGCCACCCGTTCCTGCCAGCGATCGCGCGATTCCTCCAGGCTGGGCATCGATTCCGTTAGTCCAGGGGGAAACTCGTAGGGTTGCCCCGTCAGCACCGGGCGCACCCTCGACTGCTGGGCACTGACCTGATGCGCCACCGTGACGATCTGATTGTCAGCAGTTGTTAACACAACGTTGCTGTATTTGCCCATGATTTCGACATAGAGATGCCACAAGGCGGGGTCCCCCGGCCGCCGCGCAAACCGAAAATCCAGCACGCGCTCCCAGGGGGCGATCGCCTCTATCGCCACTAGCGCCAATCCGTTAAGCTGATGCCGCAGTTGTTGGCTAAAAGTAAACGTGTCGGGGCCTTTGGGCGGCGGCGCGTCGATACACACTCTGGCGGCTTGCGGATGCCAGGAAAGGGTGAGCCAGCCGCGCTGATTCAGCGTGCGGAGGCAGAGGGCAATTGTGTGGCGATCGCGCTGCACAACCTGCTCCAGCCGAGCCGGAAGCCAGCTCGCCCGCAGCTCAGCGCAGGCTGCCATCAGAGTGGTGTAGTCAACAGGTTGCACAGATTTTCTGGAAATCTATTTTTTTCTAGGAAGTTCTATGGAGAGGTGGCGGATTTTTTGAGCTAAGGTGGCGGATTTTTCTCTAACATTTACGCTTTTTTGAAAAACCTCACCCAATCGGGTGAAGCAGGATGAGTCAAGATTCATGCTACACAAAGCTCATAGGCAGACTTCTAATCACAAAATTGCTAAAAACTACCATCAGATTTGACTTTAACAAGTTGAAAATATTTGCGTAAAACATCCTATTATTGGTCAGAATGATTACCATTAGCCTTGGGTTGAGGGTGACAACCGTGACCTCTCCCTCTAGCCATTTGGGGATTTTCACCGAGTGCATCACTCATCTAAGAACTATTTGAAAGGTACTAAACGTATTGTTTCTGGACATATTGTTCTCCGTAAGGCGGCCAATGTGCCGCTTTCTTTAGGGCAATTCGTCGATTTCACACATCGTTCCGCTCAATCTCTATTCCGCATGGATTCGTATGGACATCCGGCTCATTAATATCGGTTTCGGCAATATCGTATCTGCAAATCGGGTAATTGCCATTGTCAGCCCCGAGTCAGCCCCCATCAAGCGTATCATCAGCGATGCGCGTGACCGCGGGCAGTTGATCGACGCAACCTATGGTCGCCGCACTCGCGCAGTGATTGTGACTGATTCTGGGCATGTCGTGTTGTCGGCGATTCAGCCTGAGACGGTCGCCAACCGCTTTATGGTCAGCAAAGACAACAGTGATGACTAACCCCAAAATTCGAAGAGACGCGGTGAACATGGCAGTTGATATCTAGACTGGCGAGATCGGCAACTGCATGTAGAATGAAGATCCTTAAGTTTTTGGTTGCAGTTGTTACATGCAAGAGCGTTGGTCAAGTGGCAGGCTAATTGTCTTAACTGGGCCGAGCGGGGTTGGCAAGGGCACGCTCTTGAAAGCCTTGATGAAACGGCATCCTGAGCTTTATCTCTCGATTTCGGCGACGACTCGTGCGCCGCGACCGGGAGAGGTTGATGGACAGCACTACTTTTTTTTGAGTCGGGCTGAATTTCAGGCGCTGGTTGAGCAAGGAGAACTGCTGGAATGGGCCGAGTTTGCGGGGAACTGTTATGGCACGCCGCGACGCCCTGTAGAAGCGGCAGTGCAAGAGGGCAAGTGGGTCATTCTAGAGATTGAGCTAGAAGGGGCACGGCAAATTCGGCACACCTTCCCAGAGGCGCTGCGGATTTTTGTGTTGCCGCCTTCGATGCATGAGCTAGAGCATCGCCTGCGGGGTCGGGGGCAGGATTCGGAGGAGGCGATCGCCCGCCGGCTAGAGCGGGCCCGCGCCGAAATTAATGCGGCCGACGAGTTTGATGTGCAGGTGGTGAACGATGATCTAAGCCTAGCGCTAGAACGTATTGAGCGCGTTCTGTTTCCAACATCTGATCTTTCAGCAGACACGGCTCTTTCAGCAGACACGGCGATCGCCCTCACCGAGAAGGTCAAAACGCCCTAAAATCTGCATCTCTTTCAACTTTTTTGCCTTTTTATTGCCCTTTTATCTTTTTTTATCTTTGTATTCTAGACTGGCTGAGACTCTTCTGACGGACTTGGTACAGCAACATCCTGACCAACATTGTAGTTGCTATGGTTTACAGTAGGAGCAGCAGCATTCGTAGCACGAGAACCGGCACCAGCTTCTGCATTAAGCCGGAGCGCGTTGGCCATCATCTCAATCTGTTTCTTTTCGCGCTTCAGGTTTTCCTCTAGCTCCTGAATCTGGTCGCGCCACGCTTCGACCTCCAGCGCCCGCCGCCCGATTTCCTGCTCTTTCATGGTGTAGGACTGCCGCCACTGCTCAGCCCGCTGGGCTTCTTCATGGAGCAGCGCTGGCGACACCCCAGCAGTTAGATAATCCTGCACGATTCCCAAAACCCAATCTTTGGCATCCCGCACCTGCTTGACTTTCATCGAGCCACTTAGCTCTACGAGAACCAACATACCTGTTGCATAATGTTCGGATGCCTCAGCCCACAGAATATCTTCTGACTCACAGACCGCCCAAACGTAGTCAGCACGCTTTCGGGCAAGCAACTTTAGGCCCGCCTTCCCTTCGGAATCTCGCGTTGTCACCTGAGCCAGGTAGAGCATCAGAATCGAGCTGTGATTGAGAAGATTTATGAACCCTTAAGAACCAAGTATACCGCTGGCATTGCTAAGAGTCTAAGGCGATCGCAGCCGAATTGCATGAAGATTCTAAACGGTCATAGCAATCGACAACTTGCTCAGACTATAGCCTACAGCCTGGAGAGGCGATCGCGCAGAATATTAGCCTGAGTTTCGGCTTCTGCCAATGCATCCCGCACCCCCTGAACCACCTCCGCTGGCGCGCGATCGACAAAGTTGGCATTGCTGAGGCGCGATCGCAGGCTTTCGGCTTCTGCGGTTGCCTTCGCCAGATCCTTCTCAATCTTAGCCCGCAGCGCAGCAACGTCTACTACGCCCGCCAGCGGCACCGACACCTGCACCGTCCGCACCACGCCCACCATGGCCTGGGGCGTGCCGCCCGGAGGAGCCGGAATCGGCTGTAGCTCGGGAACCGGGACGGGCTTCGCGGTTTGAGGGGGCGGCGTGACTTGAGGCATCGGCGCAGCGTCAGCAGCAGATGTCTCGCCCACGATATCTTGCAAAACCCGATTGATCAATTCGCTGAACTCTCGGCGTTTTTGGGCGGTCGAGAGATAGCGAATCGCAAACCAGACCGTATAGCCAAAGCCCAGCAGTTTCAATAGCGGCGTGATCAAAATCAGCCCGTTGAGCGAATGCACCGTCGCCAACACCACCCGCGACACTAGCACCAATGCCACTACCAGCCCCAGCGTCACAATCAGCTTGCGATAGCGTTCTAGAGAACCAAAGTTCACGCCTTCGACCGCTTTGTAGGCGGCTTCAGCAGCCCCTTTTGCCAGATGCAGCGCTTCCGACTCAAACTCGTTGGGCGCAGGCAGAGAGTCGCTGGGGGCAGTCGGCGCAGCAACAGGTTCGGGAATCGAGAGGACTTCGATCTTTGCCAGGTCTTTAATATAGGTCTGTCCAGCGGTGAGAATTGCCCGCTCCTGAGCATTGTCTGTTTGCAGTACGGTGCGAATTTTCACACCAGGCTTGATATCTGCCTCTGCCCGCAGATTCCGCACCGTGCGAATGGTGTCAAAGATCAGCCCAAACTGGTCTTCCAAGCCAGCATTAATCCGCTGCGGGTCAGCCACCGGGTAAGCCTGGAGCGCCAGCGTTGCCTCTTCGCCCGTCTGCGTCAGCGTGTGCCAGATTTCTTCGGTGACATGCGGCATGAAGGGATGCAGCAGGCGCAGCGTACCTTCTAGCACGGTGGCTAGGGTTTGCTGAGCCGAACGGCGGCGATCGCCCGCGCTAGTATCCTGAAGCCGCGACTTGACTAGCTCAATGTACCAGTCGCAAAAGTCACCCCAGATGAACTCGTACAGACCCTTCGCCGCTTCGCCCAGCCCGAAATTATCAATCTGGTGGCGAGTTTGCTGAATCGTCTGATGATAGCGCGACAAAATCCAGCGATCGCTCATCTCCAGCCCTTCAGAACCCGGTTCACCCAGTTGGGCAGGCGTTTGCCCATCTAGGTTCATCATCACAAACCGGGAGGCGTTCCACAGCTTGTTAGTAAAGTTGCGCGACGCTTCCACCGAAGGCGATTCGTCGGTCTTGCGGTTATATTCCAGGCGAATGTCTTGCCCCGCGCCCACCACTTCTCTCACCAGCGTATAGCGCAGCGCGTCAGTGCCGTATTTATTAATCAGCAGCAGCGGGTCGATGCCGTTGTTCGCCGACTTCGACATTTTTTTGTTGTTTTCATCGCGCACCAGCCCGTGAATGTAGACGTACTGAAACGGCATCTTGCCAGTAAAGTGCTGCGCCATCATAGTCATCCGGGCAACCCAGAAAAAGATAATGTCGAAGCCCGTCACCAGCGTCGTTGTCGGGTAGTAGGTCGCCAAGTCGTTCGTCTGCTCTGGCCAGCCCATTGTCGAAAAGGGCCAGAGTCCCGAAGAAAACCAGGTATCCAGCACGTCGGGGTCTTGCTGCACCTGCACGCCTTCGCCATAGCGGGCCACAAGCTGCGATCGCGCTTCTGCTTCTGACATCGCCACCACAAACGGCGTATCGTCGGTGATTTCGCCACCCGTCTCGCTGACGGCGTAATAAGCGGGAATCTGATGCCCCCACCAGAGTTGCCGCGAGATGCACCAGTCGCGCAGGCTCACCAGCCAGTCGCGGTAGACCTTTTTCCAGCGTTCGGGAATAAATTCGGGTTCGTTGTAGTTGTCCAGTCGATCGAGCGCTGCGTCGGCCAGCGGTCGGATTTTCACAAACCACTGGGTCGAAAGCAGCGGCTCAATGGGCACCTTGCCGCGATCGCTGTAGGGCACGGTAGTTTTGTAATCTTCCACCTTCACCAAAAAGCCCTCGTCCTGAAGCCGCTGCACGACTTTTTTGCGGGCATCGAAGCGATCGAGTCCCTGGAACGGCCCGGCGACCTCGTTCATCGTGCCGTCTTTGTTCATCACATTGATGAAGGGCAGGTTGTGGCGCTTGCCCATCTCAAAGTCGTTGGGGTCGTGGGCAGGCGTAATCTTTACCGCGCCTGTGCCAAAGCTAGCATCCACGTAATCATCGGCGATAATCGGGATCTCGCGTCCGGTAATCGGCAGGCGAATCGTTTTACCAATCAAATGCTGATAGCGCGTGTCTCCTGGGTTCACTGCCACTGCCGTATCACCCAGCATCGTCTCCGGCCGTGTCGTTGCCACCTCAATGAAGCCAGAACCGTCGGTTAGCGGATAGCGGAAGTGCCAGAGGTGTCCGTTCACTTCCTGGTTTTCTACCTCCAGATCCGACACAGCAGACTGGCTAGCGGGGCACCAGTTCACCATATATTGCCCACGATAAATCAGCCCTTCGTCATAAAGCTGCTTGAAGGCGTGCAGCACTGCCCTCGACAGCCCTTCGTCCATCGTGAAGCGCTCACGGCTCCAGTCTACCGATAGCCCCAGGCGGCGGAGCTGACCAACGATCGTGCCGCCGGATTCTTCTTTCCATTCCCAGGCACGTTTCAAAAATGCTTCGCGGCCCACGTCGTAGCGGGTTTTGCCCTGCTGTCGCAGTTCCTTTTCCAAAAGCGTTTGTACGGCGATGCTGGCGTGGTCAGTGCCAGGAAGCCACAGCGTGTTGCGTCCGATCATCCGGTGATAGCGCACTAGCACGTCGATCAGCGCGTGTTCAAAGGCGTGACCCATGTGCAGGCTACCCGTGACGTTGGGCGGCGGAATTACGATACAGTATGGCTCACCAGGAGCGTTTGGGTCTGCCTTAAAGACTTGCCGCTCTTCCCAATAGCGTTGCCATTTGGGTTCGGCGATCGCAGCGTCGTATTGGCTGGGCAAGTTGGGGATGGTGGCAGTCATAACTGGCGCAGAATTGGCTGGATTACTCCTTACCACGTTACAAGAATTTTGCAGTTAGATGTCAGAGTTTGAGGAGAAGCGATAAGGGGTCGCGCTGCGGTCGCGCTGCCCTAACGAGGCAGGAACCTGGCTGTTAGTCAATCGTGCATGTACACTGCATACAGGGCATAGAATCTTAGATGACCTTGATGGCCTTGAGGTCTGTATATACTTGCCGAATATTTGCCGAATATTTGCCGAGTTGACGCAAAGGATTTTCTCGTTTTGACCCTCTCTTCTCTTTCGGTTCAACGCAGTAAATCTCTCTACGAGCAGACCTATGAAGCGCTGCGGGCCAGCATTTTGTCGGGCGATCTGGCTCCGGGGCAGCGGCTGGTTGAGACGCAGCTTGCAGAGCGGCTCCAGGTTAGCCGCACGCCGATTCGCGAGGCGATGCGCCAACTTCAGCGGGATACGCTCGTGACGGCCGACAGCAGCGGTGGGCTGCGAGTCGCATCGCTGTCGGTCGAAGACGTGATTCAGCTTTATGACTGTCGGCTGGCGTTGGAGCAGTTTGCGGTGCAGGGAGCCTGCCAACAGGCCACGCCAGAGCAAGTGCGATCGCTCGAACAGTTGGTCGCGCAATCTGAGAAGCTGGGCAAAACTCAGACCGAATACAGCCCCGAAATGCTGGATCTGGACTATCGGTTTCATCGGCTGATTGCCGAAAGCTCCGGCAATCGCTGGCTGGTGTCGCTGCTGGATCAGGTGTTTGACAAGATGGCGCTGCTGCGGGTGCAAACGACGCGCCGCAATCCCCGCGTGCTGGAGATTCGCCAAGAGCATCGGCAGATTTTTGAGGCAATTCAGGCCGGATGGCGATCGCACGCCGAGGCTGATATTAACCGGGCGATCGCCGCCATTCGCGCCCACCTCATTGC
>JBDNCP010000005.1:0-61176 GCA_046719575.1 Cyanobacteriota bacterium
CCTTATTAGGACAGTGGCGACTCTGCTTTGCCACAGCCACGCGCAAAGCCCGCAGGCGTAGTCTTCGACTGGGGCCAGGCTTTTATTGGCCCCAGTTTGTGCCCGCACAGATCAGCTTTGCGTCGGATGCCCCAGCGACGAACCAGGGCACGATCGCCAATCAGGTAACGCTGGGCGGGCTGTGGCTTCGATTCATCGGGCCATGCCGCTTTCAACCCAAAAAGAATCTGCTGGCCTTTGACTTTACCGAAATGGCGATTGGTGTCGGCGATCGCCCCCTGTGGCAACGCACCCTGCGCCAAGAATCAGCAGAAGCCTTTGCGGCAAGGGCGATCGCCAAACTGCCCTTCTTTGCTTTTTTCCAGGCTACGCCCCAGTTTTTGGCGGCGCGGGGGCGCGGGGGTGGTCTAGCGATCTGGGTCAAGCGGTCGGACGTGTCGGACGACTAGGAGACGGACGCTTCTGGCGTGTCTTCTGGCGCATCTTTTGACCTAGTGTCTGGAGTCACCTTATCTGCCGCAGCGTCAGATTGCAGCAGTTTGCCAGGGGGTTGAGTTGGAGAGTTCTCCGGAGAATCATTCGGGGCGGCAGGGTTGGGGCGATCGCCGTCTGCATCCTCAACCAAAGGCGCAGCGGCGATGGATTTGGACAAAAGCTGTTCGATTTCAGCCGAGGGCTGGGGCAGGGTCTCCACATCGGCGATGCGTTCTGGTATCAGGCGAACATTGGGGTTGCTGCCGCCCAGTCGTTTTAGCATTTTGGATTTGGGATTGTGCCACAAGTAGAGGAGGCGATCGCCCGCTTGTAGCGCCTCCGTAGAGGCAACCTGAAGTTGTCCTTCACGCTCCACCAGCAGCGGCATCAGCTTTCCATCGGCAATCAGTGTCGCCAAATGCACCTGCTGCTCGACTAGGATTGGCTCCTGAAAGATGGTTTCGCCTAGGCGCACGTCGCGATCTTCGAGGTAACGGTTCCAGATTTTGAGCGGCATTTTGGGCACAAAGGCAGGCTGCACTTTGGGCGAGGACGTGGCGGGTGTGGTGCTGCTCGAAGCACTGGTGGCGATCGCCACTGGTTCGCTTTCCTGGCTCAAATCTCCTGGCACAACCGCCAGCACGCGGGGCGGCTGAAACTCCTCGGCAGCCCGCTGTGCCAGGACTTGATTTACCTGGCCGTTGCTGGTCAGTGCCAAAAAAGTACCCACACGTCCCAAGCCAGCCTGCTCCAACACGTCGGTATCCAGCGCACTACTGGCGATCGCCCGCAAGCCCTCCTGCTCCGCCAGCTTGCACGCTGCCAAGTCAGTGTCGATCAGCACGACCGACTCGCCCCGCTCCTGAAACATGCGCCCAATCAGCAGGCTCAGCGGGTTGCAGCCGACAATCACCGCCCCCGTCGCCTTCTTGGACGTAATGCCCAGCCACTCCGCCACCCACCGCGCCGTCAGCCCTTGCAAAAACACCGTCGAGAGAATCGTCAGAAATACCAGCGCCTTGATCGCCTCGCCGCCGCTGATGCCGCGCTGAGTCAGCAAAATCGCAAACAGCGAGGCCACCGAGGCCGACACGATGCCCCTGGGCGCAACCCAGCACATGAAGAGTTTCTGTCGCCAGTTCAGCCCGCTGTTCCAAGTACACACCGCCACGTTCAGCGGCCGCACGACAAACATCAGCGCCAGCACCGTCAGCCCCGCGCCCCAGCCCAGCGCAAACAAACTGGCGATCGACAGATCCGCCGCCAGCAGCACGAACAAAATCGACACGGCCAAAATCGTCAGTTGCTCTTTGAACCGCCGCAGCAGCCGCTCATCGGGAATCGACGAGGCCCGCAGCACCAGCCCCGCCAGCACCACCGCCATCAGCCCCGACTCGCTGCGGATGCTCTGCGCCAGCCCAAACAAGCCCCACACACCCGCCAGCACCACCAGATTCTTTTGCCCTTCTGAGAGAAACTTGGCCTGCTTGAGAAACTGCCCCAGCAGCCAGCCGCCCAGCGCCCCGATGCCGCCGCCAATGCCCAGCCGCAGCAGCAGCCCACTGGCTACCGACAGGGGCGCTGCGTTGCCATTTAGGATCACATCCAGCACCACCACCGCCAAAATCGCGCCCACCGGGTCGATCAGCACGCCTTCGCCTTCGAGCAGGCTCGATACCTGGCGATCGACCTGCACTTGCTTCATCAGCGGGCTGATCACGGTCGGCCCCGTTACGACGACCAGCGCGGCATAGAGAAAGGCGATCGCCCAGGGAAATTCGCCCAGCCAGTGGGCCGCCATGCCGCCACCCAACAGCGTAATCAGCGTGCCGATGGTGACGAGGTTCCGCAGGCTGCCCGATACCGTGTTGAGCTGCCGCAGTTCTAGGTTTAGCCCGCCTTCAAACAAGATCAGCGCCACCGACAGCGCCACAATGACTTCCAGCCCCACGCCGAGGGACTGCGGATGCAGCCAATCCAGCCCGTCGCCCCCCAGCACAATGCCAAAAATCAGCAAAAACACAATGCTGGGCACGTTGAAAAACGCCGCCACTACCTGACCGCTAATGCCCGCCAGCACCGCAATCACAAATTGCAGCATCAGCGCCAGCGGCGTTTCGGGCGTGGGCGAGAGTCCCTCAATCATGGCAACTAGTGGGCGATCGCCGCTCCAAAACACTGCTTGCCACACCGCCCCCAGCAGAATGACCCAACCCAACGGTGGCTATAGCTAGATTAGATAGGTTCCGACTCATCTTTTTTAACGCATCTTTTTAACGCATCATTTTTTAACTGTAATTTTTTAACTGTAATTTTTTAACTGTAATCGGCAACGGGCAGCCTGAACCGATCCTAGCTTTCCCTATAGCTATCTATTCTCTTCACATTAAACCTCTTGCATGAATGATGTTTTGAGGGTGTGAATCGTAGCGCGGCGGTACCGCGCCACGATTCACGCAAGAAGTCTATTCTCTTCACAGCAGAAATGTGACTGGCCTTGGACGGGCGATCGCACTCCTCCAAAAACTCTCCTGCAACTCTCCCGCAAATCCGGCACTCACTCCCAGCCGTACCCAGAAAAGCTATACACTGGGCATTGGTTTGTCGTTTTTTTACCCGTAACCAGCTTTGGGAATTGAGCTTCGCAGCTACGTTTATATTGACCGCTTACAATCTCAGCACGCTGCCTATATGGGCACGGTTGCCGTTGGGTTTCTGCCGCTGCCGGGTGATGCCTCTCTGTGGATCGAGATTTCGCCAGGGATTGAAATCAACCGCCTCATGGACATTGCGCTCAAGTCTGCCGTCGTGCGGCCAGGCGTGCTGTTTACCGAGCGGCTGTACGGTCTGCTAGAAGTGCATTCCAGTAGCCAGGGCGAAACACAGGCGGCAGGGCGGGCGATCCTGGCGGAACTGGGCGTGCGGGCACAAGACTGCTACAAACCGCGCATCATCTCTAGCCAAATTATTCGCAATATTGATCCGCACCACGCCCAGCTCATCAACCGCAACCGCCGGGGGCAAATGCTATTGTCGGGGCAAACGCTGTATGTGCTGGAGGTAGAACCAGCCGCCTATGCTTCGCTGGCTGCCAATGAAGCTGAAAAAGCAGCGCTGATCAACATTCTGCAAATTTCCTCGGTGGGCAGCTTTGGGCGGCTCTATCTGGGCGGCGAAGAACGGGATATCATCGCGGGGTCTCGTGCAGCAATCGAGGCAATCGAGAACTCGTCGGGTCGGCCGTTCCCGGACACGGGACGCAAGGAGTAGGGCGTAGGAGCAGGCTATGGCAAACGCCGAGCATCTAGCGCTGCTGCGGATGGGGGGCGATCGCTGGAACGAGTGGCGATCGCACGCCCCCAACATCACCCCAGACCTCAGCCATGCCAACCTCATCAGCTTCGACTTGCAGGGCGTTAATTTACGCCATGCCAACCTCCAAAACGCCAATCTCGCCTTTGCCCTGCTCCGAGCCGCTGACCTCAGCTATGCCGACCTGACGCTAGCAGCCCTCCGCAGCGCCCAGCTTCAGGCGGCCAACCTGTCTGATGCCCTGCTAGTCGGGGCCACGCTGCAACAGGCCGACTTGCGAGAGGCCAGCTTTTATCGCGCCAACCTAACCGGCGCAGACCTCAGCTATGCCAACGCCCGCGCCACCAACTTTGCCTATGCCAACCTGGAGCGCAGCAGCCTAGCCTATGCCAACCTGCAACGTGCCACACTCAACCACGCCAACTTGTGCAAAGCCAACCTGCTAGAAACAGAACTGATTAATGCCTACCTCTTCGAGGCGCAGCTTCAGGGCGCACAGCTTGTTGCCACACACCTCAGCCGCGCCTATTTGTTTGGAGCCAATTTTCAGCACGCAACGCTGATTCGGGCAGATCTACGCTGGGCGACCCTAAGCTACGCCAACTTAGACGGTGCAATTCTGCAAGACACTGACCTCAGCCGCTCGATCTTGCAGCCCCCCTGCCCCAGTGCTAGCCTCAATTCTCGCAAGCACAACTCGCAAGCACAACTCGAATGAAATGGCTAAGAGCCTTGCAAACGCTGGACAAACCATCTAGCGAATTAACGAACCATCTAAGGGTCGCAAATCCAAAATCGCAAATCCAAAATCGAGAATCGAGATTGGAATAATCGCCCTAATCTTCAAAAACTGCGCCCTTTTGGATGAGTTGTCGCCGCGTTTCCTTGGGAATGCCTTGATTCTGGCGGAAGCGGGCTTTTTCGACCTCCACGCCATCCAGATTCGCATCGTTAAAGTTGACGTAATACAGATTAGACCCACAGAGATTGGCACTGTAGAGGTTCGCGCCCCGCAGGTCGGCACTCATCAGGTTTGCCCGACGCAGGTTAATCCCCAGCATCATCGCCTCTCCCAGCTTGGCGCGGCAGAGAGCCGCTCCCGTCAGGTTGGCATAGCGCAAATCCGAGGCAAATAGGTTTGTATCCGACAAATCTGCGCCAATCAGGTTCGCCCGCATCACCGTGGCACTGGTCAGGTTTGCTCCTGATAATGTCGCGCTGGTGAGGCTGGCATCGTTGAGCTTGGCGCTGATCAGCACCGCGTTATTCAGCATGGCGCTAGTCAAGTTTGCAGCGCAGAGGTTAGCGCTACTGAAATTTGCACCCCGCAAATCCGCACCAATGAGGACGACCCCTCTAAGATCCGCCCCCATAAACATTTTTCCGCTCAACCCTAGCTGGGGTTGAGCGGAACCTAAAACTCTACCTGTGTAGCCTAGCCCAGCGGCCTTGAGAAGTTCAGCAGGATCATCAGTCTCAGCTTTCTGAACCCGGTCGATTGCCTGTAGAAGCCCTTGCAGCGAGTCCTGTAGCTCTTGACTCTCTAGACCTCTATTACCCTGAACAAGTTCTTGCAAAAATCTTTTGAGGGCTTGATCGTCGTCATTCACATCTCAACCCATCTGCTGAAGGTACACCCCTGGGTTTGCTTCCCATAGTTTAATAAGGGTCTCAATTACTGCCCGCTTGCTAGGGCTGACTTCTTTTGCTAAAAGCTCTTGGAGGTCTGCTGCGGAACTACACGCTTGAGGCTGTGCTTCGGCTTTGGTGGGAGAGTCGGAGCCAGAAACAATGTACAAGTGTCTGGGCAGGGTGCCCTCGAAACGATCAGCGTGCAGCATAACAGCTTACCGGAGGTGGGTTGGGATTCTAGAGAAGGCGAGGACGGGGTAGAGGAACTCAATCAACTCAATCAATGGAACTGCTTAATCGAGCTTAACTTCAGGCTAACTTGAAGCCCTGGTCCAGACATCATCCAAACAGTATCATCCAGCCGCAGGACTGTCTAACCCAATAGCGAGGATCTATGCCAAAGCTTCAAACAGATACGCAGACTCCTCAAAAACAGGGTTAAACCCTGCATAGAGCTAACTGCCTCAGCGCTAAGGCTAGCGCTAGAGGTATAGCGATACTCTTTATACTATAGCAGCAAACTCTACGAACTGCCTAATAAGCTGTCGCCAATAGATTTTCCGTTGACTCGCTCAGGGCAAGATGGGCCAAGCCTTTATACAGGGCGGGGTTGACGCTTCATGACTAGCGCAACGAGCAACGCCGCCGTCCCGCAAGTTAGCCCTAGAAATAGCCAGAGTCCAAGATTTCGCCCTTTGTAATAGGCAACCGCAGTGGCAGCCAGGCCGATTATGCAATGCAGCACCAGCAGCAGGTAGAGCGTTTGGTCGGCGGGCATGAGGGGGGCGATCGCCGTGATATCGGTTTCCAAAGCAGTGTCCATCAGAGGCGGGGTAAGGGGGAAAACAGACAGCTTGTCGGAGAGGATTGTAGCACTGTGGGCTGGTCTAGCTCAGTATCGGTGCGCTGCCTTTGCGCTGGAGCGTGATCAGCGTGACGGGGTTGAGCGGGGCAAAGCGAGTAAGGGCGGCGACGGGCACAGTGCGGGCGAGGTTGACCTGGAGGGCGTGCTGCTGCCAGGTGGCGTGATGGGTCTGGAGCCAGACTTGGGCGATCGCCAAATGGTCGAGGGTGGCGATCGCCAGCACGATGCGTCCGTCTGGCTTTAGCACGGCCGCGCAGTCATCTAGGATTTCGCCCAGTTGCCCACCGCTGCCGCCGATAAAGACGCGATCGGGCGCAGGCAGCGCGGATAGCGCATCGGGCGCTTTGCCCTGCATAGCTTTGAGATTGTCAACTCGAAAGCGCTCGGCATTTTGCTGAATCAGGGAAAATCCGGCGGCGGTTTTCTCTAGGGCATACACGGTGGAGGTGGGACAAAGGCGGGCGGCTTCCACGGAGACGGAACCTGTGCCCGCGCCGATATCCCACAGAATTTGCCCCGGCTGTAATGCCAGTTCTGCCAGCGCCAACACGCGGACATCGCGTTTGGTCATTAGTCCGGGGCGATCGCCAAAGCTGAGAAACGCCGCATCAGGAATCCCCAAAATTGGCAGCGTTGCTAGATCGGGCGCGTCTGTGTCTGCATCTCGCAGCAAGATCACCACATTCAGCGGCGCAAACTGGTCGTCTTTTTGTGCGGCCAACTCCGCTGGTGAGAATCGCTGGATTCGCTCATCTGCACCACCCAGGTTCTCGCAGACCCAGAGGTGATATTGCCCTGGCAAATCCAGATCGCACACCAAACGGGCGATCGCCGCTGGCGTGTTGTGTCCGTCGGTGAGGGCGGCGATTTTGGCTGCGCCCTGCTGCAAGGCTTGAATCAGCGTGTCGGGCGATCGCCCGTGGGCGCTGACCAGCCGCGCATCCTGCCAGGGCACTTTGACCCGGCTAAAGGCAAGCTGGATGGCGCTGAGGTGGGGATGAAAGGTGAGCCAATCGGCAGGAAACTCGGACAACAGCAGTCGCCCCAGCCCAAAAAACAGCGGGTCGCCCGACGTGAGAACGGCGATCGCAGACTGTGGGTGGTCTGATGCTGCCGCAGCGTTGACGTAGGCATGAATTTGCCGCAGTGTGTCGTGAAAATCTGCCAGGAGAATTTTTGCGGCGGCGTGGTGGGGGAAATAGGCCAGATGGCGATCGCTCCCCACCAGCAGCGTTGCCCGCTCTACCGCCTGCCGCGCTGCCGCAGCCAGCCCCGCTGCCCCGTCCAACCCAATACCAATGACGTGAATCGAAACCATCGCAGGCCGCACCCAGCGCCCTAGCGCATATTTTGCTTTTTCTCTTTTTTGGGGTCGCGCTTGGCCGCAGCGGCGATCTCCGCATCCAAGATGGTCTTTCCAGTCGCGGCGAGATACACATCATCCAGGCTGGGGCGCGACTGCGACACACCAAAAATGGGCAACCCGTTGTCCTTTAGCACCTGCTGAATCGTCAGTAGCGCGTCGCTCTGGGTGTCCACAACCAGATTTAGCGAGTTGCCCTGGGCTTCGTTCAAAATCACCTCTTGCACAAAGGGCAGGGTCTTCAGCAGCCCCCTGGCCCGCTCGGCTTCGTCCGCAGGGGTAAACTCGCGCAGACGCAACGTGATGCGATCGCCCCCCAGCCCGTCTTTGAGTTCCGAGGGCGTGCCGGATGCAATCACCTTGCCCTGGTCGATAATGGCGACACGATCTGCTAGGGCATCCACCTCTTCGAGATAGTGGCTGGTCAGCAAGACGGTCGTGCCGCCCTCGCGCAGCTTCCGCAAAAAGTCCCAAACCGCCGTTCGGCTCTCAATATCCAGCCCGACGGTCGGCTCATCCAGCACCAGCACATCCGGCTGATGCAGCAGTCCCGCCGCCAGATCCAGCCGCTTGCGAATGCCGCCAGAGTATGTGCCTGTTTTTTTGTCGGCGTAGTCGGTGAGTCCCAGCAGCGCAATGACCTGAGCAATGCGATCGCCAATGGCTGCTTTTGGCAGATGATACAGCGCCGCTTGCAGTTCCAGCAGTTCCCGCCCCGTCAACACCTTGTCCAGCGCGACTTCCTGCGCCACATAGCCAAGCCGCTGCCGCGCCAGCCGGGGATTTTCTAGCACAGAGTCGCCCGACACCTCGATCCGCCCTGCGTCGGGCGTAGACAGCGTGCAAAGACAGCGGATCGTCGTGGTTTTGCCTGCGCCGTTGGGGCCCAGCAGCCCAAAGATTTCCCCCGGCTCGATTTGAAGTGATACGTCTTTGACCGCTTCTACGCTGCCGTAGCGCTTTTGCAGATTTTCGATGAGAACTGCGGGAGCCATGCCAGTAGGAGTGATCGGGTCACTTTGATCGACAACACTTCATATTCTACAGAGTGCCGATCGCGAAAGCAGGGACGAGGGGCGATCGCCCGTCTCTCTCGCATACATCTCGCATACATCTCGCAAACATTTTGCCCGCACCCATGCACCCGCGCAGCCAACTCCTTACAATGGAGTGTTGAAGTAAAGTGTTGAAGCAAGACTAAAATGCTCAGTGTGAGCCAGGAGCGCCAGTATGCCAGCAGCCGTGGGAGTCATTCAAACCGTTGGGTTTCCAGGAGTTTTGGCGGCGGCGGATGCGATGGTGAAGGCGGGCCGGGTGACGCTGGTATATTACGGACTGGCGGAGCGGGCAGAGTTTCTGGTGGCGATTCGCGGCAGCACCTCGGAGGTGAAGCCCGCAATCGAGGCAGGTGTTGAAGCGGTCAGCCATGTCTATGGGGCGGAACTGGTGGATTACTACATCATCCCCAACCCACCGGAAAACCTGGAAGTGGTGTTGCCAATTAAGTACACTACCAAAGTTCAGCAGTTTATGTAACAACTTTAGGTAACGACGTTTAGGTGATGACGTTTAGGTGATGGCATCAAGGGGCGAAAAGGGCGATCGCACGGTTCGGGTTTTGCAACAGCCTTAGCCGTATGACTCGTGCCTAACGCTTACAAAAACGCAATCATTCTGGTAAACAGGTCTTATCGATCGCGCCGATGAGCGCCTATTTCCCTGCATTAAGCGTTTTTGTAGATATGACTCGAAGCGTGGGGAAAGCCATCGACTTTTTTCGATAGGGCATCACTTGACCGTACAATGTGGGTTGGATTGAGTTCGATTTTTACCCGCCACTTTGAGTATTGGGCGAGCGATCGCCTTTGGAGAGAATCATGCCGGTTGCAGTTGGCGCACTAGAAACGAAAGGTTTTCCTGCCGTGTTGGCAGCAGCAGATGCGATGGTAAAGGCGGGCCGCGTAACCCTGGTGGGCTACATTCGCGCTGGGAGCGCCCGCTTTACGATCATGATTCGCGGCGACGTGTCGGAAGTGAAGCAGGCAATGGACGCGGGCATCGAAGCCGCACAAAACACCCCCGGCGGTACGTTGGAAACCTGGGTGATTATCCCCCGTCCCCATGAAAATGTGGAAGTGGTTCTGCCGATCGCCTTTACACCAGAGGTCGAGCAGTTTCAGGATGCCATTGGCGTACCGCGTTTGCCGGGTCGTGGCAACGGCGCAGGGCAGTAGTGCCGCCGGAGTGCCAAGGAGTGCCAAGGAGTGCCAAGGAGTGCCAAGGAGTGCAACTGGAGTTTAATTGGGCGATCGCCCACACCGCGCCATGACGCTGCCTGACCACGCGACTGTTGACCAAGCGACTGTTTCTGTACCCGCTACCACAACCAACATTGGGCCGGGGTTTGACTGTCTGGGGGCAGCGCTGTCGCTGCGAAACCACTTCACCTTTACGCGCCTGGAAAGCAGCATCGAACCCGTGCAAATCTCGGTTTCGGGGCTAGAGGCCGAGCGCGTCAAAACCAATGAAACCAACCTGGCCTATCAGGCCTTTTCCAAACTGTTTCATCACCTGCACCAATCGCCGCCGCTGCTCAAGCTCGACATTCGCCTGGGTGTGCCGCTGGCGCGGGGATTGGGCAGTTCGGCTACCGCGATTGTGGGCGGGTTGGTGGGTGCTAATGTGCTAGCTGGGTCGCCGCTGAGCGAAGCCGAACTGGTGGCGATCGCCGTAGAGATGGAAGGACACCCCGATAACGTCGTGCCTGCCATGCTGGGCGGCTGTCGGCTGGCGGCGACAGATTTGCATGGTGAGTGGGCGATCGCCCCCGTCGCATGGCATTCCGACCTTGTGCCCGTCGTCGCCATTCCCGATTTTGAACTCTCTACCGCCGAGGCTCGCCGCGTGCTGCCCGCCGAATACAGCCGTGCCGATGCTGTGTTTAACATGGGCCACCTGGGGCTGCTGCTGCGCGGACTGGAAACCGCCAATCCTGACTGGCTGCGGGCCGCCCTGCAAGACCGAATTCATCAACCCTATCGGCGATCGCTCATTCCGGGTTTTGATGCCGTCGAAGCGGCCGCTATGGCTACCGGAGCCTATGGACTCGTAATCAGTGGCGCAGGCCCGACCCTGCTGGCCCTCGCCCATGCGGATATTGCGTCCTCCGTTGCCGGAGCGATGAAAACTGCCTGGGAAGCCCAGGGCATCTCGGTTCAGGCTCAGGCGCTTCATCTCGACCCGACGGGCGTATCGATTCAGCGCTAGCCGCTTATAAGAGTCCTGCTGCCCCAAAGGTCGCGTTGAACCGTCGGCACCACACTGCAGTCGAGTTAAACTCATCCAAATTCACATTGCTGGGAATCGCATAGCGCTGCGCCCCTTGGGTGCGTTGCAACGCTGCCAGCACCACATAATCGCCCTCCCGAATCGCATAAGCGGGCGGCGTGGTAGAACCAATTACATCCCCGCTGCGATGCAAAATCACCGTCAAATCGGGGCCGCTGTCAGTGCGGAAGTCATTGCCAAATTCGAGAAACCGCTGCCCGTTTTCGGTCACGATTTGCGCCGTTCCCTGCGTCGGGTGTTCGCCGCTGACAAAGGTTCCAGACTTCACAATACTCGGACTCGCGGCGATCGCCGCTGGAGATGCAGCCGGAGAAGATTCTGGTGATGCAGCAGCGACCTCCGGGCCCGCAGCAACAGATGGCTCAGCAGGCGACGGTTCTACAGCAACCTGAGAAGTACAGCCAATTACAGTCAGCATCATTAAACCCAAACAAGCTCGGTGCAGGTTCATCGAAATTCCTCCTAAGCACAGTTCTCAGCAACTTTCTCAAACAGCGTTCGCCTCCATGCTGGCAGACAACGCCAGACAAAACCTGATAATCAGATGAGAATTGCCGGAGCAGTGTCATCAAGGAAGTGCCTGGGAAAGTTTCTGAGGAATAACCCTCAGGATTGACGCACTTGCGATGAACTGGTTGGATTTCGGACGATTGCTGATGGGCGGTGCTTGCCAGAAATCGTCCAACTGCGTGAGTCTTACCTCTTGGCTTGTGAAGCCAAAGCACCCCGCAAATTTGTCAATCCCCCGATCGGGTCGGTCTACTGGGGGAAGAATTGGATAAGTATCGTAAGATACATTTCCAGTATGCGGATTATCTAGGGCATGGGATAAAGTCTGAGATTGATTCCGACATAACGCTGCGGTGTGTTGACCGTCCCTACAATCGGTCACTTTGGCGTAGCTCAGAAGCTCGCTAGATTAGCTGCCGCAACTCCAAAAAGCAACTTGTTCACTTAGATTTCAGGAGGTCTATTGCGATGTTTTTCGCTTCAAATGACAACATTCGTGTGCAAAAGATTGTAGATCGCGGTGGCAAAACGCGCTGGCAGGTCAAAAACATCCTGACCCACGAAACCAGTACGCTCAATTCAGAAGCTGAGGTGATGGACTGGATCGAAACCTCTTACAATCGCACGGGGCGATCGGCACAAAACTTTTGGTTCTTTATGTAAGCCGAGTGTAATATCAACAGGACTTACGCATTTTGACCAAAACCTCGGAGGTTGAAGCCACTACGTCGGTCACGATGCTTGATTCTTGATTAAAACCTCCGAGGTTTGCGTAAGTCCAAATCAATTCTCAATTTGGGATTTTCGATGTTGGATTGCCCGTCAAGCGTCTTCACGGCTTCGGGTGATCTTGTTTGTAGCTCTGCTTGGGAGAATTGATACGCGGCAAGCCATTGTGGCAAAAATTCGACAAAGAAACACGGCAAAAAACGGCAAAAAAAAGAGACCATAGCGGTCTCGTTTACCTCAGTGGAGTTTTCAACTCGGAATCCATAAGCTTGAAATGCTGGCGGGCAAATAGGTTATACCCCGGCTAATAGCTTCACCTCTCTAATAGCTTCACCTCTATAGTGATTCCTATAGCCAAAATCGAGAAGGTAGCCTAGAAGGGCGATCGCCACTACGCCAGTCCGGTATTTAAGCCAGGCTTACCTGTCGCAAGCTCTACCTTCACAATCTTGCCGCCCATTTTTTGAATGCGCTGCTGCTCCCGGAACCAGCTATCGTAGGGAACCAGCTTCGTGAAGTAGGTATTTTGCAGTTCGCGCTGGGTGCGAATCCGGGTCTGGCTGGGAACGCAAGCCGTAATCTTGAACATCCGCATGGGTTACATCTCCTAACCGGAAAGAAGCAACGAAATAGATTAGCTGCACCTGTTTCAAAGTGCCTGTTCTAAGTCAACAGAACGTCAAAGAAAAAAGTCGATTGATATCAACCCAAAATTCTTAAATGCTGGGAGTCTGGCATTAATCTCAAACTCTCGAAGCCACTTTCTATGAGAGAAGAAGCCTGCGATCGCCTGAAATCAACATCAGAACCCCCAGCTAAGAGTTACCAAATTCAGAAGCGTAAACCGTGAAGCTTGAATCTTTTCAACTCAACCTTCCCGCGTCCGCAATCTTCCTTTGGGTCTAGCTCAAGCCAGAGCAAATGTAGTCGAAGTACACGCCCATTTCCTTACCAGCATCAGCACCTACCAAGCTGGCAGTCACTTCTTTCATGGCTTGGATTGCTTGCACCGTCGCAGCCACAGGCACACCCAGCGAGTTGTAGGTTTCCTTCAAACCGTTGAGTACGCGCTCATCCAGGATAGAAGGATCGCCCGCCAGCATCGCATAGGTGGCATAGCGGAGGTAGTAGTCGAGGTCGCGAATGCAGGCTGCGTAGCGACGGGTGGTGTACATGTTGCCGCCAGGACGAGTAATGTCCGAGTACAGCAGGGACTTAGCAACCGCTTCCTTCACGATCGCAGCAGCGTTGGCGCTGATAGTGGTTGCTGCACGAACGCGCAGTTCACCCGTAGAGAAGTAGCCTTTCAGCTTTTCTAGAGCGGCAGTATCCAGGTATTTGCCCTGAACGTCAGAAGAATTAATAACAGAAGTAATTGCGTCTTGCATGGTCTCGCTTCCTTAAAAAGTGAATCTTGATGCATTCAGGCAGCAGTTCGGGCAAAACCCTTACTGCATTGCGCCGATAACGTAGTCGAAGTAAGCGCCAGCTTCGGCCGCATCTTCGCCAGACATCATAGATGTAGCCACGTTCTTCATGGCGCGAACGCCTTCTGCCACCGCTTCGATGGGGGTGCCCAGAGACTTGTACATCTCACGCACACCCACGATGCCAATTTCTTCGATAGGAGTGACGTCGCCTGCAACAACACCGTAGGTCACTAGACGCAGGTAGTAGTCGAGGTCACGCAGGCAGGTCGCGGTCATTTCTTCACCATACGCGTTACCACCAGGAGAAACCACGTCGGGACGCTTTTGGAACAGTTGGTCACCCGCTTGCTTCACAATCCGCTCGCGAGAGTCGGTCAGCACTTGGGCAATCCGCAGACGCTTTTCACCAGAGGTGACAAAGCCCTTGATTCGGTCTAGTTCACCCGGGCTGAGATAGCGAGCCTCAGCATCGGCATTCACGATTGACTTCGTGACAATACTCATTGATGGATTCCTCCGAAAAGCAAAATGTAACCAGATGTGTCTAAACTGGCGTTCATGTCTGAACGACTGAGCCGCTAGCCAGATAACCTCCAGAGTGCTGCACAGGAGAACCTATGAGAGAAGCTCTGAGAAGGCTCGCTAAACAAACTCAACTGAAGTTGATACAGTTAAGCTTTTGCGGACTGGCATAGTAACTTTCCATACTCTACCCCTAGTGCTGCCCGTCCACACGAGTGTGGACAAAAGTACACAGGGGCTGAGGCTCAGCTACCTTCCGCAAACATTTTGCGGCATCAGGTTGTCATTCTTAGTTTTGTCGCAACATTTTGTAATCTTCTTCCTCAGGATTGACAGAAGTACCGCCATTCTGCTGTTTGGGTCTTGCGTCATCATTTGGTTAAATAGGCAACAAAGCACGCTCGATTTTTGGTAGTCTAGTTTTTTATTGGGTTGGAGAAGGGTAACTGAACATTGGGGTGCAAGTGTTTTTTCGCTTGCGCTTTCAGAATTGTGGTGGCTACTCTCTTCCCACCCAGATGTTGGGTCAAGCAGAGGGTGAATAGTGGACATCCAAATTGGTAAGGGTAAATCTGCTCGCAGAGCCTACGGTATTGATGAAATTGCGCTGGTTCCAGGTTCGCGTACGCTCGACCCATCTCTGGCTGATACTCGCTGGGCGATCGGCGGCATTGAGCGAGAAATTCCGATTATCGCTAGTGCGATGGACGGGGTGGTAGATGTGCGGATGGCAGTGGCGCTGAGTGAACTGGGCGCACTGGGTGTGCTAAACCTGGAGGGCGTTCAGACGCGCTACGACGATCCAAACACCGTCTTAGATCGCATTGCGTCGGTAGAAAAGCATGAGTTTGTGCCGCTGATGCAGGAACTTTATGCGGAGCCGATTAAGCCAGAATTGATCGAGCGACGGATTCAGGAAATTAAGCAGCAGGGTGGGATTGCGGCTGTGAGTGCGACCCCTGCGGGTGCAGCCAAGTTTGGGCAGACGGTGGCTAGGGCAGGTGCAGATCTGTTTTTTGTACAGGCGACAGTGGTGTCTACGGCGCACCTGTCGCCCGAATCGGTCACGCCGCTGGATTTGTCCGATTTTTGTCAGGAGATGCCGATTCCTGTGGTTTTGGGGAACTGCGTCACCTATGATGTGGCGCTGAATTTGATGAAGGCAGGGGCATCGGGCGTGCTGGTGGGCATTGGGCCGGGCGCGGCTTGTACCTCTCGCGGCGTGTTGGGTGTGGGGGTGCCTCAGGCAACGGCGATCGCCGACTGTGCGGCCGCTCGCGATGACTATCATCGCGAAACCGGAAACTATGTACCCATCATTGCCGATGGCGGACTGATTACGGGCGGCGATATTTGCAAGTGCATTGCCTGTGGCGCAGATGGCGTGATGATCGGGTCGCCCTTTGCCCGTGCAGCCGAAGCGCCTGGACGCGGCTATCATTGGGGCATGGCAACGCCCAGCCCAGTGTTGCCTCGCGGCACGCGGATTCGCGTAGGGACGACGGGGACGCTGCGGGAGATTTTGCGCGGGCCGGCCAAGCTCGACGACGGCACCCATAACCTTTTGGGGGCGCTGCAAACCAGCATGGGTACGCTGGGTGCAAAGAACATTCGGGAGATGCAGCAGGTCGAGGTGATCATTGCGCCGTCGCTGCTGACAGAGGGCAAGGTCTATCAGAAAGCTCAGCAGCTTGGCATGGGTAAGTAGGATTGGATGAGTAGATCAACCTATTCATCAAGTAACAATCTGATAAATTTTTCGCCTGTATAGAGCGATCGCCCCATATCCTTGAGTCTAGTCCTTTACAATAGATGGAGCGGAGACGCATGTTTCCGTTCACTCCTCACACCACACTCCGCCTGAGCATCCGTGTTCAGGCGGTTCCTATTGATGATTTTTGCTATTTTGAGAGGGTTTTGGCGATTTTTTAGGATAACTTGAATTTCCACTAAGGGCGATCGCCACTCCTTAGAAAGATTGCTGAAATTAAACCATCTCGCAATTTTGTCAAAAAAAACAACTAAAAAGATCAAAAGATTCCTGATCTTTGACCCTAGAAACATTACTGAAATTAAACCATCTCGCAATCCATCAAAACTTAAAATCTCTGCTTGAGCCGAATTGAATCAAGCAGAGATTTTTTAGCGATCCGATTGCTATTCGACAGGGCAGTTCCTGGACTTTAATCCCAGAGTCTTGCCTTTTACATCATCCCCATGTCGCCCATGCCGCCCATGCCGCCCATGCTGCCCATGCCGCCGCCAGGAGCAGGGGCCGCAGGTTCAGGCTTTTCGACCACCAGCGCTTCTGTTGTCAGCACCATTGCCGCCACCGAGGCTGCATCTTGCAAACCAGAACGCACTACTTTGGCTGGATCAAGAATGCCCGCTGCGATCAGGTCTTCGTAGGTGTCGGTCAGGGCGTTGTAGCCCTTGCCAAACTCCATCGCCCGCACCCGTTCAACCACGACCGAGCCTTCTACGCCAGCGTTATCGGCAATCTGGCGCAGCGGGGCTTCCAGCGCCTTCATGATGATGTTGGCTCCGATTTGCTCCTCTGGCGAGAGCGTGTTTTTCAGATCCACCAGCTTTTTGCTGAGGTGCAGCAGCGTAGAACCGCCACCGGGCACAATCCCTTCTGCCAGTGCGGACTTGGTTGCATTTAGCGCATCTTCGATTCGCAGCTTTTTGTCTTTCAGTTCCGTTTCGGTTGCTGCACCGACCTTAATCACGGCCACGCCACCCGTCAGCTTAGCCAGGCGCTCTTGCAGTTTTTCAGAGTCATACTCCGAATCGGTTTCCTCTAGCTCCTTGCGGATTTGGGCGATGCGCTTGTCTAGCGCCACCTTGTCGGGCGCTTCTGCCACCAGCGTCGTGTTGTCTTTGGTAATGGTGACTTTGCGGGCTGTGCCCAGCATTTCCAGCGTGGCAGTGTCGAGGCTGAGGCCGATTTCCTCAGCGATCATCTGGCCGCCCGTCAGCACGGCAATATCTTGCAGCACGGCTTTGCGGCGATCGCCAAAACTCGGAGCCTTGACGGCGACGACGTTTAGCACGCCCCGCAGACGGTTGACCACTAGTGTTGCTAAGGCTTCGCCCTCGATGTCTTCGGCAATAATCAGTAGGGGCTTTCCGGCGCGGGCAATCTTTTCCAGAATGGGCACCAGGTCGGTGATTGCGCTAATTTTTTGGGTAGTAATCAGAATCGCGACGTTCTCCATCTCGCAGATCATCCGCTCTGCATCGGTGACGAAGTAGGGCGAGATGTAGCCGCGATCAAACTGCATCCCTTCGACTACTTCCAGTTCCGTCGTTAGAGATTTAGATTCTTCGACGGTGATCACGCCATCGCGTCCCACTTTCTCAACGGCTTCGGCAATGATTGCGCCGACGGCCTCATCGCTGCCCGCGGATACGGTGGCTACTTGGGCGATCGCATTTCCTTCAATCGGCTTGGCAACGGCTTCGATTTCATCCACCAGCTTGGCGACAGCTTTTTCAATGCCCCGCCGCAGGCTGATGGGGTTCGTCCCAGCCGCTACATTTTTCAGTCCTTCGTGGATGATGGCCTGGGCCAGCACCGTTGCAGTAGTCGTGCCATCGCCCGCCAAATCTTTCGTCTTGGAAGCCACTTCACGAATCAACTGGGCCCCGGTGTTTTCTAGCGGATCTTCTAGCTCAATCTCTTTGGCAATCGTGATGCCGTCGTTGACGATCTGCGGCGCACCAAACTTTTTCTCTAGCAGCACGTTGCGTCCCTTTGGCCCAAGCGTCACGCGCACCGCATTGGCGATCGCATTCACGCCGCGCTCTAGCGCCTGCCGAGACTCTTCCTCAAACACAATAATCTTAGACATACCTTTGTTTTCGTTAAGCGCTCCTTCCAGAATTTAGCACTCTAAGGAAGGAGATTGCTAAGTTTAACGGGCGATCGCCCTTAGCAGTTCTTCCTGATTGATGGGCAAAACTCCTGCAATCTCGATCCTCTCGTCGGTTGGGTGAGCGTCAGCGTGACCCAACCGAATCTAGGTGGGTACTGGGTTTGAGGTTGCTCAACCTAGCCTAGACAAAAAGATTTGTCGGTCAACTAGCAATCCTTCTCTGGCTAGACAGTAACCGACAACCAGCTTTGCTATTCTAGGTGGCTCGTCGCCTGCATTCATACATGATGCATCTCGGATCGATTGGGAGGAAATTGACTGTGAAACGCCGCGCCATTCGTCCTACCGCGCTCACCCCCAGACTGCTAAGCCTGGTGCTGGTGGCGCTGCTGCTGGGCGTTTTCTTCCGCGTCATCAATCTTGACAAAAAGGTGTATTGGCACGACGAAGTCTATACATCGATGGAAATGACCGCCCAGCGACGCTCGGAGGTGGTCGAGCAGCTATTTACCGGGCAAATCGTAACCCGCGACGAACTGCAAGCCTTTCAGCGGTTTCGTCCAGAGCGCGGCTTGGGAGAACTGTTAACCTCTCTGGGACAAGAAGACCCCCAGCACCCGCCGCTTTACTACATCCTTGGGCGGTTTTGGGTACAGATGTTTGGCGATTCGGTGGTGGTGCTGCGGAGTCTGGCCGTTGTCTTTGGGTTGCTCGTGCTGGTCTGCGCCTATTGGTTGTGCATGGAGCTATTTCAGGCTCCGGCGATCGCCCTAATGACAGTGGGACTCCTCGCCCTCTCGCCCTACCATGTCCTCTATGCTCAAGAATCACGGGAATACAGCCTGTGGGCGGCGCTGATTTTAGCCTCTAGCGCACTGCTGCTGCGGGCGCTGCGGCTGGGCACCTGGCCACATTGGGCGCTGTATTCCCTGAGCATTGCTGCCGGACTCTACACATTTCTGTTTACCGGACTGGTGGGCATTGCTCACGGATTCTATGTGCTGCTAAATGGCGGCATTTCTCATCAGTGGGAAAAATGGCGCGTGACTCATGCTGGCATTGCTTACCTAGGATGGTCGTTGGTGGCGATCGCTGCCTTTGCGCCCTGGCTCTATTTTTTGGTGAAATATCGCGACGTTTTAAGCAACACAACCGGCTGGGCTAGAGAATCACTGCCGCTGTGGGTCATGGCAAAAGCATCGGCCCTGAACTTCAGCCGAATTTTGATGGATTTTGATTGGAACCCCGACACGTTTTCGCTGTGGTGGCTCACCATTCCACTATTAGTTTTAGAAGGATACGCACTCATTTTCATTAGGAAAAATGCACCACGCCACATTTGGACATTTGTGTGGACGCTGACGATTATACCCACCTTGATTTTGGCGCTGCCCGATTTAGTCTTGGGCGGACAGCGCTCGATTGTGGGGCGCTATTTAGTGCCCAGTTTTCTAGGGCTACACCTAGCTGTGGGCTATCTGCTCACGATGAAGATTGAGGTTTTTGGGGCAAAGAATCGCAAATTCTGGCGGGCGATCGCCCTCTTGCTCTTCTTCCTGGGCTTCCTGTCGAATGCCTTCAGTTCCCAAGCAGAGACCTGGTGGAATAAGGGCATTAGTTATCATATTCCGGCGATCGCCCGCACGCTAAACGAAGCCAACCAGCCCATTGTCATCAGCGATGATTTTGGAATTAACGTCGGCAACCTGATTGCCCTTAGCTACCGTACAAACGACAGCGTTCGCTTTTATTTGCTTCCTCATGAAACCGAGATAAACCTATCTCCGGATCAGTTTCCTGATAATTCCGAAATCTTCGTATTTTATCTGCCAGAAATTGAGCGCAATCAAATTCAACAATCTCTTGGCAAACCTCTAAATGAAGTAGGTTGGCATCTCTGGAAACTAGAGCCGGAAGAACCCACAACTGGGGCGATCGCGCCACGTAGGGCAAGCGTCTTGAGCATGATTTAGGAATTCTTGAGCATGATTTAGGAATTTAGGACAGTGCATTTCGATCCCACCTTACCCAATTGTCGTGATCAGAAAAGCTGAGGAAATCGACAGTTTATAAGATTTTCCTATCGAATGCATTAGTGAATTATTTTACATTTATTTACAAAATAATGAGCATATACTTTTTTTAGTGCTATGTGATGTAAACAAATATCTCGCCTTGTTTATCAATTTGTATCACTTAGAGCGCGAAGCCTCTATTTAGCAAGCGTTTTCTGATAAAACGACAGATGTAACACTTTTTAAGCAGCATAGGCGGCATCGATTCAGCGGTCTTCAGCGCCGCAGGTAGCAGTCCAAATGAGGCTGCTGTGCTGTGCTGTGCTGGAAACCGCTTCAGATCCGAGCCTATCCTGCATCATCATCAAAACCTGATTGCCAAACCTGTTTGAGAGGAGCCGACCTGCATGTTCACTCACGTCAAGCCCACAGTCAGACACATCGTTCCCGACAATCTCAACGGGCGTGCGCTGATCAAGGTGGTCTATGTCGTGCTAGAGCCACAATATCAAAGCGCCCTGTCTGCGGCGGTGCGCTCGATTAACGAGAACAACCCCGACGTGGCGATCGAGATTAGCGGCTACTTGCTAGAAGAGTTGCGGAGTGCTGAAAACTACGAGGCTCTGCAAAAAGACGTTTCCGAAGCAAATATCTTTATTGGTTCGCTGATCTTTATTGAAGAATTGGCAGAAAAAGTCGTGGCAGCGGTGCAGCCTGTGCGCGATCGCCTAGATGCGGCCATCGTTTTCCCCTCTATGCCCCAGGTGATGCGGCTGAACAAGCTGGGCAGCTTCTCGATGGCGCAGTTGGGGCAGTCCAAGAGCGTCATTGGCGAATTTATGAAAAAGCGCCGCCAAAAGCAGGGCGCAGGCTTTGAAGATGCCATGCTGAAGCTGCTCAACACCCTGCCCAAGGTGCTGAAGTATTTGCCGATGGACAAGGCGCAGGACGCTCGCAACTTCATGCTCAGCTTCCAATATTGGCTGGGCGGCTCGTCTGAAAACCTGGAAAACTTCCTGCTAATGCTGATCGATCGCTATTGCGACGTTCAGGCGCTGAAGTCTGCTACGCTGCAATATCGCGATCCGGTGACATATCCCGACATGGGCATCTGGCATCCGCTGGCTCCCCAAATGTTTGAAGATTTGAAGGAATATCTCAACTGGCATACCTCGCGGCGAGATATTGGTGCAGATATGAAAGACCCGCTTGCACCGACAGTGGGGCTGGTGCTGCAACGGACGCACCTAGTGACGGGGGATGACGCGCACTATGTGGCAATGGTGCAAGAGTTGGAAAGCATGGGCGCACGGGTGATCTCGGTGTTCGCAGGCGGGCTGGATTTCTCAAAACCGGTAGACAGCTATTTTTATGATCCGCTGACCAAGCAGCCGCTGGTGGATGTGGTGGTTTCGCTGACGGGCTTTGCCCTGGTGGGCGGTCCGGCGCGGCAAGATCACCCCAAGGCGATCGACTCGCTGAAGCGGCTGAACCGCCCCTACATGGTGGCGCTGCCGCTGGTGTTCCAGACGACAGAAGAATGGCAGGACAGCGACCTGGGGCTGCACCCGATTCAGGTGGCGCTGCAAATTGCAATTCCCGAACTCGATGGCGCGATCGAGCCAATTATTGTGTCGGGCCGGGATGGCGCGACGGGCAAGGCGATCGCCCTGCAAGACCGAGTAGAGGCGATCGCCCAGCGGGCTATGAAGTGGGCAAATCTGCGCCGCAAGCCCCGCCTGCAAAAGCGGGTCGCCATCACCGTGTTCAGCTTTCCGCCCGACAAGGGCAACGTCGGCACGGCGGCCTACCTAGACGTGTTTGGCTCCATCTACGAGGTGATGAAGGCACTGAAGACCAACGGCTACCAAGTCGAAGATCTGCCGGAGTCTGCCGAGGCGCTGATGCAAGCGGTGATCCACGATGCTCAGGCGCAATACGCCAGCCCTGAACTGAACATCGCCTATCGCATGTCGGTACAGGAATATGAGCAGCTTACGCCCTATTCCACCCGCCTAGAGGCAAGTTGGGGCCCGCCACCGGGTCACCTAAACACCGATGGGCAAAACCTGCTGGTGTTTGGCAAATCCTTTGGCAACGTGTTCATCGGCGTGCAGCCTACCTTTGGCTATGAGGGTGACCCGATGCGGCTGCTGTTCTCGCGTTCCGCCAGCCCACACCACGGCTTTGCGGCCTACTACACCTACCTAGAAAAAATCTGGAAAGCCGACGCAGTGCTACACTTTGGCACCCACGGTTCGCTGGAGTTTATGCCCGGTAAGCAAATGGGCATGTCCAGCGAGTGCTATCCCGATAGCCTGATTGGCACGATTCCCAACCTCTACTACTACGCGGCAAATAATCCCTCCGAAGCGACGATTGCCAAGCGGCGAGGCTATGCCGAAACCATCAGCTACCTGACACCACCTGCGGAAAATGCCGGACTCTACAAAGGGCTGAAGGAACTCAGCGAACTGATTGCGTCTTACCAAACCCTGAAGGATTCGGGTCGCGGCGTGTCAATCGTGAATGCGGTGGTCGAAAAGTGCCGCCAGGTCAACCTAGATAAGGACATCGTCTTGCCAGAAACCGATGCCAGTGACCTGTCGGCGGAAGAGCGCGACACGCTGATCGGCAAGGTCTACATCAAGCTGATGGAGATTGAGTCGCGCCTGCTGCCCTGCGGTCTGCACGTCATCGGCAAGCCGCCGACAGCGGAAGAGGCGATCGCCACGCTGGTCAACATAGCAGGACTCGATCGCCCGGAAGACGGCATCAAGAGCCTCCAGCGGATCATCGCGGAGAGCATCGGGCGCGATATCGACGAGGTGTATAAAGGGGGCGATCGCGGCGTTCTGGAAGACGTGCAGTTGCTCTACGACATCACCCAAGCAGTTCGTAAAGCGGTCGCTGCAATGGTGAAGGAGCAGATCGATGCCGACGGGCGCGTGTCGCTGGTCACCAAGCTCAACTTCTTCAACCTGGGCAAAAAGGAGCCGTGGATCGACGCGCTGGCAGAAGCGGGCTATCCCAAGGTCAACGCCGACGACATCAAGCCGCTGTTTGAATATCTGGAGTTCTGCCTGAAGCAAGTCGTAGCAGACAATGAACTGGGCGCGCTGCTGCAAGCCCTAGAGGGCGAATATATCCTGCCTGGCCCCGGCGGCGACCCAATCCGCAATCCCGATGTGCTGCCGACGGGCAAGAACATCCACGCGCTCGATCCGCAGTCGATTCCGACGCTGGCGGCGGTGCAGTCGGCCCAGATTGTGGTCGATCGCCTGCTGGCGCGACAGAAAGCAGAAACGGGAACCTATCCCGAAACCATTGCCTTCGTCCTCTGGGGCACGGACAATATCAAAACCTACGGCGAATCGCTGGCGCAGGTAATGCTGCTAGTGGGCGTGCGGCCGGTTCCCGATGCGCTGGGACGGGTCAACAAGCTGGAGCTGATTCCGCTAGAGGAACTGGGTCGCCCCCGCATTGACGTGGTGGTGAACTGCTCCGGCGTGTTCCGTGACCTGTTCATTAATCAGATGAATCTGCTGGATCGCGCTATCAAAATGGCGGCAGAAGCCAATGAGCCGATCGAGATGAATTACGTTCGCAAACACGCGATCGAACAGGCCAAGGAGTTGGGTGTAGACGTGCGTCAGGCTGCGACTCGTGTGTTCTCCAATGCATCCGGCTCCTATTCCTCCAACGTGAATCTGGCGGTGGAAAATAGCACCTGGGAAAGCGAAGCCGAGCTTCAGGATATGTACCTGTCGCGCAAGGGCTTCTCGTTTAACTCGGACAATCCTGGCGTGATGGACGACTCTCGCCAAATCTTTGAAACGGCGCTGAAGACGGTAGACGTGACGTTCCAAAACCTAGACTCTTCGGAGATCTCGCTGACGGACGTGTCTCACTACTTCGATTCTGACCCGACAAAAGTGGTGTCCCGCCTGCGGAAAGACGGCAAGCAGCCCACCGCTTTCATCGCCGACACCACAACGGCCAATGCCCAAGTTCGCACTCTGTCAGAAACGGTTCGGCTGGATGCCCGCACCAAGTTGCTCAACCCCAAGTGGTATGAGGGAATGCTGAGCCACGGCTACGAAGGCGTGCGGGAACTGTCGAAGCGGCTAGTGAACACGATGGGCTGGTCGGCAACGGCGGGCGCAGTGGATAACTGGGTCTACGAAGATGTGAATACCACGTTTATCAAAGACGAGGAAATGCAGAAGCGCCTGCTGAACCTAAACCCCAACTCTTTCCGCAAGATCGTCGGCACGCTGCTGGAGGTCAACGGGCGGGGCTACTGGGAAACCAGTGAGGAAAACCTGGAGCGTCTGCGCCAGCTTTATCAGGAAGTAGAAGACCGGATCGAGGGCATCGAGTAGTCAATCGGTTCTCTGCTGTTGCGGTTGTGAGTTGCGTTTGTGAGTTAACTAGATGACCTTAACAAAGCCCCGACCCCTGCCACTGTGTCAGGGGTCGGGGCTTTTGTTCACGCGATTTTGTTCACGCCAGTGTCGAACTGCCAGTGTCGAACTGCTGCATGGCTGTCGTCTGGGTTAAAGGTTGAATTTCGCAAGAGGGGCGATCGCCCTGGCTCCAGCTCGATCAACCCAGCGCGATCGCCCTTTGTCTTGCCAGGGCTACAGCCTCTTGCCAGCGCTACAGCCTAACGACGGCGGCCGGGTCGGCGACCCCCCTCATCATTACTGCCCCCCCTTGGGCGCGAGTTGCCAGGGTCACAGCCCTCTGGCCCATTGCCAATGCCTTGGTTGCAATTGCGACGACGACCTGGACGATCATCATCGTCATCATCGTCATCATCGTCATCATTGTCATCATCATCATCATCGTCATCATCATCCCAATTGTCGTCGCCCCAATCATCGTCCCAATCGTCATCGTCGTCACAGGCAGAACTACAGTAGCTATAGTTGCCATCGGAGCCGATTAGCACAATGGAGCCGTTCGACGTGCCAATGCGTTCATATTCTCGGATCAGTTGAGCGACTTCGTAAACCGTTGTAGTGTTGACGTTGACGATACTAAAGCTGCTGCCTGGATAAGATATCAGCGCGGGGGCCAGCGCCGGGCGGAATACGGAAATCGTGCGGCTGACCAGGGAAAAATCGCCCGTTTGGAACGAGCTAGTGTAGGTGCAGGTTATAGGCGGCGTCGGCAGATCGCGCACTGCAAATAGGCGCGTGTCAATCCCCTGAGTGCTGGGCAAGAAGGTGACGCGACTTTCCTCATAGCGGCTGCTGCTGATGCGGGTAAAGTAGTCGTACACCGTTGCGCCCCGGTCAATCAAACCATTGCGATCGCTATCTAACCCGTAAACTGTCCGCACAATTCGCGCGTCTGACCGCTGGCTCGGTAAGACCAGGCTTACGGCTGTAAAGTCTGACAACAGTTCAAACTCGCTGTAGCCAATGAACTGATTTTGCGGCGTATAGAGGCGCACCACGACGCGATCGCCCCGCCGCAGCCCGCGCATAAACTGGGCCCGCTGGTTCATACGATAGCGAAAATCTCCCAGCAAGCGCTCTTCCCGATAGCCCCGTCGCGTCTTCGACTTTACCGACAGCCGCGCAATCACCTCTGGATAGGTCACCTGAGACTGCAAAATCGCCAGACTGAAGTTGCCATGCTCATGACGGCGACCGTGACGGGGTTCTGGACGGGGGCGGGGGCCTCTCGCTTCACGCGGCTCCGGACGGCGGGGCGGTGTGGGGCGGGGGCGGCCCGGGCCCCGATCGTCAACGGTTTCGGTAATCACTGTCTCGCGGACAATCACCACCTGACCGTTTTCTACCTGTGTCACAGTCGTCTGGGGTAGCGCAGCATAGGTCTGGGTCAATTCCCAGGAGACCTGCTGGTTGCGGCGGCTTTGCACGTCGTAATTCACTCGCGCAATGGAGCGAAATTCTAGCGTGTTCAGGTTGACCGATCGCCCGATTTGGGACTGCAAATCGCTCCAGCGGATAAACTCTGGCGGCAGCGTTAGCCGACCGCTGGGGCTAGCAATCAGCCGTGCGCCCCGTGTTGTGTAAACCTGCTGCCAGCGACCGTTAACCCGCGCAAAGATTTGATATACCACATTGGCGTAGCTGGTCACGGGCTTGTCTAGCACGTCTAGCTGCAAGACCAGCCCTGCTAAATCCTGGCGACTGTCTAGCACGCGGGCAACAGTCAGCACAGCATCCCATCCCTGCTGGCGCTGGCTCACGCGCACAGGCGCATCAGAACGGGTTTGGGCGTGCAGCACGGGGGCTTGCCCGCTGACGATCAGCAGGGCCGACAGGAGGGCGATCGCTAGTTTGTGGGCAGATTGGCGAGTCAGCGCCAGCGCCGACAGCGACAGGTGAGGCTTGACTGGTTTCGTCATGTGAAATTCCTTTGGAATGAAGTAAGGTGAACGAACGAAATTGGCCCGGCGATCGCCCTCTTGCCATCGATAGACGACTGCACAAGAGAAGGGCGATCGCGAGCGTTTGGAGACTCCCTGTTGCGCGGGGCCACACTCGACCAGCCCATTCATTAAAAGCTGGGAGGCAGCCAAACACGCTGCTAAAAAATCCTCAACGGCTGAAATAGCGGATGCACCAGCAGGCGGCACCCCAGCGCAGCATAGAGTCGGGTTTCCAAAAAAATCGCTGGAACCGCTCAGGTCTGCTGTCACCGGGTGCATACGGCCGTCGCCGCTATTTGTTTGCCATGACCACAAACTTTTTTCAAATGTTCCTGACGGATGTATGAAGACTGCGTAAGCCTCTAGGGGCAAATCTCAAACTTCGGCAAAGCAGGACTCCCAGAGCTATCGTTTTCTGAGAGTTTTTTCGCAAATCAGCCCATACTAGGGATGGGGTGTCATCAGACTCGTCCCCATAAAGCGCCCCATCTAAAACGCTTGAGAGCGAGTGCCGTTGTGTTGCCGCCAGTCATTGATGAAGGAAGTTTCTTTCCGTTCAAGTTTTGGTTCAAGAACAGCATTCAAGACGGGATGCACTATCGCGGCGAGTTGTATTACCGCCTGCAAACGGTTGATGCCCAGCAGCGATCGCGGCTCTATCACTTTGCCTGCCGTCTTGCCCAGCGCGAAGCGGTCGTGGTCACCGCAAGCCAGCGCTCTTGCAGCCTGTGGATCAATCTCCGTAGCAGCCTAGCCCGCGACGATCAGGCGATCGCCCACCTGCTCGATGAGTTGGCAGAAACTCTGGAGCGCCCCAATTACTCACCGCCCTCCTTTAATGGGCGATCGCCCTTCGAGCTAGAGTAGACAAGCCCAACGCTGGGGATACCTGTTTGGATTGCCGAGTCAGGTATTTATCGGGCTTCCCGCGAGTTCACCAATAGCGCTGTTTGCAGGAATTGATATCGGCAAGCTTGCTCTTAGCAAAACATCAGCCCAGCTTCAGCGATTCATGTCAAAATACAGAAAACTAAGAATTGTTAAGCTTGCTCAGTTTTCTTAGCCCTCCACAATTGAGTCTATGGTGAGTCTATGGCGTTCCTGCATGTGCCCCCTGCGTGGCGGCTTTCCGAAAATGCCGTGACCTCCGAAGCGGTATTTCTAAACCGGAGACGATTTCTAAAAACGATGATCGGTGGCGGCATTGCAATGGCTACGCTGCCACTAGTCGGTTGCCAAACCGCTCAGGCTCCCATCGCGGAGGAATTGACAGGGACAAAGGCACTGAGGGCGATCGCCAATCCCGCCTTTCAAGACGCTGGCCGCCCCCTGACGGGCGAGGTTCTAGCCGCCACCTACAACAACTTTTACGAGTTCGGCAGTTCCAAAAATATCTGGCAAGCCGCCCAAGCCCTACCCACCGACAACTGGACCTTAGAAGTCACAGGCCTGGTCAACAACCCCAAAACCTACGACCTCGACGACTTGCTCACCCACTTTCCTCTGGAAGAGCGCATCTACCGCTTCCGCTGCGTCGAGGCCTGGGCGATGGTCGTGCCGTGGCTCGGCTTTCCTATGAACGCGCTGCTGCGAGACGTAGACCCCAAATCTTCGGCCAAGTTCGTCCGCTTCACGTCCTACTTTGACCCTGCGGTCACCAAAGGCCCCAGCTTTCCACCCGCCCGCTTCCTGCCCTTCCCCTACACCGAAGGACTGCGGATCGAGGAAATGGCCAACGACCTCGCCTTCTTTGCCGTCGGCATCTACGGCCACACGCTGCCCAAGCAGCACGGCGCACCCATTCGCATGGTCATACCCTGGAAATATGGCTTCAAGGGCGCAAAATCCCTCGTCAAAATCGAGTTTATCGACACTCAGCCTGCAACCTACTGGAACACCCTCAGCCCCAACGAATACAAGTTTGAGGCAAATGTAGAGCCAGACGTGCCCCATCCCCGCTGGTCGCAAGCCAAAGAGCGGCTGATTGGCCCGGGCAATCAGTATTCCTGGGAAGAAGTGCCGACGCTGCCTTATAACGGCTATGGCGAGTTTGTGGCCAGCCTCTACACTTGAGCCGAGCCGCAAAAGCACTTGTCCATGCTCTGATTAGGCGCTGGCGGGTCGGAGCGATCGCAGTTCCGACTCTAGGCTGGCGATGCGAGCTTCGAGCTGCTGATTGGTTTCCAGCAATTTTTGCGACTGGCTGCTGAGAAACGGGTCACTTTCCCACCAGTTGATGCCAATTTCCTTGGCCTTATCCACCGAAGAAATCAGCAGGCGAATGCGGATACTCAGCAGTTCCGTAGAGCCTACGGAAACCGAGATGTCGCCTGCAATCACGATGCCTTTATCCAGCACGCGCTCTAGCACGTCTGCCAGCGTCGAGCTTTGAGTCACCGTGGGAACCGGACGGGTTGGTTGAGCAGTTGAGTAAGGCATGGTTGGGGGGGGTAGGGATTGGGGGGCAAACGGGAGTGAGCGTCGGGCTTCTGACTTCAGGACTTCTGACTTCAGGAATCGAGCGATCTCAATTAGTCTCAATTAGCAGGCTCAATTCTTGACGAATGAGTAAACTAGGCGCGTTCTCCCTCGCAGACGCGATAGGTGTTGGCTCTGCCAGAGCCGCCTCGATTGGTGACCAGTCCCTTGTCGCGCAGAGCGTTGAGGGCATTAATAGTCTGAAAGCGGGTGATGCCGAGGGCGGTTTCGATTTCTGAGGGGCGCACGTCGGGATGGCGCTGGAGATACTCAAAGATATCGCGTTCGTAGGGGACGGTCGGGGCATCAGACGCTTCTTTGGGTGCGTCTGATGCAGCGCTATTGGGGGAGAGGGGGAGGGTGTTGAGCGGCGAGCGGATTTGGGTTTCGGGCTGGGGGGCGATCGCCGTTTGTAGGTCTGATTCAGGGCTTGGCTGGGGATCTAGCTCTACCTCAGTGACGCGGAGATCGACAGGCGAGCCAGCCGCATCTGTATTCAGCCGAATCATTTCGTTAAAGGTATCCCACAAAATCTGGGTGGCTTCGGAGAGCGATCGCCCTGCGCGAGACAGCAGCACATCCTGGCAAATATCGCGAAACTCGGCGTTTTCCGGCGTGGCGATAATCTCATGCTCCTGGCAAATCTTCGCCAAAATCAGGCAAGACCGCAGCCCTGACGAGGTTTCTGCACCCGTCTTCGTGCGAAACATCCGCACCAGTTGCACAATAATGCTGGCGCTTTCTCGATCAATCCCGGTTTTTTGCACCGCGATTTCTTGCTGCGTCAGCTCGTCCGGCTCTGGCATGTTGATCGTGACGAGGCGATCGAGCAGTGCGTCCTGCGTCGCATGAACGCCGCAATATTCCTCTGGGTTCGAGGTAAAAATGGCGCGAAACTGGGGATGTACGCGGATATACTCCGTGCGGTTGTGGCTGGGCGGCAGCACCAACAGCTTTTCCTCCAGCGCCGACAGCAGCACGTTGTTGACCTCTGGGCGCGATCGGTTGAACTCGTCGTAGACCAGCGTAAACCCTTCGCGGCAGGCCAGCGTCAAACGGGCATCGACCCAGTTTTGCCGCAGTTCGTCTTCTACCTTCACTACGCTGTGGATGAAGTTGTCCACGACTTTTTTGCGGGTATAGCCAGCTTGATTGCCAATCAGGTCAGAGGTTTTGAACTCGTCGTCGCCAAACAGCAGCATGATGGGCCGGGCGAGCATATCAGCCAAGTGCAGCGCCAGGGTGGTCTTGCCAGTGCCCGCCGGGCCGCGCAGATGAACAGGAAAGCCCGATTGCAAATAGCGTAGGGCGCGAGTAGCAATCCGTTCGACAGCAGGCGTGCTGACAAATCGGCGGGGGCTGGCACGAAGAACGGTAGTCACGGGTAGTTTCCTCGATGGGGTAGTGGGGTGATGGGGTAGTGGGGTAGTGGCTCGTGGGCTTCGCCGAACGAGGTCGTGGGGCGGTAGCAAGGGAGGGAGTGATAAAGGCGAGGTCTGAGTTCTGTATCCAAAATCGCCAATCTAAAATCTAAAATCCAAAATCCCTGCCCTAATCCTGACGCTTGCCCCCTAATTCTCCGGGGCCAGGTAGAGGCGATCGCGCTGCACGACCAGACCTTTCTTGATCAGCGATCGCAGGGTATCGACGGTCTGGAATCGATTCATGCCGAGGGCAGATTCGATATCCGTCAGCTTGGCTCCGTTGGTAGATTTCACATAGTCATAGGTGGCTTGCTCTAGAGAAACCGCGTCTTTAGCGACGGGTTCGCTGCCGTTGCTGACACTGCTGCCGTTGCTGGCGATCGCAGCGGGTGCGGCGGCAGTCATTCCTGGTGAGGAAACTGGCTCAGCGAGGGTGGAAACAGTCACGGGTTCTGCAACGGCCGCGGGTTCCGCAACGGCCACGGATGCAGCCGATGGCTTGAAGCCACGGGCTGGTGCTCTGCCAGCGGGCGGCTTGGCCGATTTGGCAGGCGAAGACTTGAGGCGGGCGACAGTGCGCGGGCGAGACGCAGATACTTTTGCCACAGGGGAAGAAACTGGAGAAGGCATTGCGGCGGCGGGCGTGACAGTGGGAATTGCCTTCACCGTGGGTTTTGCCGGAGCCGTGGGCGCAGTTAGGATTGCCGGAGTCGAGTCCGTCGGCTGGCCCCAGACCTGCTGATGCAACTGGGTGCGAAACTGACGCAGTTCGGCCCGAAACACCCCTAGTCGCCGCCTCAACTCTTCTGACTCCAGCCGACGCTTGGCGCGACTTTCGCTAAGCAGAGCTTGCACGTCCTGGGCCCGCTCCTGACGCTCCTGCGCCAGATCGCCCAAATATTGCTGTACATCGGCTTGAAGGGTTTCGACAAATTCGCTCAGGGTCGCCACCCGCTCGGCGTGCATCGCTTGCAAATCTGCCCGCGCCTCTGCCCGCAGCATCGCCACGTCGGTCGCCAGTGCGCCTAGGTCTTGCTGGAGGCTGGCCCGCAGTGCGGCGACCGATTCGCGGAGTTCGTGATGAAACTGGTCTAGCTCCCGGAAAATTTGCTGCGACAGGAGCGCTCGCTCTGCGGCGGTAATGTCTAAAAATTGGGCAGTCTGCACCTGCAACTGTTGCCGAAACGCAGCCAACTGCGCCCTTTGCTCCTCAGCCTGAAGCTGTCGCTGCTGAGCCAGCTCAGCGAGCTGGGCTTGGGTCGCCTGCCGAAGCTGGTTATAAAACTCAGCGCGATCGCGACGAAGCTGGGCAGAAACGGTCTGGCGCATCTGGCGAAAGGTGTTCAGCAGATGTTCAACTGCTTGTTGGCGCTGCTGCCTCTCGGCTTCCCATTGGTCTTTCAGAGCAACCACAAGATAACCTCCGAATGATGCGGAAAGAGAAGTGGGGAGCCGCAAGACTCCCCCAAGAATCTCCTGCTGGGTGGTGGTGCAAGCCTGTGGTGCAAGTCTGTAAGGACTTAGCGGCTACAGGAAGTCGGAATAGACCCACCCAGCAAGGGCGAAGCTCAGCCTCTAGGCAGCGGGGACAGCGGCTTGGGTGGTCAGACCCACGGCTTCGGCATACTTCAGATAGGTTTCGACGGAGGCGATCACCACGCGGGCTTCGACAGCCAGCAGTTCGATACCAACTAGAGACACACGAACCCAGGCATCAACCACGATCCCTTTGTCCAGGATGCGATCGACTACTTCAGCCAAGCTAGAGGAAGAATTCACTTTTTCAACTGCCATGATTAGTCACCTACAGATACTTGAGTGGATGAGAATTGAATCTGCCTGGTTTCCCCAAATGCGGGACAGAGGCATCGGTTTCTTCGTACAGCATAGAGAGTGAAAATTGAAACGCTCCCAGCAAAATTGCGGAAAGTGCCTGAATTTTCAGTCCGCGTTTGTGATGCGGCAAAGTCCTGCTCCAGCCCAATCGAAGTGACTCCGGAAGACCTTTCATCAGACAGAATTTCTAACCTAGTGCAGGAACCGAATCACTCGCAGCCTTGCACCAGATAGAGACGTTTCTATCGTTCCCAGCAACTGTTCTTGACTAACAAGCGATCGCAAAACATCAAGGGCGGGCGATCGCCAAAGTGTTCAAAATTGTTGTTTATCTTAGATTTCACCCTGATTATGGCTGGCTCAACAAAGTATGAAGCTTTGCTTTAAATGAACCTCTCCATGCTGAAACATCGATTCTTTTCGATGGATAGTTTAGTCATGATTAAATCCCTGATGCACGATCAGGATAGTTTTTCAAAAGAGCTTGAGCAAGGCAGAAATCTAATCACTTCTTGGTAAAAAGCAGGCTTTTTAGACCTCCTTTCTCATTCGCTGATCGGCGCTCCAAGTCCTCTTAAGCAACTCCGTAATCATACGGAATCAAAGGTTTATAAAACGTCATTTTCGTCAGGCTGAGTGACCATTAGAAAATGACAAAACCTGCGATCGCCAGTCGATCTGCTCCACCACCCGATTAAATTCACCCCAGATTCTTGCATCTTGCAGGCTGCCGCGCCCCGATTTCACAGGCGGTTTGGGCAAGTTGGCTCACAGGAGATGTAATCCCAGTGGGGGCGAGCATTTAGTAGGTTTTGCCCACCTGCAATCTGCAAGAGGATCGGTTAGTCTGTGCTAAAGGGGGCATCTCATGTGTTTCAACCGTTTATTTGATTCCTGTCTGACCAGTCCTGGGGGAGTCCCTGAGCCATTTTGCCCAGGATGGCTTTCCTAAACGGCTTTTACCAATGCGTTGCCCCTAAGCATTAAAGTCTATGGCAGATTTTTCCTCCTCTGTCTCTCCTGCTGATAGTCTGCTGGTTCGCTTTATTCAACCCGACTTGACGCGCCACGTCGAATCTTTGTCGGACGACCAGTTTACTCAACTGCTTCAGCAGTTGACGCAAGAGTTTCAGCACTATTTGCGGGCGATCGCCCTGATCAACAACGATGCGCTGGAAACCCTGCTGGAACAAGTGCTAGAGGCAATCACGCTGAAAGTCGGGCAGGTGTTGCAGGCAGAGCGCACGACCATTTTTTTGGTCGATGTTGAAAAAGCGCAACTCTGGTCAAAGGTGGCTCAGGGCGACTGTTACGCATCCGGCGCGGAGGGCGATCGCACGATCGAGATTCGCCTGCCGCTGAATGAGGGCATCGCGGGCTATGTCGCCACGACGGGCAAAAGCCTGAATATTTCCGATGCCTATCAGCATCCGCTGTTTAACCCCAGCATCGATCGGCAGACGGGCTATCGCACGCGCAACATCCTATGTATGCCGATTTTCGATACGCAGAATCAGGTCGTGGCGATCGCCCAACTGCTCAACAAGCGCGGTATGAAGCCCTTTGATTCACAAGACGAAGCCCACTTTCGTAACTTTTCTCACTCCATCGGGGTGATTCTAGAAAGCTGTAATTCGTTTTACATGGCGGCACGAAACCAGCGTGGGGCGGCGGCCCTACTGAACGCCACTACGCTACTGGCTCAAAGCCTAGATCTCGAAAAAACGCTCCAGGCAGTGATGGACGAAGCCCGCAAGCTGATGCGAGCCGACCGCAGCACGCTGTTTTTGCTCGATCGCGATCGCCATGAACTATGGTCCAAAGTGCCCACCGCCGACCGCAACCAATTGCTGGAAATTCGTATTCCTATGAACCGGGGTATCGTCGGTTTTGTCGCCAGCACGGGGCAAATCGTCAATGTTGAGAATGCTTACGAAGATCCGCGCTTTGATCCCACTACGGATCGCAAAACAGGCTACAAAACTCGCACCATTCTCTCGATGCCTGTATTCAACTCGGAGGGCAAACTGATCGGCGTGACGCAACTCATCAACAAATATCAGGGCAGCTTTACCCGCTCCGATGAAGAATTTATGCAGGCGTTCAACACGCAGGCGGGCATTGCACTAGAAAATGCCCAACTGTTTGAACGGGTGCTGCTCGAAAAGCAGTATCAAAAAGACATTCTGCAAAGCCTATCTGATGCGGTGATTTCGACCGATTTGCAGGGCAATGTCGTAACCATTAACGACGCAGCATTGGCGCTGCTGGGCTGCCCAGTCCATGATGCTAGCAATCAGGCTGATTTGTGGCGCGAACGTTTGCTGCATCGCCCGGTGTGGGAGGTGATTCCCATCGACAATCTAAACCTGCGCCTGCAAGACAGCCTGCAATGCGGCGCTCGCCACTACGTGCCCGAACAAAGCCTGGAAGTAGGTCTTTTGGAACTTCCGGGGCCTCTCGTGCCCGGCCCGGCGGCCCCGCCGCTTCCCGATTGCCCAGCGGTCGCGCTGCCGCCCGGTCTGACCCATGCCCTGGTGGTGGGCGATCGCCAACATCCAGAGCAATACCTGCTGTGGAACAATCCTGCCACCCCACTCACCCCCACAGCCGCAGGACTCGGCGTAGTCCCCTCGATTCGCCCCATCGAACACAGCGTCAACCTGACGGTGAACCCGCTCACCAACCCCGACGGCAAGGTGCTGGGCGGGCTGGTGGTGCTAGAAGACATCAGCCAGGAAAAGCGGATGAAGGCGACCATGTATCGCTACATGACACCGGGTGTGGCGGAACGAGTCATGGCGCTAGGCGACGATGCGCTGATGGTGGGCGAACGCAAAGACGTGACGATCTTGTTTTCCGACATTCGCGGTTACACGTCGCTCACCGAAAAGATGGAAGCGGCCGACGTGGTGACGCTGCTCAACGATTATTTCGAGACAATGGTGGAGGCGGTGTTTACCTTTGAGGGCACGTTGGACAAGTTCATTGGCGATGCGCTGATGGCGGTGTTTGGTGCGCCGCTGCCGCTACCCAATCATCCTTGGATGGCGGTGCAGTCGGCACTGGATATGCGGCGACGGCTGAAGGAATTTAACGAACATCGCCGCATGGCCAATCAGCCCATTATCCGCATCGGCATTGGCATTAGCTCTGGAGAGGTGGTTTCGGGCAACATCGGCTCCCAAAAGCGGATGGACTACACGGTGATTGGCGACGGTGTAGACATCAGCGCCCGACTAGAGGGTGTGACCAAGGAATACGGCTGCGACATCATCCTCAGCGAGTATACCTACAAGCTCTGTCGCGACCAAGTATGGGTGCGGGAACTCGACCGCATCCGCGTGAAAGGCAAAACGATTCCGATTAATATCTACGAGCTAATTGGCGATCGCTCGCAACCCCTGCCACCTGAAACTGCTGCCTTCCTGGAACACTACGCCGCCGGCCGCGCCGCCTACAACCATCTGCGGTTTTACGAGGCGTTGCAGCATTTTGAACAGGCACAGGCCATCAAACCGGGCGATCGCGCAGTTCAGGTTCATCTGGAACGGGTCCGCGAATTTCTGCTCACTCCACCTGCCGATAGCTGGGACGGCGTTCACACGATGACCACAAAATGACCACGAAATACCACAAAACACGGAAAAAGCAAAAGCGCTGGATAATCAAGCTACCCAGCGCTTCGCTGAATCAAGGCACGAGTGAGTTCAACAGTCAGGTTAAGGTGAGCAATTCCTGCCCCTAACCCCTAAACCCATCTCTAGCAATCGTCTCTAGCAATCGTAGTAAAGCGAGAACTCGTAGGGGTGCGGACGCAGACGCATCGGGTTCACCTCGTTATCCAGCTTGTACTGAATCCAGGTGTTGATCAGGTCTTCAGTGAAGACACCGCCCGTCGTCAGGAACTCGTGATCTTTCTCCAGGCATTCCAGCGCATCCTCCAGCGAACCCGGCGTCGAAGGAATCTTCGCCAGTTCTTCCGGGCTGAGGTCGTAAATGTCCACATCCAGCGGTTCACCGGGATCGATCTGGTTCTTGATGCCGTCGATACCCGCACAGAGCATCGCCGCAAACGCCAGATATGGGTTAGAAGTTGCATCGGGGCAACGGAATTCCAGACGCTTGGCCTTGGGATTGGAACCCGACAGCGGAATCCGCACCGAGGCAGAGCGGTTGCCTTGGGAGTAGGCCAGGTTCACCGGAGCCTCGAAACCGGGCACTAGGCGCTTGTAAGAGTTCGTCGTCGGGTTAGTAAAGGCCAACAGCGCCGGAGCGTGCTTTAGAATGCCGCCGATATACCACAGCGCCATCTGGCTCAGCCCAGCATAACCGTCACCTGCAAACAGCGGCTGCCCGTCCTTCCAGATGGACTGGTGGGTGTGCATCCCGGAGCCATTGTCATTAAATACGGGCTTGGGCATGAAGGTGACGGTCTTGCCATACTTCCGGGCGACGTTCTTGATGACGTACTTGTAGATCATCAAGTTATCGGCAGACTTGACCAACGTGTCAAAGCGAATGCCCAGTTCGCACTGGCCGCCCGTTGCCACCTCATGGTGGTGCTTTTCGATGGGCACGCCGCACTTGGCCATCGTCAGCAGCATTTCACTCCGCATGTCCTGCGAGGTGTCAGTGGGCGCAACGGGGAAATAGCCCTCTTTATAGCGGGGCTTGTAGCCCAGGTTGCCGCCTTCTTCTTTGCGACCAGAGTTCCAGCGACCCTCAATAGAATCGACGTAGTAATAGCCTTCGTGCTGGTTTTGGTCGAACCGCACATCGTCGAAGATGAAAAACTCGGCCTCTGGGCCAAAGAAGGCTGTGTCGCCGATGCCGGTAGAAGCCAAATAGTCAACTGCCTTCTGAGCGATGACGCGGGGGCAGCGAGAGTAGGGTTCGCCCGTGCGAGGTTCTTTGATGCTGCAAATGACGCTCAGCGTCGGCTCTGCCATGAAGGGGTCGATCCACGCTGTGTTGGGGTCTAGCACCATGCTCATATCCGACTCGTTGATCGCCTTCCAACCCCGGATGCTGGAACCGTCGAAGGCGACCCCATCGGTAAAGCTGCTTTCGTCAATCTGGTTCTCGTATACAGTCAAGTGCTGCCAGATTCCAGGCAGGTCGATAAATTTGAGGTCAATCAGCTTAATGCCTTGGTCCTTGATTAGGCTTAAGACTTCTTGCGGGGTCGTCATGAACTACTCCTTCAGTGATTTGAGCCATCTTGACTCGGATGTTGTTTAGCAGTGAGACTGGTGTGCGATCGCCAAGCGCCTGACACCGGCTTGCCTGGGCACGGGGGAGAGGCATCCCTCGGCGGCTTCAACCCTCTAGCCAGTTCTAGCCAGAAGTGCCGCCTAGACCACGCTCAACCCTCAGAGCAGAGTTATTCAAAGTGCATTCTTCAATAAATGGAGTTACACGGCTCTGATGCTCATCAACAGCCCTGGTTCATCAGCAATCAGAGGTGCTAGAGTCCAGGCCTTCATTACACCTGAATCATCCTAAGGAGAGGCGTAGGTGGTTTTTGTATAACAGGCAACAAAACATGGCTTACCCTTGGAAATCAGTTTTAGACTCAATCCAGGCTGCTCCAAAGCCTATTGCCTCTGCGATCAGTCCTGAATTGGAGACTTCTCGAACCGGAAGCTGAAGACAGCAGAGGATTCAAGCGCGATACAAAACTTAATTACAAACCTGGATGATCCGGAGCAGCGGGGCGAAATAGGGCCCAATCTTGCGTGATAGACTTTACCTTAAGTAATTTAATAAGCACGTTTTGAAACGCTACAGCCAAGGCGCGTTTCAGCCTGATTAGGAACGTTCTAGGCTTGTTCCAATGTTGATTTCTGTCTCCTAGGTATTGGGTTGCGTTACGGCTTTGGCCTTCCTAAAAGCGTTTTCAAGGCGTTGCATTCTGTGTTTGCAAAAACCTGGATTTTGGTCGTGTTGGGAGATTTTGTTTCATGCGGGACGCTGTCACAAGCCTGATTGAAAACTACGATCTAAAGGGCCGCTATCTCGATCGCGATGCGCTAGACACCCTGAAGTCCTACTTCAGTACCGGGGTTTCTCGGGTGCAAGCGGCGGCCGTGATTAATGCAAATGCTGCGGGTATCGTCAGGCAGGCTGGGTCGCGCTTGTTTGAAGAGGTGCCTGAGTTGATTCGCCCTGGTGGAAATGCCTACACTACGCGGCGCTATGCGGCTTGCTTGCGCGATATGGATTACTACCTGCGCTACGCCAGTTATGCGCTGGTGGCCGGCAGTACAAATCTGCTGGATGAGCGGGTGTTGGAAGGGCTGCGGGAAACCTACAATTCGCTGGGGGTGCCTATTGGCCCGACGGTGCGCGGGATTCAACTCCTCAAAGAAATCGTAGCGGCGCAGGTTGCTGAAGCTGGCATCACCGACACAGGCTTTTTGGATCAGCCCTTTGACTATATGATTCGCGAACTCAGCGAAACGAGCGTCTAGTTTTTGAGATTTTTTTGATTTTTTGGGATTTTGTTTGCGGGGCTTTGTTTTAGGGCTTTATTGATCCTTTATTGATCAGGCATTGATCAGGGCTTTATCGATCAATTCGGTTTATAGGTTTTGTTGGTTTGCTTTGTTGGTTTGCGAGTCTGTCTGAGCGGGCAAAGTCGATAAAATCTACTGACCATTGGGCGGAGTAGGGCGTTGCTTTATTCCGCTTTTTTGTTGCTTTTTCGAGACCTTTTTAGATTTTTGTAGATGGTGTTTAGATGGTGGGCGATCGCCCCTACCCTTTCACAAAAAACACCAGCAGGACTTACGCACCTGCGATGAATTTTTTGGATTTCGGACTATTTCTCGCGGGCTGCACCCGCGAGAAATAGTCCAACTGCGTAAGCCGTAACCAGTTCAGCGAACTAGCGTTGTTGCAGTCTGTACATTAAACACATTAAACCTCTGGTAGGATTAAACCTCTGGTAGGAATGCTGTTTGAAGGGTGTGAATCGTAGCGCGATACCGCCGCGCCACGATTCACGCAAGAAGTCAAGTATCCGTTTTCTGGCTATGCAGACTATGACTATATATGCCGACTATATACATATGCCGACTATATACGCCGACTATATACGCCGACTACATACGCCAATCTTCATCTGGCTGGTTTGCCTTATCATTCATGCAGGAATAGCCTTCATGCGGGAGAAGCTATGGTGCAGATTAATCTATCCGGGCATCGGGTTCTAACACCCACAGGCTATAGCCCTTGGCATTTTTGGTAATAATTGTCTCGTTGCCCCGATAGTTGAGCTTTTTCACGATTTGAACCGCTTGCTGTACGTCTTCAAGGGTTTTGAACAGACTGTAAAACAACCCATCCACACAAACGGCCATCAGCCGCTTGTCCAAATCGGGGACGCGAATGTTGCAAAACTTGTACTGATCTGGGGAGACCAAGATTCGGTAGGGCGCTATGGGCGCTTCTGTGGGAGTCGCCTCCAGAGGAACAGGTAAAGAATCCGAGGGAGAATCGGAGGATAAATTCAGGGTTGGGTGATTTGGCGCATTGGACGGTCTGACCGAGGTGGTTTTGGGTGCAATTTGAGCGTTGGGTTCCAGCGTCCACACGGCAAATCCTTTGGGGACTCGGGTGATGACAGGGCGGTGTCCTCGCTGTGTCAGTTTGGCGCAGATTGACTGGGCACGGGCTTCGGACTTTTCAACGCGAAAGAAGCTGTAGTATTCCCCATCAAGGGCGATCGCCGCTGTGCGCTCGTTGGAGTCGGGTAGAACAATATGGCAAGACCGATAATCAGTCCGAAATTCCAAGATTTTAACAGGCGGCACCCTGGAGGGAGACCCGTTGGGCAGGGCGGATGGGGACGTTGGATTAAGGGATTGCATGGCGGTAAGGGAGCGCAGCACCAGTCAGTACTACAATTTTTGGTTTATTGCCCAAGTTCTGCCATCCGGCAAAGTACGGGAGTAGGCGGGTGGCAGGGATTTCTTAAAAAGCAAATTATTCCAATACGCCATTCCAAAATACGCCATTCCAATACGTCGCGCTCGCAAGATTAGCCCTTAAAGTTACTCGTTCATGTTGCGGTAGGTCGCCACGGCAGAGGGCGAAATGCGGTTGAGGTAGCGGAAAATCCAGTATTTGAAAATGGTGTCGAGGATCACGGGAAACGTCGCGATGAACAGGAAGATAAAGTCGCGGCTTTCGGGAATGCCAAAATGTCGGGACACGCCTTCTAGCAAAATCTCCCATCCGTGAGGCGAGTGGAAGCCCACAAAGATATCTGTTAGTAAGATAATAATAAACGCTTTGGCGCTGTCGCTCAGCCCGTAGACGAGTTCATCCATAAAGGATTTCAGCACCTCGATTTCGCGGCGGCTGCTCAGCAAAACTACGCCAAACACTAGCGCTGAAAAAATATCTGCAAAGACGTTTTTGACTGCATTGTTGCTCTTGGTCATGGCTTCAAGCTGTAGCTCTCTGGCTTTTTCTTGAAGCTGGGCGTTGATGTCGGGTTCTGATAGGGGCGGTGCTGCGCCCACGAGGCTAGCAAACCGCAGCCGTTCCTCAAACCGCCGCAGTTCATCAAAGGTTTCTTCTTCGATATCGACATTCAGGAATGCGCCGGTGGTTTCGGGGGTGCGGTAGCGATCGACGATGGGGCTGATCAGAAAGTTTTTCGTCAATTGCTGGGTCAGCAGCGGCAGGATGATTAGCAGTAGCAATAGCCGCACCGAAATAAATGTGCGCCGTTTGGAGATGTAGAAATCCTCCATTACCTCTTGCTCGGCGTTGGGGTCTAGCTCACGCTTGATGCGGTCGGCCGTGCGGAGGATAGAGCGGGGCAGCACGCCTGTTTTGTCAGCGATGGATTCGAGATCGGCTGGGCGCTTGGGCGATCGCCCCTGACCGTTCCCTCGATCAAGGGATCGATCAAAGGGCTGCATTCCGCCGCGCCCTGGCTCGACATCGGGCCGGGCAGCGAGCGCAGACACGGGCACAATGCCATTGGCATAGCGGGCTAGCATACTGTCTACGAAGGCTAGCTTTTTGGGAATCAGCGATGCGCGATCCAGGATGTTGATTTCGGAAGATCCTGGCGCTTGTTCGTCAATGCGGACTTCGGTCGGCGGGCGATCGCTCTGCAAAATGGAACTGCTGGTGCGAAATTCTGCCAGCCGCAGCTTGGCGATGTTGAGATATTTCCGCAGCTCGGCTTGAAAATAGGCGCGGGCGCTGCTGCTGTAGTTCCCTTGCTGAAACGAGATGCGATCGCCCCCAAAATAGGTATCTTCCAGCGCCTTGATGCGGAGCGCTGCTTCATAGGCATCATCCAGGGCACGCTCTGGGGTGCCCATTAGCCATCGCCGACTAAAGCGAAGATAGGCCCGGACACCAGAAACAATCGGGTTTGTCATTTCTTATGCACACAGATTAATCTTCACAACGAGGTGGGAGATGGGCGCTGCGAAGCAGGATGAGATGCGTCGCGTCGAGGCTGACCCGTCTGAAAAATCAGCCGCAAGCCGACCCAGAATTGGAGCCAGAAGTATAGTATCGTAGCAAATTCTGCTTTTTTCACAGGGGGCGTTCCAATGCAGCCGTCGATCTGGATCGTGGGCCCGTCTCGCAGCGGCAAAACAGGGCGATTAGTGCAGCATTTTGGTGAATGGGTGAGTTCCCTGGAAACAGTCGCGAAAAATGCCCCAGCGATCGCCTTTGCAGCAATCGGCGACAATCGCCTCGATCTCTCCGATCGGCTGGCGGCGCAGCAGGCACAATATCCGGTGGAAACTGCCACACCGGCCGGATTTTTTCTCAGCGAGGTGGTGCTGTTTTATCCGCTGCTGGTGGAGCGAGGCGTGGTGGGCACTCAGTTTCCGCTGCGGCTGCGCCCCGAAACCGAGCAAGCCCTGGCCACGCGCCTCTGGCAGCCTGGATTAGACGATGGCACGCTAACACTGCCCGGTGTGGCGGACTATTTCCTCGTGCGGCGGATGCTGGATCTGCTGCAACTGGCGGCGCTGGCAGAGGTTCCTCCCGCAGACATTGCGCCGATGCTTCAGCAAGGGCTGGCCCCGCCCGAAACCCAGCCCGATCTGTGGGCCCACATCGGCGGGGCGATCGCCCAATGGCGCGACTGGTGTCTGGAGCGGGGGCTGCTGACCTACGGCATTGCGGCGGATCTCTACAGTCGCTATTTGCTGCCCGATGCGACCTACCAGGCTCGATTGCGCGATCGCTTCGGTGTGCTGCTGGCAGACGACGTAGACGACTATCCGGCGATCGCCCACACGCTGTTTTCCCACTTGCTCGACGCGGGTCTGCCCGGATTTTTTACCTACAACCCCCAAGGAGCAGTGCGCTGGGGGCTGGGAGCCGACCCGGCCCGGCTGGGAACGCTAGCAGAACGCTGCCAAGTAGAAACGCTTGAGCCACCTGCGGGAACGCTAGGCACCGACTGGGCCGATGCGCTGGCGGGCTGGGTGCGAGAACCCGTGCTGTTGCCAGACCTGCCAGAGACGATGCAGTCAATTCAAACCATCTCGCGGGCGCAACTGCTGCGCGAGACCGCCGAGCAGGTGGCCCAGTCCATCCACAGCGGGCAGGTGCGCCCCGACGAAGTGGCGATCATCGGGCCGGGGCTGGATGCGATCGCCCGCTATACCCTGCGCGAAATTCTCAATCGTCGGGGCATTGCTGTGGAAGCGCTAAACGACCAGCAGCCCCTCGCCGCTTCGCCCATGATTCGCGCCCTGCTGACCCTGTTAGCGCTGGTCTATCCAGGACTGGGACGGTTGATCAACCGGGAGGCGATCGCCGAACTCCTGATCGTCCTCAGCCAATCCCCCGCCCAAAATCTCCAACCCTTTATTCAAAACCCCACTATCCCTGAGCCTTCCCCCATCATCGATCCCGTCCGGGCTGGGCTAATTGTCGATCACTGCTTTGTGCCCGACCCCGATCGCCCACATCTGCTGCCCGCAACGGCCTTTCCCCGGTGGGATCGGCTGGGCTATCGCGCCACCCAGGCCTATGAATCGATTCGCCTGTGGATCGAGACACAGCAAAGCCAGCAACAGCAGCGGCTGATTCCCAGCCCCGCTACCCTGCTCGATCGCGCCATTCAGCAGTTTCTCTCCGGCGGCAGCACGCTGCCCTACGATCGGCTGGCGGCGCTGCGAGAGCTAATGGAAACAGCGCAACACTTTTGGGAAGTAGAATCGCGTCTGCGGCAAGCAGATGCCCTGCGAAACGCCGCACCGTCGTCGGAAAGCGTGCAGGACTTTATCGAGCTATTGCGCGGCGGCACGATTACCGCTGATCCCTACCCCGTGCGTCCGCTCATCACCCGCCCAGCGGTAACGCTGGCAACGATCTTTCAATATCGGGCCAATCGATGCGCCCACCGCTGGCAGTTTTGGCTGGATGCGGGTTCTCCCCTATGGCTGACGGGGGGTGGGGGGCTGTTTGCCGCGCCGCTTTTTCTTAGCGATTGGTCGGGGCAACAGTGGACAGCAGCCGATGCACTAGAGGCAGATCAAAATCGCCTAGAACGCCAGATTCGCGACCTGCTCTATCGGGCCGACGAGCGCGTTTTTCTCTGCCACAGTGACCTCTCGACCAGCGGACAAGAGCAGAGCGGGCCGCTGCTAACGCTGGTAAACGCAGCACAAGCGATCGCCCCCCAAGTTGCTGCCCAAAAAGAGGCGATCGCCGCCGAGTCATGAAACTAAAGGGCTGGAAAGGACAAAACCGTTCAGCCAGTTCATCCAGCCAATCCACCTACGCCTTCAGCCGCAAAATGCTCGTCGTCATCGCCAGACTCTCTTCATACAGCACATCGCGCCCCCAGCGCTGAAGCTGCTGACTCACCAGAAACTCTGCCTTCTGGTCATTAATCGCCGTCACCTGCTCCGTCCGGCAGTTTTGAGCGCTGCCGCCAGCTTCCATCCGCATACAGCCTGTCGTTTCCGAACAGAGAATCGTGCAACAGTTGGCGTTGGTGTTGCTCGAACTCAGACGCAGCCCGATCAGGTCGCCAATAATCTCCCCCGCGTCGGCAATCGGCACGCCCGCCAGTTCCGCGTGAATCTCCTGATCCGCAGGCCCCTTAAACAGCACTGTCGTGATATCGTAGTCGCCCGGCGTGTCAGTCACCGATATGGGCTTCCAGCCCAGACGACTGGCAAACCAGCCCAAATACATATAAGCCTGTGCTGGATTACCCTTCTCGTAGTCGATTGTGATTTTGTCCACCTCCGCCAAGGCAACACGACGCTCCGGCGGATCAAAGGCGGCGGCAGCCAGTTCTTGCCACACTGACAGACGATGCCAATTGAGGTCGGCAATGTACGTGTCTGACTCGATTAACTCCTGCATTTTGAGGAACTCGACAGCGGGATCAGTGAAGTAGGACGAGTCCAAAATCAGGCAGTTGCAGGCCGCCGCCAGCTTGCGAAATAGCTCATGCTCTGGATTAGGGGTTGCCTTCCACCACACAAACTTCGGCAAGTTGGGGATCATCAGCGTCGCCACCAAATCGCCTACGCGGTTGAGCGCCTCCTTAGTGCCCTTCATCGTGATGTATTCACCGCAAATCGACGCTGCGTTGCCGCCCTTTTGAATTGGGCAATAGGCAGACACCTGCGCCGTCACACCCGTATCTTCGCCCAGCGTAGGAGCTAGGGTAATCACGCGGCAGGGGTTCTGAACGGCGATCGCATCACTAATCGTCGATCCGCGATCGTCCCGGTTTTGAAACACGCGCTTCTCTGGCGGCAGCTTAGCCACCTCCTCCCGCAGTCGGGCTAGGGTTTCCGGGTCAAAGCGTCCCGTCATCCTCAGCCCCAGCGCCTTTTGGGCTTCCAGGACAGATTTTTTTGTACTCGGGCCAAAGTAGCTATCAATCTCGTCGGTATAGAACCCCAAAATTGCCAGCAGTTGTTGAAACTCCTCAGGCGCATACACCACAATACTAAAGGTCGCCGCACGAGTCGGCGCGGGCATCCCCTTTGCGCCACTCTGCATCCGCCAAATCTGACTCAACTCCGCCTCAATCTCGCTGAGGGAAATATCCTTCGGTTGCTGTAGGGTAACGAGCGGTGTAGTAGTCATGAGTAATGCCGTAATTAATGTCGTGAAGAAATGCTAGAAAAATCGAGATCCATCAAAATCCAAGCCAGTCCGAGTCTCAATGCGTGCCTTCGAGCTTGTCTGCGAGTTTGTGTTTGATGTCGTGTTTGATGTCGTGGTTTGATGTCGTGTTTGATCTCTCAACCTTCTCTACAGCCTGCGCCAACGCCGCCCGTCCCGGTTGAGCAGCAGTTCTGCCTCGATCGGGCCCCAAGTGCCCGCCTCATACAGCGGAATTGCGCTAGGGTCAGCCGGTGCATCCCAGACTCGCAGCAGCGGTGTCAGAACGCGCCAGGAAGCTTCTACCTCATCGCCCCGAGTAAATAGGGTCTGGTCACCCAACATACAATCCACCAAAAGTCGGCTGTAAGCATCGGTATTCGCGCTACCAAAGGCCGTGTCATAGCGAAAATCCATGTCCACCGAGCGAGTTCGCAGCGACGTTCCCGGTGTTTTTACCTCAAACTTGAGCGAAATGCCCTCATCTGGCTGAATCCGCATTGCCAGCACGTTTGGGTTGGCCTGACGCGATGCCGACTGAAACATTAGGTACGGCACTTCCTTGAACTGGATAGCAATTTCCGACACCTTTTTGGGCATCCGCTTACCCGTCCGCAGATAGAAGGGAACACCCTTCCAGCGCCAGTTGTCAATGCTGAGCTTAATTGCAGCGTAGGTTGGCGTGGTAGAGGTGGGGCTAGCTCCCTCTTCTTCACGATAGCTAGGAACCGCTTTTCCATCTTGCCAGCCTGCGGCATATTGTCCGCGAATTGCGCCCTTGCCGATTTCAACCTCTTCTGCTAAGTGTGTGGCTTGCAGCACCTTCACCTTTTCGTTGCGGATGCTGTCGGCATCGAGCGAGTTGGGTGGCTCCATTGCCGTCAGGCAAAAAAGCTGCATCAGGTGATTTTGCACCATGTCGCGCAGTGCGCCAGCGGTTTCGTAGTAGCCTGCTCGTCCTTCTAGCCCGACCCGCTCCGCCACCGTGATTTGCACATGGTCTACATATTGACGGTTCCACAGCGGCTCAAAGATGGCGTTGGCAAAGCGGAACACCATTAGGTTTTGCACCGTTTCTTTGCCGAGGTAGTGGTCGATGCGGTAGACCTGGTTTTCGTTACACACATGCTGGACGACTTGATTCAGCACTTGAGCAGAGATCAGATCTTTGCCAAAGGGCTTTTCGATGACCAAGCGGTGTTTTTCGGGATCGGTCAACATTCCGGCTGCGCCCAGTTGCTCGATTGCCCCAGAGAAGAAGCGGGGTGCCACTGCCAGGTAAAACACCCGGTTGCCGCGAGTGCCACGGGTATCATCCAGATTTGCCAGAAAGTTCTTCAAACCCTGATAGCTCACTGGGTCGTCCATGTCAGCAGGAAAGTAGTATAGCCCGCGAGCAAAGTCGTCCCAGATTTCTTGCTTGCCTAGCCCGCCGCCAAACTCCTCGACCCCAATTCGCATTTGCTCGCGGAAGTAGTCGTTGCTCCACTCACGTCGAGCCACGCCGACGATGGTGAGTTCGGGGGGCAGACGACGCTCCAACTTCATCTGGTAAATGGCGGGGATCAGCTTGCGCTGGGTGAGGTCGCCGCTGGCACCGAAGATGACCAGGATTTGGGGTTCAGGAATGCGGTCTTGCTGAAGACCAACACGGAGGGGGTTTTCTAGAAGCGTGACCATAGACAAGGTTGGGGGATGCGTAGATTGGGTTGGATGGGATTTTGAAGATGGGTGGAAGAAGCTTGAGCGGGGCGATCGCCCAGCGGTTCTGTTCAAAAGTCGGGTCTAGATGCCAGCCATCGGACGCTTCATCTCTGACCTTCGATCCTGACGGGTGTTGCTGAATCTAAACTGCGCCCTAAATGAGATTTTGCAGGTTCCATTCTATAAAGACCTCAGAGGCTCCAAGAGGCGTCAAAGAGACCCCAAGCTTTCCAAAGCTAATAGAGGCTCCAAACTGCACAGGGGCTAAACCGCAGGCCTCCCAAAATAGCAAAAGCCATTCCTTATCACACCACTTTCTTCCGGCTCAACTTGGTTTCCTGTTTGACAACCCAGCAAAGCTTAATGCGGGCTTTAGGAATGGTCAGTCGCTGCCTCCTTAAACTCGCCCAGAAGTCATAGGATTTTGCTGTTCGCGCTGTCGCTCACGGATGAAGGACTCCACCAGCGCCACATCCTCGGTGCTGCCGATGATCAGCGGTGTGCGGGCGTGAAGCTGACGGGGCACCACGTCTAGAATGTCCTGAGTGCCGTTGCTGGCGCGGCCACCTGCCTGCTCGATGAGAAACGCCAGCGGCGCAGATTCGTAGAGCAGCCTCAGCTTGCCTTCAGGCTTTTTCACGGTGCCAGGATAGAGGAACACGCCGCCTTGAAACAGAATGCGGTGAAAGTCGCCCACCAGCGCCCCGCCATAGCGGGCAGTGTAGCCCTCGTGTCGATGCACATAGCGGATGTAGTCGCGGATCGACTCATCCCATTGCCAGAAATTGCCTTCGTTGACGCTGTAGATGGGGCCATGCTCTGGCACACGGATGTTTTCGTTCGACAGAACGAATTCGCCTAGGGTCGGGTCGAGGGTAAAGGCGTGAACGCCCGTGCCGATGGAGTAAATTAGCATGGTGCTGGGGCCATACAGCACATATCCTGCGGCGATTTGTCCGCGTCCATTTTGCAGCAGGTCTTGTCCTGTTTCGTCTAGGTCTGGCTCGCTCTGCCGCCGGACTGCAAAAATCGATCCGACGTTGATATTCACATCCAGATTAGAGGAGCCATCGATCGGGTCGTAGAGCAGCGTATAGCGACCAATGGGGCAGTTTTCGGGAATGTGGTAGGGCTTCTCCATTTCTTCGGAGGCAAGGCGGCAAACCAGCCCACTTTGCTCAAACACGGAGATAAATACTTGGTTGGCGTACACGTCCATTTTTTTGACGGCTTCGCCTTGTACGTTGGTTTGCCCCGTAAAGCCAAGGGCATCGTCCATGAGTCCGGCCCGCGTGAGGCGACGGGCAATCAGCTTGGCAGCTAGGCCGATGCGGTTCATCAGGGCGCTGAGGTCTTGCGCTTCAGGGGAAAAGTCTTGAAACTGCTTCAGAACATGCCGCGATAGGGTCATACAGTCGCGGTCAAGAGCCAGCTTGTGGCTCAAATCCAGCATGGGATCGCCGTCAGACATGGAGTTCTCCTGCAAAACGCTCCCGGTCTCGTGGCGATCGCCCTGCGGTGTTGGCGAGGGATATGGGCGATCGCCCCCGGATTTCACCCTCTATCTTAGGGAGGACTTTTCGGAACCGCCCCGAACTTTAGACGAACTATAGAAAGCCACAATGGAAAGCCGCGGAGAGCCGCAGCAACTCTGCGATCGCAAGCTGCAATGGACTTCTTGCGTGAATCGTGGCGCGGGAACGCCGCGCCACGATTCACACCCACAAAACAGCATTCATGCAAGAGGTCTAATCAAACGCAATCCAATCAAGCGCAATCAAAGAGGCAGGTACAGCGTATCTGCCTCTTCGATCAAGCGTTTACAAGCTCACGCAGCGCCTATTTGTTGGGCTGGGGGGTCATCCGCAGGTAGGGGCGAATTTCGTTCACGCCCTTGGGGAACTTTTGCTTCGCCTCTTCAGTAGGAATCGAGGGCACCACAACCACATCGTCGCCGTCTTTCCAGTCGGCGGGAGTTGCTACCCCATAGTTGTCGGTCAGTTGCAGCGAGTCGATCACGCGCAGAATCTCGTCGAAGTTGCGGCCCGTGCTGGGGGGATAGGTCAAAGACAACCGCAATTTTTTAGCAGGGTCGATGATAAACACCGTCCGCACCGTCAGCATGGCGTTGGCGTTGGGATGGATCATGTCGTACAGGTCAGACACGACGTGATCGGGGTCTGCCAGGATGGGGTAGTTCAGCTTTGTGTTTTGGGTTTCTTCGATGTCGCCAACCCAGCTTGCGTGAGAGTCCACATCATCGACACTGAGAGCGATGACTTTCACGTTGCGCTTGTCAAATTCGGGCTTGAGGTTTGCTACGCGGCCCAGTTCAGTTGTGCAAACAGGTGTAAAGTCCTTGGGGTGGGAAAACAGAACCACCCAGCTATCGCCAGCCCACTCGTAGAAGTTGATCTCGCCTTCGGTGGACTGTTGGGTAAAGTTGGGAACCGTGTCACCAAGTCGGAGTGCCATAGAAAGAATTCCTGTAGTAAGAGTAACAATTTGAGGGTCTTTACATCATCCCACAAAGTACAGTATTCCGAGCGGGATTAGCCATTTTCATTATTCTAGCCTTGCAACGACGGTAGGAACCTTAAAAAGGAATTAGGAATTTGGGGACTTGCAGAAGGGCGATCGCCCCCTTCCAACGACCAATACCAACAATACCGACTCAGTTTGGGTTACTGACTTCACAGTTGGCAACGCTCAGCCCCCTTCCAATAATCAATACCGACAATACCGACCCCCCTTCTCTACAGACAAGGCTAGATAAGCTAGAGAAAGCTCACAGATAAAGCTTCACCTCTTGGGCTACGGCACTATTGTCATCGTTTACCATGCTCTCCAGCACCGCGCGGGCTTCCGGCGTTTGAAAATGCCCCAATGCCTGTACCACGCGATGGCGAATTTGCCAGTCAGGGTGGGTTGCGTAGGCCGTCAGCAGAGGAATGGCACGGGGGTCCCCCAGTTCGCCTAGTGAGCCGATCGCTGCCGTCCGTACTAATTCATTGGTAGAGCCAAGCGCCTCTTGCAACAGCTCAAAGCTCGCCGGATCACCCAGCTCGCCCAGCGCAGCGATAATGCTAAACTGCACCAGCCATTCTGTGCTTTTGTGATAGAGCGCCTTCAAGTCTTCGTAAGCCGCCGTCAGCTTGAGTGCCCCAATCGAGTCGGCAGCAGCCGCCTGCACGTCGGATTCAGGATCTCGCAGGCTGGCTTGCAACAAATCCAGCGCTTGGTCGGGGTTTTGGCTGCCCAGACTGGCTAGCTGGCTGACGGCAGCATAGCGCACCCGCACGCTGGCATCTGTGGCAGCAATCTGGATGAGGTCAAAGGCGATCGCCGGATCAAGCTGCCGCATTTGGTTCACTGCCCGGAGGCGATCGCCAAAGTCCCCAGACTCCAGCAGGGCTTTTACAGATTCAGGAGTAATCGTCATCTTCTTAAAGCAAAAATTCTTGGTTAAGACTGGAATTTAAGGCTGGTAATGTTATGCAAGTTGAACCCTATTCCACCGCCAAATGCCGAACAATGTCACCCCGCGTCAAAATGCCAATCACCTTGCCACTCTCATCCAAGACAGGCAAGCGCGTAGTGTCGCGGTCATGCATCAGCTTGGCAGCGCTTTGCAGCGTTTGGTTGGGTGTTGTGGTGACGATTTCCTTCTTGCCTGTCATGACTTCGCCAACGGTTTGCCCCAGCGCTTTATGCAACTCTCGCTCATGCTTGCCAGGGTTTTCCAGGTAAATCACGCTGTCCAAAATCATGATGTAAGGCGGCGGCGTGGGCCCCGTTTCGCGCCACATCAAGTCGGCTTCTGAGAGAACCCCCACCAACTTGCCATCGGCATCGACCACAGGCAAGCCGCTGACCCGCCGCTCGGCAATCAGCTTAATGGCCTCGTTTAGCGGTGTTTCAGGATGCACCACGAGCGGGTCGGGGGTCATCACATCAGCAACAGTTACAGTCATATCGGCAAATTAAAAAACGGTTTGAGGAACGGCTAAAAGCAAGCTCTAGGCTCATTGTAGGGAATGGCGCGATCCAACCCAGAGGCGGTTCACAGGTTGTTACATCAGCTAGGTCAGAGAGGAGCGGTTAGGAGAGGCAGGGTTGGGCGAGGCATGGAAAAAGCCGGAGGTCAGGTGGACTTCCGGCTGCGGTAGATGCAAAAGTTAAACGACAAGAGCAGAGGTTCTAGAAGAGTAGAGATTCTAGATGCCCGCGCCATTGAGGAATTCTTCAATCACGCGATCGCTCAAGCGACACGCTGCCCCGACTCCTACTGTTGGCGCGTCTTGCGGCTCAGCGACCCTATCAGGCAGCAAGACAGAGGCAGAAACTAGTGGACGCTGTTCTACTGCGGGATGGAGCGGATGAGGCGCTTGCGTCCGTTCTCGTTTCAGGCTTTCCATCTGCTGCTCTAAACTTTCGATGCGATCGAGCAGGGCGCGAATCACCTCGGCCTCCGAGTCAGGCAGGCGGTTGTGTTCCAGCGGATCAACCCGCTCTCCGCCGCGATACACCACCCGTCCGGGCACGCCGACCACTGTGCAGTCGGCGGGCACATCGCGTAGCACCACAGACCCCGCTCCAATTCGCACGTTATCGCCAATGTTCAGGTTGCCCAGCACCTTTGCACCCGCGCCAACGACCACGTTTTCGCCCAGAGTTGGGTGGCGCTTGCCGCTCTCTTTGCCTGTGCCGCCCAGCGTCACGCCTTGATAAATCAGCGCGTAGTTGCCCACGATCGCCGTTTCACCAATCACTACGCCCATGCCATGGTCAATGAATACGCCGCTGCCAATCTGTGCGCCGGGGTGAATCTCGATTCCTGTCAAAAAGCGAGCGAGGTGCGAAATCAAACGCGGCAAGAAGGGCAACCGCAGTTGATATAGACGATGGGCAAAGCGGTGCATCAACAGGGCTTGCAGACCGGGATAGCAAAAGAGAACTTCTAACCAGTTTCGAGCGGCGGGATCTCGCTCAAAGATGACGCGAAAGTCGGCAATGAGAGTCTCTAGCACTGGAAATTAGCTCCGAGCTGTTCGGAATGTGCATCCCTATCTTAACGTTCTGGGGTAGAGGTTTGATGAGTCCTAGATGGGGGATCTTAGCAGAGAATTTTGAGCAGAGGCAGGCGGGCCAATCGTCCAGAGTTCTGGCTCAAGTATCCAGCAAAGCCTGCTGCTGAAGCTTCAGCAATTCACCAATTCCCTTTTCGGCAACATCCAAAAGCTGGTTAAGCTGGGCGCGACTAAAGCTGCCCTCTTCGGCGGTTCCCTGTAGCTCAATCAGGGCTAGCTCTTCCGTCATCACGACGTTGAAATCGATATCCGCAGCCACATCTTCGGGATAGTCCAGATCCAGAAAAGCTTCGCCGTGCAGTAGCCCCACCGACACCGCCGCAATCTGATGCCGCAGCGGAGAGGCCGCCAGTTCGCCAGTAGCAAGGAGATGGGCGATCGCATCACTCAGCGCCACATATCCTCCTGTAATTGCCGTCGTGCGGGTTCCTGCATCCGCTTGCAGCACATCCGCATCCACTGTCAGCGTCCGCTCTCCCAGCGCCTTCATATCCAGCGCTGCTCGCAAACTGCGCCCAATCAACCGCTGAATTTCCTGCGTCCGCCCCGACAGTTTCATAAATTCTCGCGCCTGTCGCTGGGGCGTGGCGCTAGGCAGCATCCGATATTCCGCTGTCAGCCAGCCCTGGCCGCTGCCTTCCAGAAACTTCGGCACCCCAGGCTGCACCGTCACCGTACACAACACCTGTGTTTCGCCGCAGTGCGCCAGCACTGAACCCGCCGCAAATCGGGTGAATCGCCGCTCAAATCGAACCGGACGCAGTTCGTCTGCCTGCCGCCCACTGGGTCGTGTCCACGCCATAACGCCATTTGCCTCTGAGAACCTTCATCAGAATATCAGCCTAGTCTGGCTGGGTCAGGCTAGCGGCATTAGCAGGTGGAGGATGCCGAAAATCTGGCAGAAAGCTGCACCATTGCGTTATGCATCCCCATTGTGAAGCAGGGCATGATGGAAAGGCTGGGGTTTCGGGCAATCTAACAATGTTTGCCAATTTCAGTTTTAGGATTGCTTAATGATTGATAGACTACTGCTGAACGAGTCCTGAATCCGTCCTGTACTACAAACTACAAAGTGTCCCGGAGGGTTTCCGAATCGTCCATCCGTCTTAGTTAGGATGAAGATTGGAGACGCAGCCTGCATCTGGGGAATTTCCCAAACCGTATTCCAAACCGCATTTATGGATTTGGAGCATCGGAGCATTCAGACAGATTCCTAATTACATCCATACACTGTTCGACACACTGTTCGACTTGACCTGGCAGATTGATTGAGCAGATTTATTTAACAGATTTAGCTTTGCCAGAGTTGGGTTGAACAGAGTTGGGTTGAACAGAGTTGGGTTGAACAGAGTTGGGTTGAACAGAGTTGGGTTGAACAGAGTTGGGTTGAACAGAGTGGGTTGAACAGAGTTGGGTTGAACAGATTTAGTTTAGACCTCTGCATCGTGACAGAAACCGCCAAAGGGTGAACCTATGCCGCAGCAGTCCTGGTACGACGATGAATTCGATGAGCTAGAGCCAATTCACGCCATTGTGTCTGACTTGTCGGATATGGATGATCCGCAGTCGCAGTTTTATCGCGGGCTGGCCGGGCGCAGGGGCAAGGCAGCCCTAGCCATGACGATTGTGTGGAGTAGCACGATCGCCCTTCATCTCGTCTCCTGGGGCGCGTGGGTAGTATATGGGCTGACGGCATTGATGGGGGTTCATATTCTACGGTTGATGGTGGCGCGTCCCCGTCTCTTGCCCCGTCCGCTGACCAGCGACAATCCGGAGGATTTGCCCTTCGTGTCGCTGATGGTGGCAGCCAAGAACGAAGAGGGCGTGATCGGGCCGCTGGTGAGGGCGCTGTGCGCGATTGACTATCCTGCTAGCCGCTATGAACTCTGGGTTGTGGACGACCACAGTACCGATCGCACGCCCCAGGTTCTCGACAAGCTCAAGGGCGACTATCCCCAGCTTAAGGTGCTGCGGCGCGGCGCGGAGGCTAGCGGCGGCAAGTCGGGCGCACTGAACCAGGTCTGTGCGCTGGCGAAGGGTGAAATCTTTGGTGTGTTTGATGCGGATGCGGACGTGCCTGCGGACTTGCTGCGGCGGGTGCTGCCGTTGTTTCAGTCGGCGCGGGTGGGGGCGGTGCAGGTGCGAAAGGCGATCGCCCAGGCAAGCAACCACCCTGATGCAGGCAATTTCCTAATCCAGGGACAAATGGCGGAAATGGCGCTGGATGCCTACTATCAGCAGCAGCGAATTGCAGTCGGTGGCATCGGTGAACTGCGCGGCAATGGTCAGTTTGTGCGGCGGTCGGCCTTGGAGCGCTGCGGCGCGTGGAATGAAGAAACCATTACCGATGACCTAGACCTGACCATTCGCCTGCATCTAGACGGATGGGATATCGACTTTTTGCCGATGCCTGCGGTGCAAGAGCAGGGCGTGACGCGCCTAGGCGGGCTGTGGCATCAGCGCAACCGCTGGGCGGAGGGCGGCTATCAGCGCTATCTCGACTATTGGCGATGGATCGTCCGCAACCGCATGGGCACGCGCAAAACAATCGATCTGCTGACGTTCTTTATGTTTCAGTACGTCATGCCGACGGCGGCCCTGCCGGATCTGCTGATGGCGATCGCCCGCAACCGTCTCCCCATCTTTGGCCCGCTCACTGGCTTTACGCTGGTCATGTCGATGGTGGGCATGATGGTCGGTCTGCGCCGCTTCCAAACCCGCACCGAAGCCAAGGCAGAGTTAGAAGATGTACGCCGGGGCCGCACCTATCCGGGCTTCGCACTGCTGCTGCAAACCCTGCGCGGCGCGATTTATATGCTCCACTGGCTGGCGATCGTGGCCAGCACCACCCTCCGCATGTCCATTCGCCCCAAACGCCTGAAATGGGTGAAGACAGTGCATCATGCCAGCGATGAGGTCTGGCTAGAAGAGGGGTGATGGAATGAAAAGGGAAAAGGGAAAAGGGAAAAACGAAGAACGAAAAACGAAAAACGAAAAACGAAACCTCTTCGTTCTTCGTTCTTCCCTCTTCGTTCTTCCCTCTTTGTTCTTCCCTCTTCGTTCTTCCCTCTTCGTTCTTCCCTCTTCGTTCTTCCCTCACTCCAACACCCCAACCAAAGCGCTAGTATCTTTACAGAACGTTACATTCGTCCAGCGGCTTGTCTATGAAATGTATCATCAATCGTCGGGCTGAGTTTTCGGCTAGTCATCGCTATTGGCTACCCGAACTGAGCGAAGACGAGAATCGACGACAGTTTGGGCTATGTGCCCAAGCACCTGGGCATGGGCACAACTACGTGCTGTATGTGGCGATGGAGGGCGAACTCGACGACTACGGCATGGTGCTAAACCTGTCGGACGTGAAGCAAGTGATCAAGCGGGAAGTGACGAGCCAGCTTAATTTTTCTCATCTCAACGATGTATGGGACGAGTTTCAGCAGACTTTGCCCACGACAGAACACATTGCGCGAACCATCTGGCATCGACTAGCGCCCCATTTGCCGATTGTGAACATTCAGCTTTTTGAACATCCAGAACTCTGGGCCGACTACGCAGGAAACGATATGGAAGCCTATCTCACCATTAGCACCCACTTCAGCGCGGCGCATCGTCTGGCGCTGCCGCACCTCACGCTGGAGCAAAATTCTGAAATCTACGGCAAATGCGCCCGCATTCACGGGCACGGACACAACTATCACCTCGAAGTGACGATCAAGGGCGAGATTGACCCGCGCACAGGCATGATCGCTGATTTAGTCGCGTTTCAAAACGCAGTGGATGAACACGTTGTGGAACCGTTTGACCACACGTTTCTGAACCACGATATCCCCTATTTCGCAAAGGTCGTGCCCACCGCAGAGAACATCGCGGTTCACATTCGCGACCTGCTGGAAGAACCAATTCGGGCGATCGGCGCAAAGCTACACAAGGTCAAGCTGATCGAAAGTCCGAATAATTCGGCCGAGGTCTACGGGCTGCCCGCCTCGGAGGAGCTAAATAGGCAGGCAGAGGAGCCAGTGCTGGCAAATGTGTAGCCTCTGCTGGTCGCAGTCTCCACGGCTACTCCCCTGTGCCACTGCCAATGGCGGGCTGAGTCAGCACGGGCTGCGGGCGGGTTTCGGCCTCGACCGTATTGACAGCCGGATTCGTTGCCACCCACAGCAGAGCGCTGGTGAGGATGCCGCTGACGCTGATTAGGGCGATCGCCAAATAATTCACGCGCGATCGCAGTCGGGCAATCTCCTGACGATAGTCCTCCATCAGCGCCAGCGCCGCCGTGCGGGGCATCATGTCGGATTCTTGCAGCGGCATAGACGTGGCTGTGGAAACGGGCGCAACCGAGGCAACAACCGTGGAATGCTCAACCGAGCGGACAGGGGGACGCGAATCGGTAACCCAATGCAAGGTGCTATTTTGATCCGTTGCGGGACTCCCAGACTGTCCCTCTCTGCTGCCATTCGTCTGGTTTGCCCGCGACCCATTCGCCTGCAACTCCATCACTACGGGACTATAGGTAGGCTGATCGGGCGAGAGGGGCTGGAGCAGCGGAGCCGACCCATCAGACAACAGGGCTGTTTGGTCAGAAGCCACCGCAGCAGGCTGAACTAGTTCGGCGGTTGCTGCTGGCGCTGCCTCTTGCAGTTCTGCCTTCACCATCTCAGCAGCAGGTTCTTCGTTTGCTGCTGTTGCCGTCTCTTGCAGTTCTGCCTTGACTGTTTCGGCGGTAGGTTTTTCCGGTGCAAACTGAACCTTGCTGTGGAGCCACTCTGTCAAAAGCTGGGGGACATTTTTGTGAAACCAGCGAATGGCGATCGCCGTAAACAGCGGTTTCGACAGTCGCGCCGTGCCTTTGCCCAACCGATTGAGCGGGCGGTAGGTCAGCTTTTGGTTGATCAGGTTGACTGCGCCCACGTCATACAAACAGCCCAAAACCAGCTTGACGGTCGCCTCTTCTCGATGAAACAACTGCTCCAACAGGAACAGCACGTCATACATCCGCTGCTTTTCGCGCTGAATTTCTTCGGGCGACTTGGGCACCTCAGCTAATTTTGCAGACGTATTAGAGTTTGTCATCAGAAGTTCCCGTTGGGCGATCGCTCATGGTTCCAAAATTTTTGGCAGACTTGCGAACCGCTGAACCAGCGCAAACAGCCCCATGGCTTTTCTCATGCACCAGCGCTACTCACCAGTATGCCCAATTTCAGTATGCCTGGGAGACCCTGATTTTTCCTCGATCCGGCGATATAGCCAAGCACTGACCGCGCTCTCACAAAAGACAGAAATGCAGAGGATTGAGCTTAACCAGCAAGATGAACCACCGCTCAATCCTCGCACTTAATCCTTGCTCGCTCAACGTGCGCCTGGACGCTTAGCAGGCGCGAGCGATGACCGTGCGGTGGCGCGGTGTGTTGCAGGTGATGGTGGGCGGCTCAAAGCCCGCTTCCACCAGGGCTTGCTCCAGATCCAGCGAAAAGTATTGATCTAGATAGGGTTCGGTGCTTTTGAGCAGCGTCAGGATGTAGGGCGGCATCTTGGCATAAATTTCGGACTTTGGATTCATGTCCATCAGGGCAAACGTGCCGCCGGGCCGCAGCACACGCCGCGCCTCCCGCAAAATCTGCACTGCCGCCGATTGGGGCAGCTCATGGAAAATCAAGAATGCAGACACCAGATCGAACGAGGCATCCGGCAAGCCCGTATCTTCTGCGGCGGCGTGCAGCCAGCGGGGTGCGGGCGCGTCGGGCGTTGGCCCCAAGACTTGCAGCGTATGCAGGCTGTTGGGCTGGCGACCCGTGCGCGTGCGGTGGTGGGCGATCGCCAAAAAGTAAGGCGACAAATCCACCCCCGTCAGCGCCGCCTGTAGATAGAGCGATTGCAGCGCAAAGGTACTCATCCCCACGCTGCACCCCAGATCCAAAATCGCCTGGGGATTCTCCGGGCCCTGTTCTTTCAAAATGTCCAAAAAGCTCTGGCGCAGCCGCGAGTCGCCCTCTGCGCCGCCATCGGGCCAGATGCGGGCGTGTACTGCGTGGGCAGCCACCTCCACCTCCATCGCAGGCTCCCAGCCCAAGTTGCCCTCTTCGTAGGCGTGGAAGGAGCAGCAATAGTAATCGGGATACACCAGGTTGGGATTTTGTACCGCCGCCAGGTCTTCTTCCCAAGCGGGCGAAAAGGCCACGCCCTCACCCCGTGCCCGCAGCGCCTGCACTTCCTGCCGCCAATACACGCCGATTGACTCCGCCCGCTTGATCATCATATTGCGGGCGTTGTGCTTGGCCAGCAGCGCCAGCGGCTTGACCGACAAAATCCCATTGACCAACCGCGAAGTCAGCGGCAGCGTGGCAGATTGCGAACTAAAAGCAGCAGTCATTGACTAAACCTTTGTATTATTTATGTAGTATTTGTGATTACTCAAGCAGTATTGCCAAACCCCAGACGCAAGCCCCAGACGCAAGCCCCAGAGCGAACCAACGCATCTCTCTTAAATGGCGCTGCGAAAAAACTACTGGATGCTCTCCAGACGCTTGGTTGGCAATCCAAAATCGCCAATCCAAAATCGCCAATCCAAAACCGCCAGTCCAAACTCCAAAATCCATCGAACGTTGCCCTGGGTAAAATTTTAGGCCCAAACGCACTGCAAATGCAGGGTCGCTCCATACAGTAAATTCATGCTTCACGGGCGATCGCCCTATGCCAGAACCATGCCCTAGCGCACTATTCTACAAAGCGGCTTTCCATTAAACTCTTAGCAGGATTTGCCTGTAGCACTCGACACCAGCAGCAACGCAACACCAACGGGGACATCTGCCCATCATGGACTCTTCTGTTTCAGTCTGCATTCCTACCTATCGCCGCCCCGATCTTGTGCGAGAAGCGGTGCGGTCGGTGCTAGAGCAGGCGTATCCCAATCTGGAAGTTTGGGTAAGTGACGATTCTCCCGACGACCAGACCGAAAAAGCGCTGGCAGACTGGATTGCCAGCCAACAGATTCGCTACGTTCGCAACAAGCCCGCACTCCGCCAAGCCAGGAATGTCAACCAGCTTTTTCATCTGGCGGCGGGTGATTTGTTGGTTTTGCTCCACGACGATGATCTGCTCGTGCCGGGGGCGATCGCCAAGCTGGCCGCGTGCTTCGAGGCTGATCCATCCATCAGCGCGGCTTTTGGGAAGCAGTATTGGATGGATCATCACGGTCGTATAGACCCAGCAGCCTCCCTGATACTCAATGCGAAATATCGACGAATCGCAGCACAGGCGGGGCGGCAATCTTGCCCGATGGAGTCGGCGCTGGTGGCGCAGTTTCCCAACGACGGGTTTATGGTAAAAACGGCGATCGCCCGTCAGGTCGGCTATCGCGATCGCGCTGAGGTAGGAAGCGCCTGCGATTTGGACTTTGGGCTGCGGCTGGCGGCGGTGTCCGAAGCATTCTATTTTCTGGATGAATATACTGCCAGCTACCGCGCAACGGACGACTCGATTACTTCCACCCAAAACTATACCCACCTCACCTTTGAACTGCTGCGGCGGGTGAAATTGCCGATAGAATTGGAGCCAGCCCGTTTGGTGCAGTTGCAAAAGTATGCCACCCCAGCGGTCAACAGTTGGCTCTCGGCGGGCGATCGCCTCTCTGCGCTTCAGGTCTACTGCTCGGCGGGCTACGGCTGGCGCAATCGCCTCTCACTCAAGGGACTCGTGCAGGGAGCGTTGCTGCTTTGCCCAACAGCCCTGAGCCGACGACTCGTTGCAGCCCTACGAAGACTGCGAGACTTACTCACCCAATGTCTGCCCTCCCCCTCTCTAGCCCGGAAGTGCTAAGAAGCAAGGTCGTCAATTTTAGATTGGTTTAGATTGGTTTTAGATTGGTGATTTTGGCTTGCCAGCTAGACGGATAAAGGGCTTCTAGCAATGTAATCGCCAGCCCTGTTTGCATCTTGTTTACTTGTTTACACCTGTTTGCAAAAGCCATACTTGCCAGACTCCCCGCCAATTAGTCCTTAACCAGAACTTTCAAATCCTCGATCATCAGCGCCAGCAAATTCACACTGTCAATCTCTGTCGCCACCCAAGAATTGGCTCCCGGCTTGGCCTTATGGCGATTGTCCAACAGCGTCTTGCCCCGCGTCCATTGGCCCAGGGTTTCGATTTCTACCTGCCCCCGACGAAACCGCAGCGTTTCGGGATAAAACAGATACGCCAGCGTTGAAGCATCGTGTACCAAAAAGCCCCGCTGTCCCTCGGTTTCACGAAACGCTAGCGCCGTGCCCACCATAAATTTGCACAGCCCCATGACAAATTTAGAAATGGGGCTGGTGGGCGCAACCTCCATCACCTGTTCGGCCATGGCTGGCGTAAACACGACATGGCGCGTCACATCCAGCGGCAGCACGATCAAATTGTCACACGTCGCAAACACCAACTGCGCCGCCTCTGGGTCATAGGCAATGTTGAACTCGGCTTCGGGGGTGATGTTCCCTGGCGCAACAAACGCGCCGCCCATAATCACAATTTCCTTCGCCAGCTTTAGCACACCGGGCGACTTTTTTTCGGCGGCGGCCAGGTTGGTGAGTGGGCCAATGGCGATGATCGTGATCTCTCCTGGCGCTTGCTTCAGCTTTTCAATCAGCACATCGTCCGAATGGCGGGCGGCCTCGTAGCTCTGGGCGGGTTCGGGCAGCGTATGCGACAGGTTTCCCATGCCGTCTGCACCGTGGATATCGCCCGCGTCTTCGGCATCGCCCTCCGACCCGCCAATCACGCCCCGTGCCACCTCGATCGACTCATATCCACACAGCGCCAGCAGTTTTGCCGCCGCTGCAAACGTTAGCCGCGCATGGACATTGCCATCCACCGCAGTCACGGCCACGAGTTCTGCTAGGCCTTGCTTGACCAAACTCAGCAGCCAGAGAAACGCGAAGCTGTCGTCGCCGCCGGGGTCGGTGTCTAAAATCAGCTTGGGAGTCGAGGTTGCCATAAGGGTTCTAGGAGGTTTGCGAAAAGAAAAGTTTGCAAAAAATGAGCCAAAT
>JBDNCP010000050.1:0-28739 GCA_046719575.1 Cyanobacteriota bacterium
GCCCCACGAGGACATCTCGCCAGACAGCACTGGCCTCTACCTGCATCTCCCCTGCCACCCGCTTTTCCTCACCCACAAGTCTGCCGACTCAATGGGCCATTTCGCCTGATTTGGCGCTGAACAGATTGCACTAGGCGCAATCCCCTGCGCTGTTTCAAAAGGCTAGCAGCCTGTATCCCTTTTCCAGCCCCATGCCTAGTTATGTTGAAATGCGCCTAAGCCCAGGCGAACCACCCTCCAGATGCAAGGCACAGTTTTCGTCAGGGCAACTTGCCAGCCGTTAGGCGGTAAAGCTTTAAAGTTGGCGTAACATTCTCTTGGCAATGTCCCCTATTCAAAGCCCAAAAAGTCAAAAGTCACTAGAGGAAAAACTGACCAAAACTACCCCTAAGAGCCGCTAGGAAAACCGCCCCAAAAAGCGGCTACGGAAACTCCCAAGCGTGCTTCAAGAATGCCTATAGTCGCTGGATACACGCCCCTATCATGCTCCATTGGTTAAAACTGCCCGCTAAGCCGCCGTTTAGGATTCAGCGCTTGCCGCTGGTGAAAACGGTTTGGGATCGGATTTTGCCGGGGGTGTTGGCGGGGCTGCTGGTGCTGGGGCTGATTCATTTGGGTCTAGTCCAGTCTTTGGAGCATCTGGGATACAACGCCCTGTTTTCGCTGCGCGGGCCAATTGCCTGGAGCAAAGATATCGTCGTGGTCGAGATTGACGAAGAGAGTCAGCGCAGTGCTGGGCAAACCGTTTGGACGCGCGATCGCTATGCAGACCTGATCAATCGGCTCAGCCCAGCCCAGCCCAGCGTCATTGTCCTCAATCCGCTTTTGCCCGAAAATGACCCCCAGGACATGGCCTTGGTCACGGCAATGGGAGAGTCTGGGAAAGTCGTGCTGGGTCAGTCCTGGAGCGATACAGACTCGGTGATTGTGCCCGCTGCGCCTCTACGAGCCGTCGCATTGGATGTTGGACATGTCTTTTCTAGAGAAGACCTAGATGGGCTAGTGCGACAGATTCGCCTGCGTCGCTATGGAGTGCCAGCGTTGTCGTTGGTGGCGGCCAATCTCCACCTGCGTCCGCTGGGAGAGCGAATTGTGGTTGAAAACCCCAACCAGGAACTGTGGATCAACTGGCCCGCTGCCGCCCGAGAATTGACCCACTACTCCTATGCCGATGTAGTGCGGGGGCTGGTGCCGCTCCAGTTTTTCCGAGACAAGATTGTGCTGGTGGGCATTACGACCTCCCCCACAAACTCGCTGCAAACGCCGTTTGATCGGGCGGTTCCAGTGAGTGATATGTATCTACAAGCGGCTGCGATTAGCAACCTGCTTCAGCAGAATGACCTGCGGCGATTGGGCAACGGCTGGCAGGGGTTGCTGCTGCTGTTGGGCGGGCCTGTGCTGAGCTTTGGGCTAACGGGGTGGTCGTTTGAGCGACGGCTGATGGCGTGGTTGGGGCTGTCTGTGGGCTGGCTGCTGCTATCGGTGCTGTTGTTTCATTATCAGTATTGGATTCCAGTGGCGATGCCCGTGCTGCTGGTAACGCTGACGGGGGCAGCAGTGGCGCTGCGAGAACAGTCGCGGACAAACCTGCTGCTGCGCCAGAGCGAGGAGCGCTATGCGCTGGCGGTGCAGGGATCGAACGAGGGGCTGTGGGACTGGAATTTGTTGACCAATCAGGTCTACTATTCGCCTCGCTGGAAGGAGATGCTGGGCTGGGATGAATCAGAGGTGGGCGATCGCCTTGAGGAATGGTATGAGCGGGTACATCCCGACGATTTGGATTCGCTCAAAGCCGCTCTCCAGGAGCATCTCGACGGGCACACAGATCACTTTGAACACGAACATCGCATGATTCATCGTGAGGGGAACTATCGCTGGATGCTGACGCGGGGCGTGGCCATCAAGCATCGCGACGGCACAGCCTACCGCATGGCGGGTTCTCAGAGCGACATCACCCAGCGCAAGGCGGCCGAAGACCAGCTTTGGCACAATGCCTACTACGACGATCTGACAGGACTGCCCAATCGCGCCTTTTTCCTGGAAAAAGTGCGGCAGGCGATCGCCTTCTCTCAGGAATATCCGCTCTGTTTTCATGCCGTTCTGCTGATCGACCTGGATCGCTTTCAGGTGGTCAACAACAGTCTGGGTAATGCGGTTGGCGACCAGCTTTTGATTGCCACAGCGCATCGTCTGAAGGGGTTTTTGCCGAGCGAAGCCGTCGTGTCTCGGCTGCCGGGGGATGAGTTTGCGATTCTCCTGCCCAACATTGAAGATGAGCGCGAAGCCACCCGCACCGCCGAGCAGCTTCAGCAAATTCTGGCGCGGCCGTTCAACATTGGCGACCAGGAAGTTTACATCACGATCAGCATCGGCATTGCCATCAGTTCTGCCCGCTATACCCAGGCAGAACATATGCTGCAAGATGCGGATACGGCGCTGCACCGGGCCAAGGCCAGCGGCAAGGCTCGCCATCAGGTGTTTGACCCGGCTATGCACAACCGCATGTTGGCCCGGCTGAAGTTGGAAAATGATCTGCGACGGGCGATCGCCCAGGAAGAGCGCTACGCCATGATCGGCGCAGACAACCCAGAGCCAGAGCTATTTTTGCACTATCAGCCGCTGGTGCAACTCGACACCCGCCGCATTGTTGGGTTTGAGGCGCTGATCCGCTGGTATCACCCCAGTACGGGTTTTTTGTCGCCCGGAAAGTTTATTCCAATGGCGGAGGAAACCGGGCAAATTATTCCTCTCGGCTGGTGGATCTTACGGCAGGCCTGCCGCCAGATGAACCGCTGGCAGATGCAGTTTCCCGACTTGCCGCCGCTGACGATCAACGTCAACCTCTCCAGCCGCCAGTTTTCGCTGCCCGACCTGACCCAGCAGATTCAGGGCATCCTCTATGAAACGGGGCTGGATGCCTCCAGCCTGAAGCTGGAAATCACCGAAGGCACGATCATGGAAAATGGTCGTGCTGTGATTGATATGCTCTATCAACTGCGATCGCTCGGCATTCAACTTGCCATCGACGACTTTGGCACGGGCTATTCGTCCCTCAGCTACCTCTATCGCTTTCCGATCAACACGCTGAAAATCGATCGCTCCTTTATTGCCAAGATGCATATCGATAAAGACAGCGCCGCCATCGTCCGCACGATCATCAACCTGGCCCACAGCTTGGGGCTGGATGTCACTGCTGAGGGTGTGGAAAACCATGACCAGATGATCCGTCTAAAAGAGATGGACTGCGAATGCGGTCAGGGCTTTTTGTTTAGCAAGGCGATTGATGCAGAAGCGGCGGAGGCATTGCTCAGCCAGACAGAGCTAATTCAGGACTTTACGTAATCTTGACCTGAAAACCCGTAAAATTCCGGTCAACCCTTACCGAAACTTTACTGAATGGTCTAGCCAGCACAAGGGCGCGATCGCAATACTGGAGATATCCCCAAAAGCTTCGTAAAAGCCTTAAAGCCTCACTCGATTGCTGTACTGGATTGCCTGGCCCCTAGCGGGCTGGGGGCGATCGCCAGCTTTTTCCGTCCTTTTCATCCTCTACCAACCCATGCTGACCTGGAAAACTGTCAAGCGCATCGGCTACTCGGCTGTCACCTCGGCAGCGATTTTGATGGCTGTGCCCAGCCTCGCGCCCGCTCAAACGGTGACTGGGCAGACTGTATCGAATGTCACTGCCGTCAGCGCTGCCTCTCCCCTGCTGCAACCTGCCTACATCCTCGGCACGGGCGACGAACTGAGCATTGCCGTCTATGGGTATGATGAATACACCCTGACTACCACAATCCTGCCAGATGGCACCATCACCCTGCCGCTGATTGGGCCGATTCAGGCAGCAGGCAAGACTACGGAGCAATTTAAGCAAGACCTGACTGAGCGGCTGCGAGCGATTTTGGTCAATCCGGCAACCACAGTGACTGTGCTGACTCCGCGCCCAATCGTGGTCAACGTGGCTGGGGAAGTGATGCGTCCTGGCCCCGTGCGAGGAACAGACCTGCAAGGCACGCCCACACTCAGCGCTGCGCTGATCTCGGCGGGTGGTATTACACGTAATGCTGATATTCGTCAGGTGTATCTGCGTCGTGTCGGTCCTAACGGCGGCAACCAGTCCTACACGATTAACCTCTGGGATGCGATTAGTAGCGACAATGCTTCTGCTGATTTGTTAATTCAAGACGGCGACAGCATTTACGTTCCGCCGCTGGGTCAGGGTGAAGTGCTGGATCGGCAACTGCTCGCCCGCTCTAGCTTCTCGCCTGCGACGGTGCGGGTGCGTGTGGTGGGCGAAGTGACCCGACCCGGCGAAGTGCAAGTGCCGCCCGGTAGCTCGGTGTCTAGCGCAGTGGCGATCGCTGGAGGCCCCACCGAAGATGCCCGCCTCAGCCGCGTTGCCTTTGTCCGCATGAACGAGCAAGGGGCCATTGAGCGGCACATGCTTGACCTGCGGAACCTGAGCGACACTAACGAAATCCAGGATGGCGATGTGATTATCGTGCCTAGACGACGAGACACCAGCTTCCTGCAAATGGTGACTCGTGTCCTCAATCCCCTTGGCTCTCTCATCGGCATTTTAGATGGCGTGGATGGGCTGCTCACGGGACCATAACTGAGCGACCAAATGACGACTGCACTGGCTATCTGAATCAGTTGATTTGGGATGAAGCAATTCATGGTCAGCTAGTCAGATTGCCAAAGGTTCTGCGATGTTGCAATCAAAGCTTCTGCAACGGCTTTACATCGATCACTGGGAGGGTACGACTTCCCGGTGATTGATGTTTTAGAAGGGGAAATGTTTTAGGAGGGGAAATGTTTTAGGAGGGGAAAGTATACTACGTGACTTACGCAGTTGGGCGAACTCTCGCGGGCTGCGTCCTCGAGAATTCGTTTGAAATCGAGAAGCTCCAATGCAAGTGCGTAAGTCCTATAGTAGAAAAGCTGCGGTTTGAAACGGGGATGAGCCACTTGCAAGACGATGTGCCAGCAGATGTGCCAGCAGAAGACGATGCCCAAGGATGGCAGGGGAAAGGGCGATCGCCCGCTCATCCATCCTCTGAGCGCTCCGTTTCAGACCGTGAGGCAGAGTGGGACGCAGCCCTCAAGGCCATGGGCGACGAACCCGAACTGGCGATCGCCAAGACTCCCGACCCTTCACCCGTGCAGGTCAACGTGGCTCCGGCTCCGCTCAAGCTGGTGGAAACGGCGTTTTTGTCTAGCACGGCGGGGCTGCTGTGGCTAGTGAGCTACTATCTCAGCCTAGTGCCCTGGATGCGGATTGTCTTTCCGCTGCCCATTGCCCTGGTGTATTTGCGGTGGGGAGCGCGGGCCGCCTGGATGTCGCTGCTGGTGACAGGGCTGCTCCTATCAGTGCTGATGGGCCCATTTCTCAGCATTTTGTTCATCATTCCCTACGGACTGCTGGGCGTGCAGCTTGGCTTTTTGTGGCGGCGGGGCGCGGGCTGGCCCGTCTCTATCAGCATCGGCGCAGTGTTGGCAACGCTGGGTTTGTTTGCGCGGGTCGCGCTAACGTCTGCCTTTGTGGGCGAAGACCTGTGGGTTTATCTCACACGGCGCATTGCCGATTTGCTGGAATGGCTGGTGACGCGCCTGGTAGATTGGGGGCTGCTAGGCGTGGGAGCGCTGGGGCAGATCAATCTGCCTGCGGTGCAAGCGATGACAGTGGGGGCTTTTTTGCTGAGCGACTTGGTGTACGTATTTACGATTCACTTGGCGGCGTGGCTCTTGCTGGGGCGACTGGGCAACGCCATTCCAGAGCCGCCGCGATGGGTGCGGCTCTTGCTAGAAGAAGATTAGGGGCTGGGCGCACCGGATGCCAGCGTGGCACGGTAATGATACCAAAAATTGATATTGACAGGGTTCTCCGGAATAGCCTATCGTGAAAGCGTAATACTCTGTAGTACGACACCGATTCTATTTCACTGGGGCGATTTGCCCGACTCTCTTCGCATAGACCGGATCAGTAAGTTGTAAAGCCTGTAGGAATCGTAAAGCCTGTGGAGCAATTTGGCGACGTGAGATGCGATCGCCCTAAATTCCTGAATTCGTCATTTTCTTTGAATTCGTAGCTCCACCTAAGAACTGCCCGTTCAGCCTCCTCCGCTAAACGCTACAGCGCAAACAATTTGTTCCCAATCACTTGAAATGCAGGACCTTTTATAAGGTCAAGGTTTTGCGCTGTCTGGTACGGTTTGCTGCACCGTAATTTAAAGCGCTTCGGCGGATCGTCATAAATCATGCCCCCTACTATGACCTCCAAAATGCCCTCCAAAATGCCCCCCAAAATGCCCCCCAAAATGCCCCCCATTTCCCTGTTCGAGAGTTTGTTAGACGGGATTCTGATTGCGACGGAAAACGAGTTAATTATTGCAAACGACGCAGCTCGACAGATTTGTAAGACACTGTTGTATCGGGTTCAGTCTGAGCGGCGATCGCCCCTCCAGGTGCCGAGCGAAATTTGGCAGATGTGTCAGTTGGTTACCACCGGACACCCCCCTAACCTCACGGTTCAGGATGGAGAATACTATGTAGAACCGCGCCAACAAATTCGGATGCGATCGCGCTGGATGACGCTGGCTGAGGGCGATCGCCCCTATCTGCTGGTAATTTTGGAAGACCAAGACAGCTTGCGCCGCCGGGCCGCCCACGCTGAAGCCCACCGCTTTCGCTTCACCCGACGCGAAACGGAAATTTGGGAACTGCACCGCGCCGGCCACAGCCGCCAGGAAATTGCCGAAATCTGCTACATCACGCTGGAAACCGTGAAAAAGCACCTGAAAAGCGCCCGCGCCAAAATGGAGCTGTGGGAAGAGGCAAGCTGAAGCGGCAAGCTAAAGAAGCGGCAAGCTAAAGAAGCGGCAAGCTAAAACAGAAAAGCCCCCGGCAAATCAGGGGGCCTCGTTGCCTGACAAAACATTGACCGCTGGCGGCTGGAAGCCGCGCCTACCCAGGCGAAACCTGCCTACGCGGGTTTTGGGTCAGGGTAGAGAGTCGGCGAAGTCCGACTTCGTTAATGTAGCGGCGGTTTCAACCGCCTGCTGCCTTGTGCCTGACCCCAAAATCCATTGCGTAAAACCTGGAAACAGAGCCGATAACTGCAATAGCTCTACCAAATCAACTCGGCATTCGGAATGATCTTGCAGGGTTCCTGATAGTTTCTTGATCAGTAGGTAGACCAAAATTAAAAACCGGATTCCAAGCTCCGCACGAGCGGCGTAGGGTCTTTGGGTTTTATGTTTGTTAATATCTACCGACTTAGTTTCTCGATCACATCGTCCTTCCCTGTGCCCTTGCAATCACCCTTGGGATTTTCCCAAGAGCAGCAATGGCGCGTCATTGGGCGATGTGATTTGCAGCCGTGTTGTTCAACGACACTTTTGCAGCTATGGGACTTGCTTTGTCAGTCAACCAATTCGCAATGATTTGCACGACGATTTGCGTGACGCTGCCAAGCAGATGCCATTTGTTCCAATAAACCTCTTGCCTGAATGCTGTTTTGAGGGCGTGAATCGTGGCGCGGCGGCACCGCGCCACGATTCACGCAAGAAGTCTAATAACCAATCTCTGGCCTGGCAACTCAGTTAAGCGCTTAATCAACACTTAACCCATGATTTCCCGTTACCCACCCACTCCATCCGGAACAGCAGTTTGCATAGTGGCACAGTGCCACTTCTGAACCGAAGATTGGTGGATTTCAATCGGGGTACAGCGTTTTTGAAGCGAGGGATACCTCAATCGCACAACGAAGCCCTAAACGTTGGTGGTTGTAAAGAGTCCCTCATCTACAGAGAAAGCGCTGTGACCTCAACGGATGACTCTGAGGCTGGTGCTTTGTCCCCAAAGGCATCGCCAGAGCAATCAGCCAGGAACCTGTGAATCAGGGAATCTGACTTTTTTCATTCGCCGAGGAAATGCAGTGTATTTTGGAAAGCCCCCATGAACAGCAACTTTTTACTGCAAGCGATTTTCGAGAGTTTTATCGATGGTGTGCTGATCGTGAGCGATCGCGGCGAGGTCATCTACGCCAACCGTTCGGCCCACGAAATTTGCCGAATGTTATCCCCGGATGGGTTAAAAACCATGCGGTTGCCCAGCCAGATCTGGCGGATTTGCCAAATGTTGGTGAACAATCGAGTGCTACATCAGGATATGACCGTGATTTTAGAAGACGAAATCCTCACCAGCAGCAACAATCCCCTACGAATTCGGGTGGAGTGGGTTTCGCTGGAATCTTTAGAACGGCCCTGCCTGCGCGTGACGATCGAAGACCGGATGCAGTCTGCTCGCAAACGGGCGATCGCCGAACGAGAACGCTATGGACTGACAGAGCGCGAGGCAGAAGTGTGGCTGTTGCGCCATTTGAACTGGACTTATAAGGCGATCGCCGCCAATTTGCACATCACAGTAGACACCGTGAAAAAGCACGTCCGCAATATTTACGCCAAGCGCGAAGCCTTCGAGTGGGCGCAAGAATAGCCCCCTCGCTTGGCAACGTAAACCTTCCTGATGCGCCGGGTGCCCCTCAAAGGGCACCCTTTCTTGGCAGTAAAAACTCATAGGCTTGAACCATGCCAGGAGGCGGACTTGAACCGCCGACACGAGGATTTTCAGTCCTCTGCTCTACCAACTGAGCTATCCCGGCAGATGAAGGTTCCCAAAGGCTTGGAATAACCCAAACGCTTCTGGAAAACTTCAGCGCTTAATTAAGCTAACAGACTTTTAGAGATCTTGGCAACCCCTTTTAAAGGTTGATTTGAAGGGCGATCGCCATTTTCCCTGTCTTGCCCCAATACAGCTAGATGGGCCGCAGCCGAGTCACCTTGAGGGTAAACCGCCCGCTACCCTGACCACCATAGGGACGCACCCGCAGGATGTAGTTGCCGTCTTGAGTAATCCGCATAAACAGCAGCGAATTCGTCGTTCCATCGGGGCCGTCGTCATTTTCACCAATGGTAGTGCCATCGGGTGCAATCAGCGTGATGATCGTGTCGAACTCATCAGAGATCAAGTCCATCACTACCTGATCGCCCTTTTGAAAGGTCACGACGTAATCACGGGCAAAGCCCCCAAATCCAGTTGGAATATCCTTATCAGAGAGGGTATCTGTTACTTCATTCCCTGCGGGCATCGGGATGGGGTTATACATCGTCCTGCTTTGTTGGGTGGCGCTCTGGGCATGGGCAGGGGCACCCAGCCCAATCAGGAGAGAAGCCACAGGCAGGAGCAAAGTGGCATTGAGTGAGCGAAGGTTCGTCATGAGGAATTGAGTTGTTGAACGAGTGGGGACGGCTAGCTAGTGCAAACCCAGGCAAAACTAAAGGCGACTAAGATTTTGCCCCGCAAGAGTTTTGTTCATTATGCCCCAACTCTTTACGCAAAGCGTCAGGCTTAACAACCCCGCAATAGTCATAAAATTATAAAAACTTGTACCCAAGAATGCCCACCGAAGTGCGATCGCCCGATGGAAGGCTGCGCTAACACCGCCAACGTATCGTGGAAAAAAGCGCGGAAAAATATCATGGAGAACTAAATTACTGCCCTTGAATCAGGTAACCGCAGCGATGCTCTCCATTGGCTAGCCAGTGCGTTCGCTGGACACGACAGTCTCCCAATGCCAGCTCAAACATTTCCAACTCATGCCCACATACACTAGGAAAGGACTCGGCAATGTGCGAAATGGCGCAGTTATATTCCGTAATGATGAACTGCGGTTCCGCCCGATTGTCTTCTGGCTCAACCAAATGCCATTCAGCCATATAGCCTTCAGCTTTTCGCAAGTCTACCAGCCGCATCACGCGCTCTTGCAGCGTGCCAGTGCCAACCTGCTTGCGATATTCCAACGCCTTATGTTCCCACTGTTTGCGAAGAATAGACCCCATCTGGTCGGGGCCAACGGTTTCTGCCAGAGTCGTCAGCAAAGAAACCGCAAACTCGTCATAGCGCTCAGGCAGGCGATCGCGCCCTTCTCGACTGAGCCGATACAAATAGTTGGGGCGACCCATCCCCGCCTGCACGGCCTCATGTTCCACCAGCCCCTCATCCGTTAGATCCTTCAAATGACGGCGTATAGCCTGGGGGCTGATGCCAAAATGCTCCGCCAGCGCTTGAACACTTACTGACTCCTGCTTGGCGAGGTAGTGCAAAATATCTTGCTTAGTGGACGGTTGCTGAGTTGCGGTCATCGTCCCTCAAAAGTGCCAAAACGCCTTACAATTAACTTTGACAACTAGAGTGTTGCTAAAGTACCTTTACAATAGAAAGTAAAGCAACTTTCAAGTTGTTTTAATTATAGGCATGAATTGTTCGCGCTGTCGCCCTACTCATGGAAAAACCAACTCAAGCTTCGGAAAAGAACCTGGAACTCATGCGTAGCTTCTCTGAAAGCTATGCAAAGCGCACTGGCACCTACTTTTGTATTGATCCAGGCGTTACGGCAGTCGTCATCGAAGGCCTCGCCAAACACAAGGACGAGCTTGGTGCGCCCCTCTGCCCCTGCCGCCACTACGAAGACAAAGAAGCCGAAGCAGCCGCTGCCTATTGGAACTGCCCCTGTGTCCCCATGCGTGAACGCAAAGAATGCCACTGTATGCTCTTTCTCACCCCTGACAATGACTTTGCAGGTGACAAGCAGGAAATCAGCCTCAGTGAGATCCGCGCTGTCACCAGTCAGTATTAGAGGTTAGAAGCCAGGGATTAGGAGGTTGGGAATCATTCAAACATCTGGACTTGGATGCATTCCTGACTAACGAACTTCTAACCAAACCTCCCTAAGCCCTAGTACCCAATCCCTCATTGTTCGCTTTCTTTCCTAACACCCAACCCCTTACTCCTCAAGATGTCTACCTCTGTAAAATCTCTCGTAAATCAGCCCTACAAGTACGGCTTTGTCACTGAGATTGAGTCCGACACAATTCCCCGCGGGTTGAGTGAGGACGTAGTGCGGCTCATTTCCGCCAAGAAAAACGAACCGGAGTTTATGTTGGAGTTTCGCCTCAAGGCCTACCGCCAATGGCTAAAGATGGAAGAACCCAACTGGGCGGCCGTCGGCTATCCGCCAATCGACTATCAAAACATCGTCTACTACTCGGCACCCAAGCAATCGAAAAAGTTAGATAGCTTGGAGGAGGTTGATCCGACGCTGCTCGAAACCTTCGAGAAGCTGGGTATTCCGCTGTCAGAGCAAAAGCGACTGTCCAACGTGGCAGTGGACGCAATTTTTGACAGCGTTTCGGTGGCAACGACCTTCCGCGAGAAGCTGGCGAAGGAAGGTGTCATCTTCTGTTCCATCTCAGAAGCAATGCGCGAGTATCCAGATTTGATTCAGAAATACCTGGGTAGCGTCGTTCCTATTGCGGACAATTACTTTGCAGCGCTCAATTCAGCGGTGTTTTCCGATGGGTCGTTTGTCTACATTCCCAAAGGTGTTCACTGCCCGATGGAGCTTTCAACCTATTTCCGCATCAACAATGGAGATTCAGGACAGTTTGAACGGACGCTGATTGTGGCAGAAGAAAGCAGCTACGTCAGCTATCTAGAAGGCTGCACTGCGCCCATGTTTGACACGAACCAACTCCATGCCGCAGTGGTGGAACTAGTCGCCTTGGACAATGCCGAAATCAAGTATTCCACTGTGCAAAACTGGTACGCAGGTGATGAAAACGGCAAGGGCGGCATCTACAACTTTGTGACGAAGCGCGGCTTGTGTCAGGGCGTGAATTCTAAAATCTCCTGGACGCAGGTGGAGACGGGTTCTGCTATTACCTGGAAGTATCCAAGCTGCGTGCTGGTGGGCGACCACTCCGTCGGCGAGTTCTATTCCGTCGCGCTGACCAACAACATGCAGCAAGCCGACACGGGCACAAAGATGGTGCATATCGGCAGAAACACCCGCAGCACGATTATTTCCAAAGGCATTTCCGCAGGTAAGTCGAAAAACAGCTATCGCGGACTGGTGAAAATTGGCCCCAAAGCAGATGGCGCACGCAACTATTCCCAATGCGACTCGATGCTGATTGGCGACACCGCAGGCGCGAACACGTTCCCCTATATCCAGGTGCAAAACAACACGGCGCGGGTGGAACATGAAGCTTCTACGTCCAAGATCGGCGAAGATCAGCTATTTTACTTGCAGCAGCGCGGCATTTCGGTCGAAGACGCGATCTCCATGATGATTAGTGGCTTCTGCAAGGATGTGTTTAACCAACTGCCGATGGAGTTTGCAGTAGAGGCCGATCGCCTCTTGGCACTCAAGCTCGAAGGCAGTGTTGGGTAAGCCAGGAGCTTTATGTAGTCATGGTACAAACTCTCCAAGCTAGGACGGTTGACCTACACACGCTAACAGACAGTTTTGGGTTGTCGTTAGTAGAAGATGAGTCGTTTTTCTGGGAATGGAGAGTTGATTTACCAGAGCTTATAGAGTCTGAGCGACATTTTCTAGATCGAGTGCGTGCAGGATACTTAAACCTGCTTGAAAGCCCACCCTTTTTGGAAAGGGCTGTGCAGATGGTGGTGCTAGCACCCATGCTTGCGTCCTCTATATGCCTTGTCTGATCAGTTTGCGACACGAAACCGAGTGAATGGAATCTATGACGCTTACCAAGTTCTAAAGCGGATTGGACAACTTTAATCAAATCAAGGCAGAGAGCAAAACAAAAAGGAATTTGATACATGATTGGCAGTAGCGACGTTATTTTATCGGTAAAGAATCTCACGGCTGCGGTGGATGGCACGGAGATTTTGAAGGGCGTGAATTTGGAGATTCGCGCTGGAGAAATTCACGCGATTATGGGGCTGAATGGCTCTGGGAAAAGCACCTTTTCCAAGGTGATTGCAGGGCATCCCGACTATGAGGTGACGGGGGGCGAAGTCACGTATCTGGGGCAAAACTTGCTGGAACTGGAAGCAGAGGAGCGATCGCGCTCTGGCATCTTCCTTGCCTTTCAATATCCGCTGGAAATTCCTGGCGTGAGCAACCTGGACTTTTTGCGTGTGGCTTACAACTCCAAGCGCAAGCACGACGGACTGGAAGAACTGGATGCCTTCGACTTTGATGAACTGGTGCGCGAAAAGCTGGACGTGGTGAAGATGGATGCGTCTTTCCTCGGCCGCAGCGTCAATGAGGGCTTTTCGGGCGGCGAGAAAAAGCGCAACGAGATTTTGCAAATGGCGCTGCTGGAGCCGAAGCTGGCGATTCTCGACGAGACAGATTCGGGACTGGATATCGACGCGCTGAAGATCGTGGCGGACGGCGTGAATCAATTGGCTAGCACAGATAACGCCATGCTAGTGATCACGCACTATCAGCGCCTTTTGAACTATATCGTGCCGGACTATGTGCATGTGATGGCGAATGGTCGCATTATTCGCACCGGCACGAAAGATCTAGCACTAGAGCTAGAGGAGCGCGGCTATGAGTGGGTGCTGGAAGAAGCAGCAGTAAAAGGATAGGGGGCGATCGCACGATGACAGTCCAAGTTTCTCCAGCACAAGTTTCTCCAGCAATTGATATGCCCCTATCTCAGGCGAGCGCCAAGCGGGCCGAGTTTCTCAACTGGCTCCAGCAGTTGGTGAAAGCGGTGCCGCCGGCCGCGAGTTGGGTCAGCCCATTGCGCGATCGCGCTACCGTCCAGCTTCAGGAACAGACCTTTCCCACAAACCGCGACGAGGAATGGCGATTCAATAACTTATCTGCGCTATTGTCGCTTGATTTGGTGGCTGCCAGTGGTGAACCTGCCGTTCGCTTGGATGATCTGGAAGCGTTCTTTTTGCCGGAAACGGCTAGCCGTCGCCTCGTATTCGTCAACGGCAACTACGCCGAACATCTGTCAGCGCTAGGCGATGTGCCATCCGGTCTGACAGGGGCTAGTTTGGCAAATTTAGATGATACCTGGGTCGAGCGCCTCCAGCCTTACCTGGCGCAACAGCCTGGTGCAAAAGACCTCTTCACCACGCTGAACACGTCCGGTCTGAGTGACGCGGCGGTTGTGTTTGTACCGAAAAATCTGGTCGTAGCAGACCCGATTCGGCTGCTATTTATTTCTACGGCGGGCAGTGCGCCCACGTTTAGCCAGCCCCGTGTGCTGGTAGTTGCCGAGGCGAATAGCTCAATTACGCTGCTAGAAGACTATTTGGCGATCGCCCCCACGCCCTACTTCGTGAATCCTGTCACTGAGATTTGGCTGGGCGAAAACGCCTCGGTGAATCACACCCGCCTCCAGCGCGACAGCCAAACCGCCGTCCACATCGGCAAAACGGCTGTATCCGTCGAGCGCAGCGCCCGCTATACCTGCAATGCCCTCAGTTTGGGCGCAGCCCTGTCTCGCCATCATCTGGAGGTGTATCCCACGGGCGAGCGGGCCGAGGTGACGCTGAACGGGCTGACCGTGGCCACGGGCGACCAAGAGAGCGACCTGCATAGCGCGATCGCCCTCAGCCAGCCCCACTGCATCACGCGCCAGTTGCAGAAAAACATTGTGGGCGATCGCGCTCACGCCATCTTTAACGGCAAAGTTTTCGTGCCCCAAGCCGCCCAACTTACCGATGCCGGACAGCTCAACCGCAACCTGCTCCTATCGCCCAAAGCGCGAATCGACACCAAACCCCAGCTCGAAATCGTCGCTGATAACGTGAAATGTACCCACGGCGCAACGGTGAGTCAGCTCGACCACGACGAAGTATTTTATCTGCAAAGCCGGGGCATCGATGCTGCTAGCGCCCAGCGTTTGCTGATCTACGCCTTTGCCTACGAAATTCTGGAGAAAATCCCGATTGCCTCGCTGCGAGAGTCGCTTGCAGCCTGGATGATGGAGCAAGCCCGCACTTAATTCCCGCACTTAACTCCCGCACTTAACTCCCGCACTTAATTAATCACGAGATAGTGGGATAACAAACTAGGAACCCTTCAACCCAGTGACCCACCCACCCCCCTCGCCCTACCCACCTACTCCCTAAACCCAGACCCCCTGCCATGACCCTCGCCCAAGAACGCACCCTCGCCACCAAAGTCCGCGCCGACTTCCCCATCCTGCACCAGGATATTCACGGAAAGCCACTGGTTTACTTTGACAACGCCGCCACGTCGCAAAAGCCGCTGGCCGTGCTGAATGCGCTGGAAGATTACTACAAGCGCTATAACTCGAACGTGCATCGTGGCGTACATACCCTGAGCGGACTAGCGACCGATGCCTATGAGGGCGCACGGGATAAGGTGCAGCGGTTTGTGAATGCGGCGCAGCGAGAAGAAATCATCTACACGCGCAATGCGTCGGAAGCAATTAACCTCGTCGCCTATGCCTGGGGCATGAACACGCTGCAACCCGGCGATGAAATTATCCTGACGGTGATGGAGCATCATAGCAACCTAATTCCCTGGCAGCTTGTGGCACAAAAGACCGGGGCAGTGCTGAAGTTTGTGCGGCTGACGGAAACCGAAGAGTTCGACTTTGAACAGTATCAATCGCTCTTGTGTGACAAGACGAAGCTGGTGTCTGTGGTGCATGTGTCGAATACGCTGGGCTGCATCAACCCGGTGACGGAAATTACCGCAGCAGCGCACCAAGTCGGCGCAAAGGTGCTGATCGACGCTTGCCAGAGCGTACCCCACATGCCGATCGACGTGCAGGCGATGGACTGCGACTGGTTGGTGGCATCGGGACACAAAATGTGTGCGCCGACGGGTATTGGCTTCTTATACGGCAAAAAGGAAGTGCTGCGGGCGATGCCGCCGTTTTTGGGGGGTGGCGAAATGATTGCCGATGTGTTCCTCGACCACGCCACCTATGCCGATATTCCCCACAAGTTTGAAGCCGGGACTCCGGCTATTGCAGAGGCGATCGCCCTGGGTGCGGCCGTCGATTATCTGACGGATATCGGCATGGATAAGATCCACGCCTACGAAGCCGAACTCACGGCTTACCTGTTCCAGCGGCTGGCAGAATTGCCGGAAGTCCGCATCTATGGGCCCAAACCCGATGCGCGGGGCGAAGGGCGGGCATCCCTCGCTGCCTTTACCACGGGCGCAGTTCACCCGCACGACCTGTCCACCATTCTCGACCAAGCAGGCATCGCCATCCGCGCCGGACACCACTGCACCCAACCGCTACACCGCGAGGTCAAGGCGCAATCCACCGCCCGCGCCAGCCTCTACTTCTACAACACGAAGGAGGAGATCGATATCTTCATCGCAGCGCTGAAAGAGGCAATTGAGTTTTTTGGCAGTATTTTTGGGTAGGCCGATTTCAAGAGCCACCTTTCTTTTACAATTTGTAACAGAGTGTACACTTAAGGGATATTTGATATGGTTCTCTCTGTTGGCGCTCACGCCCCCGGCTTCACGGTCAAAGATACAAACGGTAACACGGTTTCCCTAGCGGACTACGCAGGCAAGACCGTCGTGCTGTATTTCTACCCCAAGGACGACACCCCCGGTTGCACCAAGGAGGCATGCAGCTTCCGCGATTCCTACAGCGCCTACCAAGATAAAGATATTGTGGTGTTTGGTGTCAGTCGCGATGACGAAGCTTCGCATCAGGCTTTCACGCAAAAGTTCAACCTGCCTTTCCCACTGCTGGCGGATGTGGACGGCATTTTGACCAGCGCCTACGATGTAGATGGTGGCGGCTATTCTAAGCGCGTGACCTACGTGATTGGCGGCGACGGCAAGATTGTCAAAGTGTATGACTCGGTGAAGACCGAAACCCACGCAACCGACATTCTGGCGGATTTGGGGTTGTAATCCTGCTGGTGTGTTAGTTGGTTTGATTTGGGCGAACGCTCAGGATGCTGCTGAGTATGCGGTAACAAATTTCGGAGCTTGCTCCGACCTGTTACCCTTCGCAAGCAGCATTTTGCGTTTTGGTTATCTTGTTTTGATTAAACCTCTTGCATGAATACTGTTTTGAGGGCGTGAATCGTGGCGCGGTGCCGCCGCGCCACGATTCACGCAAGAAGTCTATTCCAGATTGCTTTGATTGGGTATTCCTCAAGCTGTGCAGAGTGTGAGCAGCGTCACCTCCGGCGGGCAGAGAAAGCGGCCGGGTAAATACGTCCCCAATCCGCGATTCACATAAAGCTGATTGCGCCCGACCTGGTGCAGTCCCTGGGCCCAGTCCCAGTGGCGGACGATGCGGGCACAGGCGCTATCGCCAAAGGGCAGCCAGCGGCGAACCGTGCAGGGCAACTGGGCACAAAGGTCGAAATAGAGACGCTGGGGCGATCGCACGCCGGGAATCACAATCTGCCCACCGTGGGTGTGACCCGAAAGCTGCAAGTCTACGCGATAGTCCACCAACTCGGCCGCGCTGTCGGGATTATGCGATAGCACTAGGCGCGGTGTGTCAGGCGGCAGAGACTCCAGCACTTTGGGCGAAAAGGCTTTTGACCAAAAATCCGCCAGCCCCACCAGCGGCAGTCCTCTGCCCAAGGGATAGGCAATCTGATTTCGCAGCACCTCGACCCCGGCGGCGGTGAGGGCGCGAGTAATAGTGTCCGCTGCGCCTGGGCGATAGGAATCGTGGTTACCCAGCACCGCAAAGCTGCCGAGACGACTTTGCAGTGTCTTCAGCCGTTGAGACAGCGGCTCGATGGGGCTGGGGTCGTGGGTGACAAAATCGCCCGTCAGCGCCACCAAATCGGGCTGGAGTCGGTTGACGAGGGCGATCGCCTCTTCCAGCAATTCATCCGACAGGCCCAGCCCGTCATAGTGAAAGTCGGAAAGCTGGGCGATTCGCAGCCCGTCGCAGTGGGGCGGCAGGTCGGCAATGCGAACCGTGACGCTTTCGAGGGTGAGCGGGCCAGTCAGCAGCGGGTGCATAGTGAAGAGTGGGGGAGAGGTTCAGGACGATTGCAGAATTAGGACAGAGACTCAATCAAGACAGCGACTTAAGGATTGAATCGGCCGCGCCATCAGCCATGTTCAAAGTATTACAGACTCGTCTGGTCACCTACAGCCCGTCCTACACGCTCGTCCCCACGTATGAGTGCTTCAACCGCTGCACCTATTGCAACTTTCGCGCCGAACCCGGAACCGATGCTTGGCTGTCGCTGGAGCAGGCGGAATCCCGGCTGCGATCGCTCCCCAGCGGCTCTGTGGTCGAAGCGCTGATTCTCAGCGGCGAAGTGCATCCCCAGAGCCGCCGCCGCGCCGCCTGGTTTCAGCGAATCTATGACCTGTGCGAACTGGCGCTGCGGCTGGGCTTTTTGCCGCACACTAACGCGGGCCCGCTGAGCTACGAGGAACTGGCGCAGCTAAAGCAGGTCAACGCCTCGATGGGGCTGATGCTGGAGCAAGTCACGCCCGCGCTGATGCAGACGGTGCATCGCCACGCGCCCAGCAAACAGCCAGAATTGCGCCTGCAACAGCTTGAGTGGGCGGGGGAACTGCGGATTCCGTTTACCACCGGGCTGCTGCTGGGCATTGGCGAAACGGCAGACGACTGGGCGGAAACGCTGGTGGCGATCGCCCAACTCCACCGCCGCCATGGCCACATCCAGGAAGTGATCTTGCAGCCCCATAGCCCCGGTTCCTCGCAGGCGGAAATCGGCAAACCCTTCGCGCCAGAGCGGTTAGCAGATGTAGTGGCGATCGCCCGCCAGATCCTTCCCGCCGACATCGCCATCCAAATTCCGCCCAATCTGGTGTCGCCGCAAACCCTGCTGGACTGCCTCGCCGCCGGAGCCACCGACCTCGGCGGCATCAGCCCCATCGATGAGGTCAACCCCGACTATGCCCACCCAAAAGCCCAGGAACTAGCCGCGCAGATCCATCCTGCGGGCTGGCAACTCGTGCCCCGCCTGCCCGTGTATCCGCAGTATGACGACTGGCTGTGTGCGGGCGTTAGGGAGAAGGTGTTGGAGATGAGGGGGTGAGGGAAGAAGGAAGAACGAAAAAGGAAGAAGGAAGAAGGAAGAACGAAGAACGAAGAACGAAGAACGAAGAACGAAAAACAGAACCTCTTCTTTCTTCGTTCTTCTCTCTTCGTTCTTCTCTCTTCCCTCTTCCCTCACTCCCTCCCTCTCAAATACCCTTCCACCAGCAGATCCTGCCCGATTGCTCGCCACTGGACGCGATGGAGGGCGATCGCCTCGGTCATCAGCGTCAGACCCAGGTCGCCAATGGGGGAGGGAGCCGCTGCGCCGCCGATGAGCTTGGGGGCAATGAAGGCAAGGACTTTTTGAATGGCACCATCGGCGATCGCCCTGGCTGCCAGGGTGCCGCCGCATTCCCACAGCACGGCCATTGCGCCGCGTGTGTAGAGATTTGCCATGACCGCAGCGGGCGTTAAATCCGGTAGCTCGATCACGTCTACACCAAGTTTTTGCAAATGCTGCTGAAAGCCTGGACTTGCGCCGGTTTGGGTGAATACAACGGTGGGTGCTTCGTCCGTCTGCCAGAGTTTGGCCTCGGCGGGCAAATCCAGCCGACGGCTCATCACCACCCGTAGTGGATTGTGGCCGTGGCCGTGGCTAGTCAGCAGCGGGTTGTCGCGGCGCACCGTGTTGCCGCCGACGATAATCGCATCGCAGCCTGCCCGCAGCTTATGCACCACCTGGCGCGAGGCCGGCGACGTGACCCAGGCGCTATGGCCCGTCGTCGTGGCAATTTTGCCGTCCAGCGTCATGGCGTATTTCAAAATGCCCAGCGGCTTTTGATGCGTGATGCGATAGACAAAGGGTTCGTTGAGTGCCTGGCAGGCCGCTTCCTCCACACCTACCGTCACGGCAATGCCCGCCGCCCGCAGTTTTTCCAGCCCACGCCCCGCCACCTGCGGATTGGGATCGACCATGCCCACCACCACCCGCGCCACGCCCGCTGCAATCAGTGCATCGGCACAGGGGGGCGTGCGTCCGTAGTGGCTACACGGCTCCAGGTTGACGTAGACGGTGGCCCCTGCCGCCTGCGCCCCTGCCTCTCGCAGCGCAAACACCTCGGCATGGGGCTGCCCTGCCTGCGGATGAAAGCCCTCGCCAACGATTTGCCCCTCTTTCACCACGACTGCGCCCACCATTGGGTTTGGGGCGGTTTTGCCACGGGCCTGCTGGGCTAATTCCAAACAGCGGCGCATCATTGGGCGATCCCCGAAGGGATCGCTTTGCGAATCGCGCTCATCTTGCTTCGATTCCATGCCCCATCCGCGCTCAGGTTATCTTCCAAAAAATATCTGAAATCGGATCGAAAAGAAAACTCAAGAAACTAAAAATTGCGGCTCTTTTCAGACAGATAGCGCTTGTTCAAATTGAGTGAATTTTTAATAACTTCTGCAACGGTTTCGTGTCTCTGATTTGTTGCAAAACACACCAAATGATGACATTGAGCCGTTAGATCTGACAACATCCTTAAGACCTGACCCCTCACCCGATGGCCTGTTAGAAAATGCCAGTTGCATCTAGATCAAACAGGCTGTCGCCTTTTCTAGATAAAACTTCACGTTTCGCCTTCAGGTCGTCGCCATGAACCAGTACGCTTTGTCTGCTGAGCAGTCGCCGAATGTCACCGCTAGCTTACCCGATCGCCAGGGACTCTATGATCCGCAGTTTGAGCATGATGCTTGCGGCGTGGGCTTTGTGGTGCAAATGAAGGGGCAAAAATCCCACGACATTATTGAGCAGGCGCTGACGATTTTGATCAACCTGGATCACCGGGGCGCGTGTGGCTGCGAGAGTAATACGGGCGACGGTGCGGGCATTTTGATGCAGATTCCGCACAAGTTTCTGGAAAAAGTGGCGGCGGCAGAAGGCATTGCGTTGCCGGCTGCGGGGCAATATGGTGTCGGCATGACTTATACCTCGCCCGATCCGGAGCAGCGGCGAAAGGGGGAGGCGATCGCCGCTCAGATTATTGCTGAGGAAGGGCAAACGCTGCTGGGCTGGCGCGACGTGCCGACGGATCATTCTTCACTGGGCAACACGGCCAAGGCCAGCGAGCCGTTTATGCGGCAGGTGTTCATTCAGCGATCGCCCGATTTGGCGGATGATCTCGCGTTCGAGCGCAAGCTGTTTGTCATTCGCAAGCGCGTTCACAAAGCCATTCGCACGGCTGGCATCGATCCGTTCTGGTATCAGGCCAGTTTGTCGTGCCGCACGCTGGTTTACAAAGGGATGCTCATGCCAGAACAAGTTGGGAAATATTATCCCGATTTGCATGATCCGGACATGGAAAGCGCGCTGGGCTTGGTGCATTCGCGCTTTAGTACCAACACGTTCCCTAGTTGGGAGCGATCGCACCCCTATCGGTACATCGCGCACAACGGCGAAATCAACACCCTGCGCGGCAATATCAACTGGATGCACGCCCGTCAGGCGCTATTTGAATCTGATCTATTTGGTGAAGATTTGCCAAAAGTCCGCAACCTGATCAACGTCAACGGTAGTGATTCGGGAATTTTCGACAACACGCTAGAACTGCTGACCTTGGCCGGGCGATCGCTTCCCCATGCCGTCATGATGATGATTCCGGAACCGTGGACGGCCCACGAATCCATGAGCGACGACAAAAAAGCCTTTTATGAGTATCACGCTTGCCTGATGGAGCCGTGGGACGGCCCCGCTTCCATCGCCTTTACCGACGGCACAATGATAGGCGCAGTGCTAGATCGCAACGGACTCCGCCCCTCCCGCTACTACGTCACCCACGACGACCTGGTGATCATGGCCTCCGAAGCGGGCGTGCTGCCCATCGAGCCAGAGCGCGTCGCCCACAAAGGTCGCCTCCAGCCCGGCCGCATGTTCTTGGTTGACATGGCTCAGGGACGCATCATTGCCGACGACGAACTAAAGCAGCAAATCGTCACGCAACAGCCCTACCGCGAGTGGCTGGATCGGTATCTGGTGGATCTCGCCGATTTACCAGAAGGTGATGGCGTGACGGAAACCCACCCACCCACCCACCCACTGACTCAGCACCAAACCACCTTCGGCTATACCTTCGAGGATCTGCGAATGCTGCTGCTGCCGATGGCGCGGGACGGCGTGGAGGCAGTGGGCGCAATGGGCACGGATACGCCGCTGTCGGTGTTGAGCGATCGCCCAAAGCTGCTCTATACCTACTTCAAGCAGTTGTTTGCCCAGGTGACGAATCCGCCCATCGACCCCATTCGCGAAGAAATCATCACCTCGGCGCTCACCACCATCGGCGCGGAGCGCAATCTGCTGAAACCGGTGCCAGAAAGCTGCCAGATGATCAAGCTGAAAACGCCGATTTTGACGGATGCGGAATTGGCAAAGCTAAAAGCACAAAAAGACGGGCCGTTCCGCTCGACAACCTTGCCGATTGTGTTTGATCCGCGGGCGGGCGCGGCCGGGCTAGAGCAGGCGTTGGAGGATTTGTTTGCGGCGGCGGATGGGGCGATCGCCGCTGGGGCGAGTATTTTGATCCTGAGCGATCGCTCGGTAAGTGAGACGCAGGCTCCAATTCCGGCGCTGCTGGCGGTGGCGGGGCTACACCATCACCTGATCCGCCAGGGCACGCGCACCCGCTGCGGCCTTGTGCTGGAGTCGGGCGAACCCCGCGAGGTACATCACTTTGCCACGCTGATCGGCTATGGCTGCGGCGCGATTAACCCCTATCTGGCGTTTGCCACAATCCAGGGCATGATTGACGATGGGCTGCTGGTGGATGTGGACTATGCCACGGCCTGCAAAAACTACGTCAAGTCCGCCACCAAGGGCGTGATCAAAGTCGCGTCGAAAATCGGCATTTCCACCATCCAGAGCTATCGCGGGGCGCAGATCTTCGAGGCGATCGGGCTAAATCGGGCAGTGGTGGATCGCTACTTTAGCTGGACGGCTTCACGAATCGAAGGTGTCGGGCTGGAGGTCATCGCGCAGGAAGCAATTTTGCGCCATCATCGCGCCTTTGCGGAACGCACTACGGATAACGAAACACTCGATGTTGGCGGCGAATATCAGTGGCGGAAGGATGGCGAAGCACACCTGTTTAGCCCGCTGACGATCCACACGCTGCAACGGGCCGTGCGCGAGGGCAACTACGATCTGTTCAAGCAATATTCCGCCCTGGTGAATGAGCAAAATCAGCAGTATTTCACGCTGCGTGGATTGCTGCAATTCAAGCCCCGCCAGCCCGTGCCAATTGAGGAGGTAGAACCCGTGGAGGCGATTCTGAAGCGCTTCAAAACGGGCGCGATGAGTTACGGCTCTATTTCCAAAGAAGCACACGAAACGCTGGCGATCGCCATGAATCGCATTGGCGGCAAGTCCAACACGGGCGAGGGCGGCGAAGACCCCGACCGCTACACCTGGACGAACGAGCGCGGCGATTCCAAAAACAGTGCGATTAAGCAAGTGGCCTCTGGTCGCTTCGGTGTCACAAGCCTGTATCTATCTCAGGCGAAAGAAATCCAGATCAAGATGGCGCAGGGCGCAAAACCCGGCGAGGGCGGCCAACTTCCAGGTAAGAAAGTCTATCCCTGGATTGCTAAGGTACGCCACTCGACCCCCGGCGTGGGGCTGATTTCGCCGCCGCCGCACCACGATATCTACTCGATCGAAGACCTGGCGGAACTGATTCACGACCTGAAAAACGCCAACCGCGAGGCTCGCATTAGCGTCAAGCTGGTGTCGGAAGTGGGCGTGGGCACGATCGCTGCGGGTGTCTCGAAGGCGCACGCTGACGTGGTGCTGATTTCCGGCTTCGACGGCGGCACGGGCGCGTCGCCCCAGACCTCCATCAAACACGCGGGTCTGCCCTGGGAACTGGGGCTGGCGGAAACCCACCAAACCCTGGTGCTGAACAACCTGCGATCGCGCATTGTGGTGGAAACCGACGGGCAGATGAAGACGGGACGAGATGTGGTCATTGCTGCCCTGCTGGGAGCCGAAGAGTTTGGCTTTGCCACTGCGCCGCTGGTGACGCTGGGCTGCATCATGATGCGGGCCTGCCACCTCAATACCTGTCCGGTGGGTATCGCGACTCAAGACCCAAAACTCCGCGAAAAGTTTACGGGCGACCCGCAGCACACGGTCAACTTTATGACCTTCATCGCGCAAGAAGTGCGGGAAATCATGGCGGAACTGGGCTTCCGCACGCTGAATGAAATGGTCGGACGAACCGACGTGCTGGAACCCAAAGCGGCGATCGCCCACTGGAAAGCCAAGGGGCTGGACTTCTCCAAAATCCTCTATCAGCCGGAAGTGGGGCCAGAAGTCGGTCGCTATTGCCAAATGCCGCAGGATCACGGGCTAGAAAAATCCCTCGACCTAACGGTGCTGCTAGACCTCTGCAAACCCGCAATTGAGCGGGGCGAACCCGTCCGTGCTACCTTGCCGATTAAAAACGTCAACCGCGTCGTCGGCACCATCCTCGGCAATGAAATCACCAAGCGCCACTGGGAGGGACTGCCCGACGACACCGTGCATCTGCATTTCCAGGGCAGCGCGGGGCAAAGCTTCGGCGCGTTTGTACCGCGCGGCATAACGTTAGAACTGGAGGGCGACGCGAATGACTATGTGGGCAAAGGCTTGAGCGGTGGCAAGATCATCATCTATCCACCGGCCGCCTCGACCTTTGTTGCAGAGGAAAACATCATCGCAGGCAACGTGGCGCTGTATGGCGCGACCTCAGGCGAATTATATGTGCGCGGCATTGCGGGCGAACGCTTTGCCGTCCGCAACTCCGGCGTAACGGCGGTGGTGGAAGGTGTGGGCGACCACGGCTGCGAATACATGACGGGCGGCAAGGTCGTTGTGCTGGGCAGCACCGGGCGCAACTTTGCGGCAGGCATGAGCGGCGGCGTAGCCTACGTGCTAGACACAGCGGGCGACTTTGCCACGCGCTGCAACACCGCGATGGTGGGGCTGGAAACTCTGGAGGATGCTGAGGAAATCAGCGATCTGCGCCAGCTTATCCAGCAGCACGCCGACTATACCCAGAGCGCCGTCGCTCAGCGAGTTCTCGCCGATTGGGAGAATACAGTACCCAAGTTCGTCAAGGTGATGCCGAAGGACTACAAGCGTGTTCTGGAGGCGATCGCCGCTGCCATGTCCTCCGGACTCAGTGGCGACGATGCCCTGGCCGCCGCCTTCGAGCAAAATGCCCGCGATGTCGCCCGCGTCGGCGGCAGTTAAATCCTTGTTACAGAGTGGTTACAGAGTGGGTTTGCGCCTGCTCTGTAACGCCTAAGTGCCGCTGGAGGTCTTAAAAAAAGGACGTAATTTAGAGCATTGACGGCTGGACTTAAATTCGCCAGCACTACAACGGAAGCCGTTGCAATGATGATGGTCGTCGCCATTTGCACCATGCCATCGGTTCCCTTCTGATAGACATCGAATTTATAGTCCAGCTTCTCAACCTGATTTTCTAAGCGATCAACCTTATTGGCGATTCCTTCAAACTTGTTTTCCAACTGCTCAAACCGATCATCAAGCTGCTCAAACTTCGGATTCACATCATCTCGAAACAGAATAAATTCGTCTCGAAACTGAATTAGGACATCTCGAATGTCGCTATTGCTTGGATTATCTAGAACTTGCATGATTTCGTTTCCACGCTGAACCTAGCCTAACTCATTCCTTCAAAAGATCTAATCCGCCAAAACATCACCATGGGCAAACCAACTGGCTTTATCGAATTTCTCCGCGAAGCACCCACCGAACGCGAACCGGGCGATCGCATCCGCGACTGGAACGAATTTCACAACCCCATGCCGGAGGATCACCTCCGCACCCAGGGCGCACGCTGTATGGACTGCGGCATTCCCTTTTGCCATACGGGAATGCTAGTCAGCGGCATGGCCAGCGGCTGCCCCATCAATAACCTGATTCCCGAATGGAATGACCTGGTGTATCGCGGGCTGTGGCGCGAAGCCCTCGATCGCCTCCACAAGACCAATAACTTTCCTGAATTTACCGGGCGTGTCTGTCCGGCTCCCTGCGAAGGCTCCTGCGTGCTGGGCATCAACAATCCGCCCGTCACCATCAAAAACATCGAATATTCCATCATCGAAAAGGGCTGGGAAGAGGGCTGGATTACGCCCAAGCCGCCCGCCCACCGCACGGGTAAGAAAGTGGCGATCGTTGGCTCTGGCCCGGCCGGACTGGCAGCCGCCGACCAGCTCAACCGTGCAGGGCATTGGGTGACGGTGTTTGAACGGGCCGATCGCCCTGGTGGGCTGCTGATGTATGGCATTCCCAACATGAAGCTAGATAAGGAAAAGATCGTGCGGCGGCGACTGGACTTGCTGGAAGCCGAAGGCATCGAGTTTGTTTGCAACACGGAAATCGGCAAAGACCTGCCCGCCGAAGCGCTGCTAAAGGATTTTGACGCAGTGATTCTCTGCACGGGCGCAACCAAGCCGCGCGACCTGCCGATTGAAGGGCGGAACCTGAACGGTATCCATTTTGCGATGGAGTTTCTCACGGAAAATACTCGCACTGTACTCGATAAACACCCAAACAAAAACTACATTTCCGCAGCCGGAAAGGATGTGGTGATCATCGGCGGCGGTGATACGGGAACCGATTGCGTTGGAACATCGATTCGACACGGTTGCAAGAGTCTTGTGCAACTGGAGATCATGCCCAAACCCCCGCTAGAGCGCGCCGCCAACAATCCCTGGCCGGAATGGCCCAAGGTCTACAAAATGGACTACGGGCAAGAAGAGGCGGCGGCCCTGTTTGGCGCAGACCCGCGCACGTACCTCACCACTGCCACAAAATTTGAAGGGGATGAAAATGGGAACGTGAAAGCAGTTCACGTTGTGCAGGTGGAATGGACAAAAAATGACAAGGGTCAGTTCATCCCCCAGCCTGTTCCTGGCAGCGAAAAAGTCTTGCCTGCACAACTCGTGCTGCTGGCTATGGGCTTCCTCGGCCCAGAGCAGCCGCTGCTCGACTCCCTCGGCATCGAGCGCGATCCCCGCAGCAATGTCAAAGCCGCCCATGGCCAGTTCACTACCAGCATTCCCGGCGTGTTTGCCGCAGGCGACTGTCGGCGCGGCCAGAGCCTCGTTGTCTGGGCGATTAACGAAGGGCGTGGCGCGGCTCGTGAGTGCGATCGCTACTTGATGGGTAGCACGGATCTTCCGTGAGGGATGAGGAATAAATGGATGTTGGGAGCAGTGCAGCAAGTAAAGATCAAGAGATGGTCACTCCAACACCCCAACACCCCAACATCCTTCCTCCCTTATCCCTCATCTTTCCTCCTTTCCCCCTCACCCACCTACTCTCTTACTCCCATGAACACTCCCTCCCCTCGCACGGTCTACCACAACCTCCGACTGCTAGAACAGGTCAACGCGGCCACTAGCGCTGTCTATCGCCAGCTTGCTCAGGAAGTCATCGCTGACCCGAATGTGGATATGGTTTGGCGGCAGGCGATCGCCAATCGGCTGCATCAAGCCAATCACCAGCTTGGGCAAAAAACCGTCAGCAAAGGAGATAGCTACTAGCCCGCAGGGAATCCCGTAAAGAATAATGCGATGATAGAAGAAGGAGAGTCAGGCAAAGGGGGGAGTGATGAGAGATGTATTTTGTTTCGTTTGGATACCCACGCCCCAACACGCCATCACCTCCTCAGCCCCTCGCTCCCTCAGCCCCTCCCTCCATCCTCCCCTCTCTACTCGCCGCCCGCGCATTGCGCCGCATCATCTCCGGCTTGATCCGCCGCAGCGCCGAAGCCGTCGTGCGATCGCCCCATTCTTCGTCCGAGATCTCGGCTAGCTCCGTCAGCGTCGGGCTGACGTGCCAAGGGTAAGGCTGAAACTCGGCCACATCCGTTGGCTGGGCAAAGCGCTGATTCCAGGGGCACACATCCTGGCAGATGTCGCAGCCCGCCACCCAGCCGTCGAGCTTGGCGGCGATGTCGGCGGGGAGTTGCTCGGCGCGGTTTTCGATGGTGTGGTAGGCGATGCAGCGATTGGCATCGACGACGAAGGGTTCCACAATTGCACCTGTGGGGCAAGCCTCGATGCAGCGGGTGCAGGTGCCGCAGTGCTGCGTGTGGGGCGTATCCGTCTCCAGCGGCAGATTCGTCAACACTTCGCCCAAAAACACCCAGGAGCCATATTCGCGGGTGATCAGGTTGCTGTTTTTGGCAATCCAGCCCAACCCGGCCCGCTCCGCCCAAACCTTATCTTGAATGGGGCCCGTGTCCGCATAAAAGCGCGTCTGGATGCCGTCGCCCTGCGCCTCTAGCCAGCAACACAGCGCCTTCAGCTTTTTGTGCAAGACGCGGTGATAGTCGCGCCCCCAGGCGTAGCGCGAGATTTTGGCAATGTCTGGAGCGGGCGATCGCTCCTGATCCACGTAATAATTCAGCGCCACGCAGATGACGGACTGCACCTCTGGCATGATCTGCCGCACGTCCTGCCGCCGAACATTCGCCATCCACGCCATATCCGCATGATAGCCCTGCGCCAGCCAGCGATTGAGGGCGATCGCCTCTGCTTTGTCTGGAATCGCCGCAATGCCGACCTTGTGAAACCCCAGGCTCAGCGCGGCTTGCTTCACTTGCTCAGCCTGGATGAATTCTGGCGTTGCAGGCGAGGTCATGATGTAGAGCTAGCATCAGGGCTGGGATTCTCCAAACTAGCATTGTAAGCAATCCATTGGGGCTTGCCAATTTGAATATGATTCGCATCAGGGCAAACGCATATTCAAGTGGCAAGAATACGTGAGAGATAGGCATTGTCTCATCCCGCTTTAAGTCGTCTAGCCTTGATGCCTCCTTTGGCTGAGGTGTCTTGACGCAAGAGGTTAAGCGCGAC
>JBDNCP010000051.1:0-28592 GCA_046719575.1 Cyanobacteriota bacterium
CTGCAATCGCTAACACAAGTTAAACGCCAATTCTGGTGATTTGGGTCACAAAAATTACCTGTTTTAGATCACTTGGTTTACTCGGTGGAGATCACTTCTGTTCCGCAGGAAGCAAACGACAATCTAGGCAGTGTGAGATGCCCCAAACATTGCGGTGGTAAATGCAATGAAGACGACCCACGTAATTCGTCAACTGGTTGCCAAAGCCCTCTATATCAAGCAGCTGACTCCTGACATTGAGAACGAAATCAATTATGAGCTGACTCGACTGGGTTATATTTCAGACGCAGATTACGAAGCCCTGGAACTGCTAATGTCTGAGATGGATGCAGGCCGTGTACGCCTAGTGCCTAGTCCATAAAGGCTAGCTGCACTTCTTCTCTGAAGACTCGAAGATTGTAGGATAGGCAGTCCAAAGTCTTTGTGTAAAAGAATGCAAAGGGTTTTGAACCAGGCGTTCGCCTCTGTCCTCTGGTTTGCGCGAATGCAGCGCTGACCACAGAGGAATTAGCTCCACATCCAGCGCATGGCGCATTAGGACAGTGGGCAAAAGAAGATCTGCTCCTCCGCGCAGATCAACGATGCTGTCAATTTCTACTCTGTCAATTTCTGCTGCTGTTGGCGATCGCCCAAACGAGGGACCAGAGGCAGGCGAAGCAATGACGTGGCAGGCTGTCGAGCAATCCTCAGCGTTGAGCGTGACCAAGAGCAACGGTCGCAGCCAGCAAACCGGACGAGTTTCCGAAAGCTGGATCACCTCTGCATAAAGGCGGACTTCTTCATGTTCGATGCAAACAATTTCGCTGGACTGAAATTCGCAGGACTGAAACGTAAAAGCTGAATCCATGAATGACTCTAGCTAGCGATCGCCCCTGCCACAGCCTATTTGCCAGACAAGGGTTACAAATTAGCTCAGTATTAGCTCAGTCGCCCCACATCTCACATCAGCAAAAGAACATTGACGCAAGTGAAACCAGGGTTCGACTGAATCTTCCTCTATTTTATAGACCGAGCTGTAGAACTGAGTTGTAGGGCTGAGGGCCTGTAGACGTGGGCGCTCGCAGGCTTCTATGGCGAGGGGGCTGTGTTGATTGAGCAGGATCAAATCTTGAGAACTGTGACTGAGAATTGCGACTGAGAATTGCGACTGAGGACTGTGACTGAGGACTGTGACTGAGGACTGTGACTGAGGACTGCGACTGAGGACTGCGACTCAGAACTGCAAGATTCTCTTCCTCTTCTTTAAAATTTTTTTAAATGTGGGATTTTGGCAATGGGATGCTCGAAGGGCTGCCCTGTTCTAGATTTGGGATGCGTTCGATGTCACGTTTTTGTAGGGTTGAGTATTGAGCAACATTTAGAAATGTGAATTCGCGCTAAGGTATTCATGAGAGATCAATCTTGAGCCAAAGCAGGCGATCGCCTGTGGCGAGCAGGACGATGCGTTTAGGACGACGCATTAGACGCATTAATAGTAATGCCTGGTGCAATGCCTAATGCAATGCCCAGAAATGCCTGGGAACGCCTGGGAATGCCCAGTCGGATGCCTGCTTAACCCATCGCGCCCAATGGACAGGGCTGGGTGGGCGAGTTGATATACACTCATTGCCACTCATTTCATTGCCACTCATTGTCTTAGATACTTCCACTTGGACGCATCTAGACGCAGAACTGTGGTGTATTTACGAAGCATTTCTCTGGCGTGTCTTCGGGCGCTTTATGACTTGTTAGGCTGTCATTATGGGTTTACTACATGGGTTTACTACTGGCGCAATCGAGCAAGTGTGTCGCAACTATAATTTGTATGACATCTGTATGACCACTCCATAACTACTCCTGTCCCGTTGTTGTACTTTTCAGAAAAAGAGGATTAGAACTGTGGCTGTCGAGACTATTGAACAGCGTTCAACCTCCCGTAAGCTAGCTCCCCGCTATCGCGTGTTGCTGCACAACGATGACTTCAACTCGATGGAATATGTTGTTCAAACCCTGATGAAGACCGTGCCCAGCCTCACGGTTCCGCAGGCAATCAACATCATGATGGAAGCACACACCAACGGCGTTGCGCTAGTGATTACTTGCGCCCAAGAACACGCTGAGTTTTACTGCGAAACGCTAAAAAGTCATGGACTGACCAGCACCATCGAGCCGGATGAGTAGCACGCAGGCGAGTAGCCGGAGTCGATCATCCAGACTTGCAATCAAGACCCATTCTCAGACCCGTCATCCAGACAAAAGTCCAGACGAGTAGCTTTGCCGCCATGCTTGGAGTTTTTCAACAGAGTGAGTTGCGGATTGAGCTAAATGCCTCCGAAGCTGCAATTCGGGATAGCTTGTTGCGTCCGGCTGAATTTCGTCAGTGGCTTGGGCCGCAGGCCTTTTCGCCAGATCTGGGCGATCGCCTGGAACCGGGGATGCAGTTCACAGGCTGGCTAGGGCCAATCGCCATCCGGCATCAAGTCGATGTGCTGGATTCTAACAGTCTACGGCTGCTGCTCAGTCGGGGGGTCGATGGATTCCACCAATGGTATTGGGGTGAGGGCTGGGTGCAGTCATCTTTACAGGGGATCTCTCTGCTGCCGCTAAATCTGGGGCAAACGATCAGCTTAGTGCGACTGCGGCAGTACCTCACCCGCCAGAGCCAAGCTTGAGTATTTGGTAGAGCATTATCTGGTCGTCATTTGTGGATTCAGTAGGCTTGAGCTGGCGAGTCTTGATAGAAATAGGTCAACCTGTAGGAATTAGAAGTAGAAATTAGAAGCCCGCTTCAGGACTGATGGGATAGTCGCTCACTCCTGGTTGGGTGTTAGCCGGCTTTTGTACCCGCAAGCGCACCGAGTCAGCATGGGACGGTAGGCCCTCTGCCATAGCTAGTGTGTCAACCGCAGTTGCCATCTCTTGCAGCGCCGCAGGAGAATACTGGATCAGGCTGGAGTGCTTAATGAAGGTTTCCACGCTGAGGGCTGAGGCATAGCGGGCAGCGCCGGAGGTTGGCAGCGTATGGTTTGGCCCAGCGAGATAGTCGCCCACGGCTTCGGGTGTAGAGTGGCCGAGGAAGATGGCTCCAGCATGGCGAATTTTTTCCAGCAGCACCCAAGGCTCGGCAACCTGAAGTTCTAGATGCTCCGGCGCAAACTCATTGGAGAGTTCTGCTGCCTGAGCCAAAGAATCGACCAAAATGACAATGCCGTAGTGGGCGATCGCCTTTTCGGTGAGCAGGCGACGGGGATGGTTGATCAGCATCCGCTCCACCTCAGCCACAACCTTGTGGGCTAGGGTTGCGTCTGTCGTCAGCAAAATTGCCGCCGCCAGCGAATCATGTTCTGCCTGGGCTAGCATATCGGCGGCAACGTGGGTGGGGTTGGCGGTGTGGTCGGCAATAATCAGCACCTCCGACGGGCCCGCCAAGGAGTCGATCCCGACCGTCCCATAGACCAGCTTTTTCGCCAGGGTAACGTAAATATTTCCGGGCCCGGTGATCACGTCTACCTTGGGAATCGTCTCAGTACCGTAGGCCAGCGCAGCGATCGCCTGCGCCCCGCCCACTCGATAAATTTCCTGCACCCCTGCTTCTTGGGCAGCGACCAAAATCGCCGGATTCACGCTTTTGTCTGGGCGCGGTGGGGTCGCAATCACAATGCGCCCTACGCCAGCCACCTTTGCGGGGGTCGCGTTCATAATCACTGTGCTGGGATAGGCCGCCTGCCCACCGGGGACATATAGCCCCGCCCGATCGACAGGCGTGTAGCGCTTGCCCAAGACAATTTCCGGGTCTTCAAACTGCACCCAGCTCTTGGGAACGCGCTGCCGATGAAAGGCTTCGACGCGCTTGCAGGAGATGCGAATGGCATCGAGCAGTTCTTTGGAAACTTGCTGATAGGCCGCATCTAGCTCTGAGCCGCTGACCCGCAGTTCTTCTGGCTTGAGCGAAACCTGGTCAAACTCTTCGGCGTAGTGCAGAACAGCGCGATCGCCCTGCCGCCTCACTGCCTGGAGCACCTGCTGAACCGTTGCCTCCTTGTGGAGGATTTGCTCATCGTGGGTGCGATCGCAAATTCGCCGCAGCTCCGTTGAGGCTTCAGACCGTTGATTGATAATTCGCAGCATTGCCACAGTGAGGTGAGAGACGCCAGTCCGGGAGTGCCCCGTCTACTCAAAGGTCGAACTCAAAAACCGAATCCATTCCCAGAAGCCTTCAACTCTGCCGCTTGTTGGAGGAAAACCGGACTGCTATTGAGTGCCTATGGGTACGACCTATCTCTAGATTAGCGGGATTTTTAGCGGATTAGTGTAGCCGTGAGCTAGATTTATAGGGAGCGGTTCTAGCATATTGGTGAGTTATTCGCTAGAATAGATAGCTGCCGAAATTTTGTAGCCTTTACCCAATAGAGACAAGCTGTGGCAAATATTAAGTCTGCGATTAAGCGGGTTCAGATTGCAGAGCGCAACCGACTGCGCAATAAATCTTACAAGTCTGCGGTGAAGACCCTGATGAAGCGTTATTTCACCGCGGTCGATGAATATACAGCCAATCCAACGCCGGAGTTAGAGAAAGAAGTGGGCGATCGCCTAGCGGCCGCCTACAGCAAGATCGACAAAGCGGTGAAGCGAGGCGTGATTCATCCCAATACTGGGGCACGCCGGAAGGCTCGGCTGGCGAAGGCGCTGAAAGCTCAAGCAAAGACGACTGCTAAGGTTTAGGCGATGCAGCAGCACCCGGTCGGCTAACTGGTGACGGTTTCAGGTGAGCTTTGAGCGCGTCGGTTAAGTTTGAGATGGGTCGGTCAAGCCTAAGACAGCCATTGTCCAGCCATCGTCAAATCTGAGGGCATCCCGGTCTGAATCTGCTCAATCCCTTGTCAGTCCCTAAGCCGTGACTCTTGTGACTCTATCAGCTGTGGCTCTACAATCTGTGACCCCGCTGCCTCCTCTAGTTGACACCCACGTTCACCTCAACTTTGACAGCTTTCAGCCTGATTTGCTGGAGGTTGCTCAAGCTTGGCGGGCGGCGGGGGTGGTGCAGTTGGTTCATTCCTGCGTAGAGCCTTCAGAGTTTGAGGCAATTCGGGCGATCGCCAATCAGTTCCCGGAGATTTCTTTTGCCGTCGGGCTGCATCCGCTGGATGCCGATCGGTGGAGGGCAACGATGGCCGATGAAATTCGTACCCTGGCCCGTTCGGATTACCGAGTCGTAGCCCTTGGGGAAATGGGGTTGGATTTTTATAAGGCGGATAATCGGGCGCTTCAGTTTGAGGTGTTCGAGACGCAGCTCCGGCTTGCCCGGGAGCTAGACCTGCCCGTTATCATCCATTGTCGGGATGCGGCTAGCGACATGGCGGCGCTCCTGCGCCAAATCTGGGCGGCAGATGGGCCAGTTCGGGGCGTGATGCACTGCTGGAGTGGCAACCTAGAAGAAACGGGCTGGTTTCTAGATTTGGGGTTCTACATTAGCTTTAGCGGCATTGTCACGTTCAAGAATGCGACGCAGGTGCAGGCTTCGGCTCAGCGCGTGCCGGGCGATCGCCTCCTAATCGAAACTGATTGTCCATTTTTGACCCCAGTTCCCAAGCGAGGTGAGCGACGCAATCAGCCTGCCTATGTCCGCTATGTGGCAGAACGGCTAGCAGAGTTGCGGGGTGAGTCTCTAGAGGCGATCGCCTATCAGACGACTCAAAATGCCCGTCGGCTATTCCGGCTTGGTGTTCCAGCCTCAGATGCGGCGGGGAGTCTCCAGATCGGCTGCCGTCCCCGCTCTAAAAGTCCTATCGACAACCCTGGCTTGTTGTCTTTCCCACCTCTCTAACAGCCCTGGCAAAAGTTTGTCAAGAGGGATTTGCGAAAAACTAGACACGGATCAGGCGACATGCGTCATAATCTTATAGGGATTGTGTATAGCATGGTTAGATTATTAACCGCGACCTGCTCTGTTGCTTTAGACTCAGCGCCATTTCCCGCCTCCCTTGTTACTTTGCTGACGATCGGTTAGATTCAGATTTCTTAATATAAATGCTTCTCTATTTTCTGCCGATATGCCCTCTGGCGCGACTCTCTTACCCACTGTCTACCCATTGCTGCCTACCCGCTGGTTATATTGCCCCAAGCGGCAAGCCTCCCGACTTCGCTCACCTGCTCTGCCGCTAGTTTGCCTAACCTAGCTCTGTCAGCCGAATCCAGACCCAAATCGACTGCAAATTGACCGAAAATTGACTTGACTGAAAATCGATCGAAAATCATCGTTCAGCATCGTTCAGCCTGGAGTTGTCCCCGTCAGGACATTGACCTTGCCCTACTTCAAGCTTCACCTGAGTTCAATCGACTCACCGAGACAGTTCGGGGAGTCTTCATGTCCATGCAAGCCCTTGTTTTCTGCTAGTTCAGGACTCAGGAAACTGCATGGCGATCGCTGTTTCACCCCATCCTGGCTCATCTCAGTCTTTCTCCCCGCTTGCCTGAACGTTGCTTTCATAGCTGTTTGCCCCTTTCCTGTTTGCAGATCGCTAGACCACATTTTTGACCCTACTGCCTTGCTCTGGGATGCCCCCCAGAATTGACCTGTTCGAGGAAACGCATGACTACACAAGCCACTGCCAACTTTACGCTGCCCGATTTGGTCGAAATCCAGCGTGCTAGCTTCCGCTGGTTCCTAGAAGAAGGACTGATCGAAGAGCTAGACAGTTTTTCTCCCATCACAGATTACACGGGCAAGCTCGAACTTCATTTCTTGGGCAAAGACTACAAGCTAAAACGCCCCAAGTATGACGTAGACGAGGCCAAGCGGCGGGACAGCACCTACGCTGTACAAATGTATGTGCCCACTCGCCTGATTAACAAAGAAACTGGTGAAATCAAGGAGCAGGAAGTCTTTATTGGCGATCTGCCGCTCATGACCGATCGGGGAACCTTCATCATCAACGGAGCCGAGCGCGTTATTGTTAACCAGATCGTTCGTAGCCCAGGCGTTTACTACAAGGCAGAGACAGACAAGAACGGCCGTCGCACTTATAACGCCAGCCTGATTCCCAACCGGGGAGCCTGGCTCAAGTTTGAGACCGACAAAAACGACCTGGTGTGGGTTCGCATCGACAAAACCCGTAAGCTCTCTGCTCAAGTGCTGCTGAAGGCGTTGGGCCTGAGTGACGGAGAAATCTTCGACGCGCTGCGCCACCCCGAATACTTCCAGAAGACTATCGATAAGGAAGGTCAGTTCAGCGAAGAAGAGGCGCTGATGGAGCTATATCGTAAGCTGCGTCCGGGCGAACCGCCGACGGTGTCGGGCGGTCAGCAGTTGCTCGACTCTCGCTTCTTCGACCCCAAGCGCTATGACCTGGGTCGCGTCGGCCGCTACAAGCTCAATAAAAAGCTGCGACTGAGCGTGCCTGAAACCACCCGCGTGCTGACTCCACAGGACATTCTCGCGGCCATTGACTATCTGATCAATCTGGAATTCGACATTGGCATGGTGGACGACATCGACCACCTAGGCAACCGCCGAGTTCGATCGGTTGGCGAACTGCTGCAAAACCAGGTGCGGGTTGGCTTGAACCGTCTGGAGCGGATTATTCGAGAGCGGATGACCGTATCAGACGCAGACACCCTAACGCCTGCTTCGCTGGTCAACCCCAAACCGCTGGTGGCTGCGATTAAAGAGTTCTTTGGCTCTTCCCAGCTTTCTCAGTTCATGGATCAGACCAATCCGCTGGCAGAGCTAACCCACAAGCGTCGCCTTAGCGCTCTGGGGCCGGGTGGGCTGACACGAGAGCGGGCAGGCTTTGCGGTGCGCGATATCCATCCTTCCCACTATGGACGTATCTGCCCCATTGAAACGCCGGAAGGTCCAAACGCTGGTCTGATTGGCTCTCTAGCAACCCACGCTCGCGTCAATCCCTACGGGTTTATTGAAACGCCTTTTTACGAAGTGAAGGATGGGCGAGTGCTGAAGGATAAGCCGCCTGTCTATATGACGGCGGATGAGGAGGATGATCTACGGGTGGCTCCGGGAGATGTATCTGTCGATGAAAACGGTTACATCCTCGGTGAGCAGGTGCCTGTGCGCTATCGTCGCGACTTCACCACCACCACGCCCGCCGAGGTGGACTACGTAGCGATCTCTCCGGTGCAGATCATCTCGGTGGCGACTTCTCTGATTCCGTTCCTAGAGCATGATGATGCGAACCGCGCTCTGATGGGATCGAACATGCAGCGGCAGGCGGTGCCCCTGCTGCGGCCAGAGCGTCCGCTGGTGGGCACGGGGTTGGAAGCCCAGACTGCCCGTGACTCCGGTATGGTGGTTGTCAACCAGTTTGACGGCGAGGTGTCCTACGTGGATGCCAACCGGATTCGGGTGCGCGGCGAGAACGGTAAGGAGAAGGAATATATCCTGCAAAAGTATCAGCGCTCGAACCAGGACACTTGCTTGAACCAGCGTCCAATTGTCAATGTGGGCGATCGCGTCGTGGCGGGTCAGGTTTTGGCGGATGGCTCTGCGGCCGAGGGCGGCGAAATCGCGCTGGGTCAAAACATCCTGGTGGCTTATATGCCCTGGGAAGGCTACAACTACGAAGACGCGATTCTGATTAGCGAACGTCTGGTGTATGACGACGTTTACACCTCGATTCACATTGAAAAATATGAGATTGAGGCCCGCCAGACCAAGCTCGGTCCCGAAGAAATTACTCGCGAAATTCCCAACGTCGGGGAGGATGCGCTGCGCCAGCTAGATGAAACAGGCATCATCCGCATTGGGGCTTGGGTAGAAGCAGGCGATATTTTGGTGGGCAAGGTGACCCCCAAGGGTGAATCGGATCAGCCGCCCGAAGAAAAACTGCTGCGGGCGATCTTCGGTGAAAAAGCGCGGGACGTGCGGGATAACTCTTTGCGCGTGCCCAACGGCGAAAAAGGTCGCGTGGTAGATGTGCGGGTGTTTACTCGCGAACAGGGCGACGAACTGCCACCGGGCGCAAACATGGTGGTGCGCGTCTATGTGGCGCAGAAGCGCAAAATCCAGGTGGGCGACAAGATGGCGGGTCGCCACGGCAACAAGGGGATTATTTCCCGAATTCTACCGTTGGAAGATATGCCCTATCTGCCCGATGGTCGCCCGGTTGATATCGTTCTGAACCCGCTGGGTGTGCCGTCTCGGATGAACGTGGGTCAGGTGTTTGAGTGTCTCATGGGCTGGGCTGCAGAAAACCTGGGTGTGCGGTTCAAGATGACCCCGTTTGACGAAATGTATGGACAGGAGGCTTCGCGTCTCACCACCCATGCCAAGCTGCAAGAGGCCGCAGAAAAAACCGGACAGCCCTGGGTGTTTAATCCAGACAACCCTGGCAAGATCCAGGTCTACGACGGACGCACGGGCGAACCCTTTGACCAACCCGTAACGGTGGGCAAGGCCTATATGCTCAAGCTGGTTCACCTGGTGGATGACAAGATCCATGCTCGTTCTACCGGCCCCTACTCGCTGGTGACGCAGCAACCCTTGGGCGGCAAGGCGCAGCAGGGTGGTCAGCGCTTTGGCGAAATGGAGGTGTGGGCGCTGGAAGCCTTTGGCTCTGCTTATATTCTGCAAGAACTGCTGACTGTGAAATCCGACGATATGCAGGGGCGTAATGAAGCGCTGAATGCCATCGTGAAGGGCAAGGCGATCCCGCGTCCGGGTACGCCGGAGTCCTTTAAGGTGCTGATGCGTGAGCTGCAATCGCTTTGTCTGGATATTGCGGCGCACAAGTTGCAAACCCAGGAGGATGGCACCAGTCGTGATGTGGAGATTGACTTGATGGCGGATGTAAGCAGCCGCCGCGCACCCTCTCGCCCTACCTACGAGTCGATTTCGCGGGACGAGATGGACGACGGTGACGAGTAGTAGCTGGTTGCGCGATCGCCCGGATGCTGTGTTCTGAACAACAGCAGATAGGGCGATCGCCCCTCTCCAGTTGCCCTATCCAGTTGACTAGATGCAAAGCAGGTCTTCCTGGTTACCCGTGCCTGCACCCTCAATACGCTTTTCAAGCTTTACGCGCCTCATTGTTACAGAAGGAAGGACTACGGATGCCCAAAATCGAACAGCGGTTTGACTATGTGAAGATTGGGCTGGCCTCGCCAGAGCGCATTCGCCAATGGGGTGAGCGCACCCTGCCAAATGGACAGGTCGTAGGCGAAGTCACCAAGCCAGAAACGATTAACTACCGCACCCTCAAGCCGGAAATGGACGGCTTGTTCTGCGAACGCATCTTTGGCCCCGCCAAAGACTGGGAGTGTCACTGTGGCAAATATAAGCGGGTGCGCCACCGGGGAATCGTGTGCGAACGCTGCGGCGTGGAAGTGACGGAATCTCGCGTCCGTCGCCACCGCATGGGCTACATCAAGCTGGCGGCTCCCGTGGCCCATGTCTGGTATCTCAAGGGCATCCCCAGCTACATGGCAATTCTGCTGGATATGCCGTTGCGGGATGTGGAGCAAATTGTTTATTTCAACTCCTATGTTGTCCTTAGCCCCGGTAACGCCGAAAACCTCAGCTATAAGCAACTGCTGACGGAAGATCAGTGGATTGAAATTGAAGACCAACTCTATAGTGAGGATTCGCAACTGACTGGCGTGGAAGTGGGCATTGGCGCAGAAGCGCTAAAACGCCTGCTAGAAGACCTGGATCTGGAGAAAGAAGCTGAGCAACTCCGTGAGGAAATCGCAACGGCCAAGGGGCAAAAACGCGCCAAGCTGATCAAGCGGCTGCGGGTAATTGACAACTTTATTGCTACCCAGTCCAAGCCGGAGTGGATGGTGCTAGACGTGATCCCGGTGATTCCGCCAGATTTGCGCCCGATGGTGCAGCTCGATGGCGGACGCTTTGCCACGTCTGACCTGAACGATTTATATCGTCGGGTGATCAACCGGAACAACCGCCTAGCTCGTCTCCAGGAAATTCTGGCTCCCGAAATCATCGTCCGCAACGAAAAGCGGATGCTGCAAGAAGCTGTAGACGCGCTGATTGACAACGGCCGGCGCGGACGCACGGTGGTCGGAGCCAACAACCGACCGCTGAAGTCCCTGTCGGACATTATCGAAGGGAAACAGGGCCGCTTCCGCCAAAACCTGCTGGGCAAGCGGGTAGACTACTCCGGACGTTCGGTGATTGTGGTCGGCCCCAAGCTCAAGATTCACCAGTGCGGTTTGCCGAAGGAAATGGCGATTGAGCTATTCCAGCCCTTCGTGATCCATCGCCTGATTCGTCAGGGCTTGGTGAACAATATTAAGGCGGCAAAAAAGATGATTCAGCGTAACGATCCCCAGATTTGGGATGTGCTGGAAGAGGTAATCGACGGCCACCCGGTGCTGCTAAACCGCGCCCCAACGCTGCACCGATTGGGAATCCAGGCGTTTGAGCCGATTCTGGTAGACGGTCGAGCAATTCAGCTTCACCCGCTGGTATGTCCGGCGTTTAACGCAGACTTTGACGGTGACCAGATGGCAGTTCACGTGCCGCTGTCGCTGGAAGCGCAGGCCGAAGCTCGCCTGCTAATGCTGGCCTCAAACAATATTCTCTCTCCGGCAACAGGTCGTCCGATTGTGACTCCGAGCCAGGACATGGTGCTGGGCTGCTACTATCTGACAGCAGAAAATCCCAATGCTACTAAGGGTAAGGATCGCTACTTCTCTAGCTTAGAGGATGTGATCGTCGCTTATGAGCAGCAGCAGGTGGACTTGCACGCCTATGTCTGGGTGCGGTTTGACGGCGAGGTAGAGTCGCCAGAGCCAGATCATGAGCCGCTCGAGGAGCAGCGCTCTGACGATGGCATTGTGACGAAGCTCTACAAGTATCGCCGCATTCGGGAAGATGCCGAGGGCAACTTGGTCTCTCAATACATTCGCACCACGCCGGGCCGCATTATTTACCACAAGACGATTCAGGAAGCGCTGGTCAGCTAGGGCAGTTAACGGCGATCGCCCGATGGCTTTCCTGAAACTTTAACTTCTAATTGGCGTTGGGGGAGCAAAGGGCGATCGCCCCATAGGGACTCTTGACCCATTCGTTTTCGGTTTTACAGGCTGCACCTGGGTGTAGCTGCCAGACAGCCACCAAGTATTGCTAACCTTTTTGAGTTTTGAAGGGCGGGACATCATCTATGACAGAGCAAAGTTCGATTCAACGATCCGAAAAGCCCGTCGTGTTTCGCAATCGCGTGATCGATAAAAAGCAGTTGCGGCGACTGATTGCCTGGGCCTTTACCCACTACGGGACGGCTCGCACAGCCCAAGTCGCCGATGAGCTAAAGGATCTGGGCTTCAAGTTTGCTACCCGAGCAGGGGTATCGATTAGCGTAGACGACTTGCAGGTGCCGCCCAGCAAGCGCAAGCTGCTCGACGAAGCCGAGGACGAAATCCGCAAAACCGAGGAGCGCTATACTCGCGGCGACATTACCGAGGTGGAGCGCTTTCAGAAGGTAATCGACACCTGGAACAGCACCAACGAAGACCTGACCAACGCGGTGGTTCGCAACTTCCGCGAGAGCAACCCGCTCAACTCAGTTTATATGATGGCGTTCTCCGGCGCGCGGGGCAACATTTCCCAGGTGCGTCAGTTGGTGGGGATGCGTGGCTTGATGGCGAATCCGCAGGGAGAAATTATCGACCTGCCGATTAAAACCAACTTCCGCGAAGGACTGACGGTGACAGAGTACATCATCTCCTCCTACGGGGCGCGGAAAGGTCTTGTGGACACGGCGCTGCGGACGGCAGACTCCGGCTATCTCACCCGTCGTCTGGTGGATGTGTCGCAGGATGTGATTATCCGAGAGCTAGACTGCAACACCGAGCGCGGCATCCCCATCCGCAGCATGACGGATGGGGAGCGGGTGCTGATTCCGTTAAAGGATCGGCTCTTGGGTCGCGTGCCTGCGGAGGATGTGATTCATCCCGAAACAGGCGAAGTGATTGTTCCCCGCAACGAACCGATTTCTGACGATATGGCAGAAGAGATTGGTCGGGCTGGAGTAGAGCAGGTGGTCGTGCGATCGCCCCTTACCTGCCAAGCCTCTCGCTCGGTCTGTCAGCGCTGCTACGGCTGGAGTCTGGCCCACGCCCACCTCGTGGATATGGGCGAAGCTGTGGGCATTATCGCCGCGCAGTCGATTGGCGAACCGGGTACCCAACTGACCATGCGGACGTTCCACACAGGCGGCACGGTAACGGGCGAACAGGCTCCGACTATCCGCGCTAGCTTCAGCGGCACCGTTCACCTGAAGCTGAAGCGCAAGGACGAGGTGCTGCGCTCTCGCCCCTTCCGCACTCGCCACGGCGAAGACGCGCTGATTATTGAATCGCCCTCGGTCGAGGTGATTGTGGAACAGGGCAACCGCAAGGAGTCCCACACAATTACCCAGGGTTCCATTCTGTTTACCCAAGAGGGAGACTCGGTGGTGGCGGATCAAATCCTAGCGGAACTGCCTGCCACGGGTCGTGTCCGCAAGGTGACGGAAAAAGCCAGCAAGGACGTGGCCTCCGACCTAGCTGGCGAGGTAAAATTTGCCGACCTAGTGCCCGAAGAGAAGCGCGATCGCCAGGGCAATATTACCCGTATTGCCCAGCGGGGTGGCTTGCTGTGGGTGCTGTCGGGCGAGGTGTATAACCTGCCGCCGGGTGCGGAGCCGGTCGTCAAGAATGGCGATCGCGTCGAGGCCAACAGCATCCTCGCCAAAACCAAGCTCGTCACCGAAAACGGCGGTACGGTGCGCCTGCCCCAGGATGGCGAAGGCAAAGCGGGGCGCGAGGTTGAAATCATCACCGCATCAGTGCTGCTGGATCAGGCTCGCGTTATTGCTGAAAGCCAGCAGGGCCGTGAACACTACATTATTGAAACGCAGCACAATCAGCGATTCTCCCTGATTGCAACACCGGGCACGAAGGTTGTGAACAAGCAGGTTGTCGCGGAACTGATCGACGACCGCTACCACACCCAAACCGGCGGCATCGTCAAATTCTCCGGCATCGAGCTAGAAAAGCGCGGCAAGGCCAAACAGGGCTATGAGGTCGTCAAGGGCGGCACAATTCTCTGGATTCCTGAAGAATCTCACGAGGTGAACAAAGACATTTCGCTGCTGCTGGTCGAAGACGGGCAGTTTGTAGAGGCAGGCACCGAAGTCGTCAAAGACATCTTCTGCCAGAGCAGTGGTGTGGTCGAAGTCACCCAAAAGAATGACATTCTGCGAGAAATCGTGATCAAGCCCGGTGAACTGCACCTGGTTGACAACCCAGAAGCCATCATGAGTCGGAACGGCACAATCGCCAATCCTGGCGAAGAACTGCTGCCTGGCCTTGACCTGACAGATCTCCGCTACGTCGAATATATCGATTCACCAGAGGGCCCAGCGGTGCTGCTGCGTCCAGTGACAGAGTTCGCAGTGCCCGACGAGCCTTCGGTTCCTAGCCAGTCTTCTACCAGCGAGGAGTCGGGACGCTCCATCCAACTCAGAGCGGTGCAGCGGACAATGTACAAAGACGGAGAGCGCGTGAAGTCCGTCGAAGGGCTAGAACTGCTGCGGACTCAGCTAGTGCTGGAAATCGATCAAGACGCGCCTCAACTTGCCGCCGACATCGAGCTGGTGCCCGATGAATCTGATCCTGAACTGCTGCGCCTCCAGTTGGTAATTCTGGAGTCGCTGGTGATTCGCCGCGATGTGCCCGCCGACCAGACCCAGGGCAGCACGCTGACCACGTTGCTGGTGAAAGATGGGGATCAGATCTCGCCGGGAGACGAAGTAGCTCGCACTGAGATCCTCTGTAAGGAAGGCGGTGAGGTACGCGGTGTGGGCAGCAATGAATCAGCCCGCCGCATCCTGGTGGTTCGAGAGTCTGACAAGCTAACGGTCGATACACAAGGCAAAACGCCCAGCGTCAAACCAGGTGACTTGCTGGTGGCCGGAGCGGCGATCGCCGAAGGTGTCACTATTGCAGAATCCGGCCAAGTCCTATCAGTCAGCGATTCTCAAGTGCAACTGCGCCTGGCGCGTCCCTATCGCGTGTCGGCAGGTGCTGTGCTGCACATCGACGATGGTGACCTAGTGCAACGGGGCGACAACCTAGTGCTGCTAGTGTTTGAACGTGCCAAGACTGGAGACATCATCCAGGGTCTACCTCGGATTGAAGAACTGTTGGAAGCCCGCAAACCCAAAGAAGCCTGCGTCTTGGCGCGGCGACCGGGCACAGCTCAGGTGGTCTATAGCGACGACGACACCGTGCAAGTGAAGGTGGTCGAAGCAGATGGTGTTATCACCGAATATCCCATCGGGCCAGGTCAAAACATGCTAATCATCGATGGGCAGGAAGTAGGTGCAGCCGAACCGCTGACGGATGGCCCTGCAAACCCCCACGAAATCCTGGAGATCTTCTTTGAACTGCACCGGGAAACCCTAGGCGTTCACGAAGCCTCACTAATTAGCCTGGAGAAGGTACAGACCTTCCTGGTGAATGAAGTGCAGTCGGTATATCAATCTCAAGGGATTGAGATTTCTGACAAACACATCGAGGTAATCGTGCGCCAAATGACTTCCAAGGCGCGGGTCGATGACGGCGGCGACACCACCATGTTGCCGGGTGAACTGGTAGAACTGCACCAGATTCAGCAGGTCAACGAGGCGATGTCGATTACAGGCGGTGCGCCAGCAGAATATACTCCGGTGCTGCTGGGGATCACCAAGGCCTCGCTAAACACCGACAGTTTCATCTCGGCCGCCAGTTTCCAGGAAACGACTCGCGTGTTGACGGAAGCAGCAATCGAAGGCAAGTCGGACTGGCTGCGGGGTCTGAAGGAAAACGTGATTATCGGGCGTTTGATTCCAGCGGGCACGGGCTTTAATGCCTACGAAGAGTCTGCCAGCGTTGACCTCGACGCACTGGATGATATGGGGCTGAGTGATGTGGTACTGGATGACCTGACTGCCCGCAGCTATGATCTGGACAGCGGCTTTGACATGTTTCCGCCGCCGGAAGGTCTGGGAATGCGAGAAGGCACGGAGTTTCCGCGCCCGTCTCACGGCTTTGGCAACGAAGCCTTCTCTAGCGTGCTAGAGGATGATGAGTTGGCCGATGAATATGAGGACGATGATGGCGAAGACGAGGACGATGACGAAGATTAGAACCTAAGCAGTGGCATAAAGGGGGCATCAAGCAATTGCTAGGTGCTTCTGCTAAGTTCAAACACTCAGTCCAGGTTCCAAATTTTCCAAATTTAAAGAAAAAAGGGCGAGATGAAAATTATTCATCTTGCCCTTTTTTTGCTTTATGCCGAGATTTTCATAACGAGATTGTCATAATCAGAACTGCTTGGAATCGTGTTCCTGCTCTGGTGTTCCTAGTTTAGTTGTTGTTTAGTTGTTGGTTTAGTTGTTGTAGTTCTCTTCAACAAAGCCTGGGTTGCTGCGGGCGGGAATTTTCCAGTCTGAATTTTCGCCGCCAATAATGAGCCGCTCGATGGTCACATAGTCCTTACTAAACTGTTTCAGACTGTTGATCAGCACGTCTAGCGCCAGGGCATCGCTGGTTCCCATGTCTATCCAGCAGCGGGCCCAGTTGCCTTCATACTCGACCTCGCCCATGTTGTGCATCAGCGACATGAGGGTTTCGTCTGCTTGGTCGTTGTCATAGTCTAGATAGCTGATTTCTAGGCCGGTTTCCTGAACCTGTAAGTTTTCGGCATTGAACCCGCCCAGCTTGCCTAGAAAGAACCAGGAATTGAAGATTTCGTCGATGTATTGTCTCTCCATTGCGGACGGGGGCAACGCGAATTCTAGCCAGATCCACAGGTTGAAGAAGTCACATTCTCGGAATTCGACGCGCATGAGGGAATAGGTTGATGGAGTGATGGGGTGTTGGGTGATTGGGAGTCTAGCGCAGGGAGCCTTTCCCCTCATTTTCAGCATACGGCTTTCTCAAGGGGGCAGGTCTGCAACTTAGGTGATTTCTCAAGCATTGCGCCCGATCGCCCTGTGGATGTGGCTGAGTCCGTGTGCCTCTAGCTTTTGGGCGAGTCCTTCGAGAATGCGGCGCACCATCCACGGCCCTTCGTAAAACCAGCCCGTGTATACCTGCACCAGACTTGCGCCAGCGGTGATTTTTTCCCAGGCATCTTCGGCTGTGAAAATGCCGCCCACGCCGATGATAGGCATCGTACCGCCTGTTTTTTGGTAAATCAAGCGGATGATCTCCGTAGAGCGCTGGCGGAGGGGTGCGCCGCTGATGCCGCCGGCCTCTTCTGTGAGGCGTTTCCCGGTTGCTGCGAGGCGCTGGGTGCGGAGGCGATCGCGCTGGATGGTCGTATTCGTGGCGATGATGCCCGCGAGTCGATGGGTCTGGCAGAGGGCAAGAATGTCGGCGATCGCCCCCTCTTCCAGATCTGGCGCAATTTTCACCAGCAGCGGTTTCTGCCCTGGGTTTTCCTGCTGCAAGGTTCCCAAAATGCGGTCAAGCTGAGCCGCATCCTGGAGCGATCGCAATCCGGGCGTGTTGGGCGACGATACATTCACCACAAAGTAGTCGCCACAGTCTCGCAGCAACCGAAAACTGCCGAGATAGTCTTCCGCAGCGGACTCCAGCGGCGTGACTTTAGATTTTCCCAAATTAATCCCCAGCGGAAACGGCGGGAGCCACTGGCTCGCAGATGAAGCGACCCGCTGAGTTCTAGCATTGCTCAGCCGAGTTGCCATTGCCGCCGCGCCCTCGTTGTTGAAGCCCATGCGATTGAGCGCCGCTAGGTCTTGGGGCAGGCGAAACAGTCGAGGGCGGGGGTTGCCGGGCTGGGCGTGGAGCGTGACCGTGCCCAGTTCCGCAAAGCCAAAGCCAAAATCTTGCCACAGGTGCGCCACCCGGCCGTCTTTATCAAACCCTGCCGCCAGCCCCACCGGATTCTGAAAGGTTAGCCCCCAAAGGGTTTGACCGAGCGGGGAATGGGCGCTGCAAAAGGCCCGCCGACCCTGCTGCCGCACCCAGGGCGCTAGCGGCGGGTTGCGGGTGGCATCTGCTTCTGCCAGTCCGCTGAGTGCGTCAATTAGCCGCTGATGTAGCCATTCTGGGTCAGCCCGCAACCCTGAAAACAGAAACGGACGGAGTCCCTGTTTATAGATGTCCACCTAGATTTCCTTGGCACACGATGAAAAGAGGAAAAAAGATGCTGGCGCGATCGCAGTATTTGCTTGTTTTGAGTCTAAACTATCGTCCGCGAAAGACAGAAAACAGCCCAGAGATGAGCGAAGGAATCACAAATACGACGAAAAATAGGCTTCCTAAGCAGCCTAAGCAGCTTGTTGTTCCAGAAGATTGGGCCATAGAGCTTTGGGGCGATCGCCAAAACTGACCAACCAAAACCTATTGCCAAACCTTGGAGAACCTATGCAGACTGCCTCATATCAATTCTCGATTTTAATCAATCCTCGATTTTAGACAGGATTGGCTTGCTCCTCCGCTTCAGTGGCGACTGGGGGCAATTCTAGCGGCACGGTTCCCAATAGCCCCTTGCGAAAGTCGTTTAGCAGTTGTCGAGCGGCTCGCTCTACGTCATTTTGATAGCGATGCTCTGCGAGTTGCGCCAGGTAGGTTTCGCCTGTCACCCCCGATGGCGACAGCCCATAGCGAGTTTCCAGTCCACTCCCGATGACAGTGGGCGCGGCTTCGGCCAATTCTTTCCAGAGATCCACAAAGGCAGCGGCAACCCGCTGATTGTCATAGGCCGCTTCGCCGATATCGTCGCAGATGGCGAGCTTGAGGGCGGCCTGCTGATTCGTTAGCTTGGAGGGCAAAATTCCCGGTGCATCGAGCAGTTCTAGCTCGTCAGAAATGCGAATCCACCGAAGCTGGCGCGTCACGCCTGGGCGACGGGCACTCTCTACCACCCGCCGCTTTAGCAGTCGGTTGATCAGTGCCGACTTGCCCACATTTGGGAACCCGATGACGACTGCCCGCACGGGCCGGGGCAACATGCCGCGATCGCGCCGCCGCTGATTCATCTTTGCGCCCAAGGCCTGCGCTGCCTTGGAAACCGCTTCTACCCCCTTGCCGTGGTTCGCATCGGTAAAATAAGCTGTCTCGTCCTGCTGCTGAAACCAAGTGCGCCAGCCCTGCTGCACCCCAGCGGGGATCATGTCCATGCGGTTTAGCACCAGCACCCGCTCTTTGTTGCCCAACCACTGCCCCATTTGCGGATGGCGCGTTGCCAGTGGAATTCGCGCATCCCGCACTTCCAGCACAACATCGACTTTTTTAAGCTGCTCCAGGAGCGATCGCTCGGCTTTGGCAATGTGACCGGGATACCACTGGATGGAGGGAGTGGACATGGAGGGAAGAGGGAAGAGGGAAGAGGGAAGAACGAAGAGGGAAGAACGAAGAGGGAAGAGGGAAGAATGGGGGTTCGGTTTTCGTTCTTCGTTTTTCGTTCTTCGTTTTTCGTTCTTCGTTCTTCAGATTAGCAGGCGAACGGTAACGGTTGTTCCTTCGGCAGCGGTGGACTGGATGGATAGGCTGCCGCCGTGGGCATCGATGATGCGTTTGACGAGGGCGAGTCCGAGGCCGGTGCCGCCTGTTTTGGTGGAATAGAAGGGGCGGGTCAGCTTGGGCAGGTCTTCAGGAGGAATCGGCGGGCCGCCGTTGTGGATGGAGAGGCAGAGTTTTTGGGAGGACTGGGGAGCGTCGGCATCGAGCAGCAGGGTGCAACGAATGCGATCGCCCGCCAGGACAGCTTCGCAGGCGTTTCGCATCAGATTCAGGCAGACTTGCTTGAGCTTGTTGCGATCGCCCATCACGGGCGGCAGGCTTGGGGCGATCGCCAGTTCGATGATGCGTCCTTGGGCAATCGGCGTTTCCTGGATCTGCGCCACCACGTCTTGCAGCAGCACCGCCAGGTTCACGGACTCTGCCTGCATGGCCCGCTGTGGCTTAGAAAACTGAAGAATCTCGTTCAGCAGGTCTTCCAGGCGGTTGGCTTCTTCGCTAGCCAGCGTCAGCCGGAGTTGATCCGGCTCCGCCAAAACCAGTCGTCCAAAGGCTTTTAGCCCCATTTTTATGGTTGTTAGGGGATTGCGAATTTCGTGGACGATCATGGCGGCAAATTCACCAATGGCGGCCAGTCGCTCTTGCTCGATGAGCTTTGCCTGGGCAGCGCGGAGTTCCTGGGTGCGCTTGATGACCTCCGCCTCTAGCATTTCGTTAAACCGCTGCTGTTCCTGGTAAAGGCGATAGTGGGCGATCGCCATTGCGGCTCGCTCGGCAAACAGTTCCACGGTTCGCACTTCTTCTTCGGCAAACTTACGCGGTAAAGAGTTAAAGGAACAAATAGTGCCAATAATGTCGCCCTGGGGAGTGCAGAGGGGAACGCCGAGATAACAGAGGTAGCCGTCGGGAATTTCGCCTGCTTCAGGATTGAGGCGCGTGTCTTCCACAATGAGCGATCGCCCAGATGCCACTACCGTACCTGTTACCGTTCCATGAAGCGTGTAGAGCGCATGATCTTCCTCGCCATCAGAGCTTGCAATCACGCGATCAAACCCATCTCCTTCGCAGAGCGTGATCACGGTTACATCCATTCTCAGCAGATGACAAACGCTAGACGCGATCCGTTCTAAATAGCGGTTGGGTTCCCCAACATAGTCCAGCAGAGACGATAGCGCCTCAATCACCTGCTGATCTCGTTGCCACCGAGCGCGGGATTGCATGAACCTGCCTGAGTGAACAGAGGGACGACTCTGACGATCTGCATACGCAGCGTGCTGTGGAACAAATGGTTCTGACGGTTGACCCTGGAATGTCATGAATTCAAGCTCAAGTATTATGGCAGATCGCTTGCGCTCCTTCTCGACTGCTCAGCAATAGTTCATCAACAAGTGCATCAATCGTTAATCAGTTAATCCGCAATTATTAATCCGCAATTATATCGATTCTCGATTTTGGATTTGCGATTTTGGATTGCCAAGTCAAGCGCTTGCAGGCTCTCCGGCAATTTCATGGGTGGCGCCACTCAGGAGAATCGATATTCATCAGCGGGAATGAGTCCAGTGTGTCCTGCAATGCCCTCCGCCTCTCACGCAAGATTCTGTCTACAGAAATAGAAAAAACATGGACAGAATGCCTCTCTTGAGGCTGGTTGCGAGTAGGTACTGTGTAACAAGATCTTGCTGTGAGGTCATCAGAATCCCATCAATCACAAGTATTTCTTAATAATCTCCTGGAGAGGCAGTCATGAAGTTGGATGGAAAGGTTGCGCTGGTGACAGGTAGCACCACAGGCATTGGACAGGCGATCGCCCTGCGTCTGGCGGCCGATGGGGCCAGCGTTGTGATTGACCACCGCGCCGATCCCGAAGGCGCAGCAGAAACCCTGACCAAAGTGGAAACTGCGGGCGGCAAGTGTTTTCAATACGGCTGCCAGGTCGAAGGGAAAATCGTGCAGGCAGATGTCAGCGAGGTGGCCCAGGTGCGCCGCATGGTGGCGGAGTCGGTCGCCCACTTTGGTCGGATAGATATTTTAGTGAACAATGCGGGTATTCAGAAAAAAGCGCCTTTTTGGGAAGTCACCGAAGAAGATTATGACCAGGTGATGGATGTGAATTTGAAGGGCGCTTTCTTTTCGGCGCAGGCGTTTGTGCAGCACTGCATGAGCGCCCAGCATCCCGGCAAAATTATCAACATTAGCTCGGTGCATGAGGAATTGTCGTTTCCCGATTTTGCCCCCTATTGCGCCAGCAAGGGCGGCATGAAGATGATGACCCGCACCCTGGCCACAGAACTCGCGCCGCTGGGGATTACGATTAATAATGTTGCACCAGGGGCGATCGCCACAGGCAGCAATACCGACCCACAAGACGAGTCGGAAGAAACCAAAGAATTCCTCAAAAAAATCCCCCTCCAGCGCATGGGCAATCCGGAGGAGGTTGCGTCGTTGGTGTCGTTTCTCTGCTCTGCCGAAGCCGACTACATCACGGGTTCCACGTTCCTGGTCGATGGCGGCCTGATGTGGACTTACCAGGAACCCTAGCTAGGGAATGCAGCCTAGCTACGAATCTCGTTCCAAAGCTGCACCCACTGGTCGTAGTTCTTCACACTCTGCCACATATTAATCTGCGAATGCAGCGACAGGTCATCCATAAATAGCTCGTGCGCCTTTTCGGGGCCGACTGCTTCGGCACCCAACGTGGTTGCGCCAGAATATCCCGTCACCTCTATCACGCCCTTTTGCCCCTCGCCGCTGAGGATAAAGTCAATCCATTGGTAGGCTGCTTCGGGGTTTTTGGAATTCTTTGAAATCATCCAGGAGTCCGTCCAGCCCGTCAGCTTGCCCTGAGGACTCACAGAACCGATGGGATAGCCCTCGTTGCTGAGTTGGGTATAGGTCAGCGGCCAGGCGTGGGCCATCACGATTTCGCCCGACTGGAACAGGTTAGCCAGTTCGCCTGCGGTTGTCCAAAACTTGCGGATGTGGGGGCGCAGTTCCAGCAGCGTCGCTTTGACTTCGGCTAGATCTTCTTCCGTCAGGTCATAGGGATCGGCTTTGCCCAGCCATAGCGCCACATCAGCAATGGTCATGGGATTGTCGGGCAGGGCAATTTTGCCTGCATATTTGTCGTCAAACAGAATGTCCCAGGACTGGGGCGCGGGTTTTACCTGCTTGGTGTTGTAGACCAGCACGTTGGGCCCCCAGGCAAAGGTCACGCCGTAGGGCTTGCCACCAAAGGTGTTCCACTTGCCGCCCTGAAACGACTCGAAGACGGTACTGTAGTTTTGCAGCTTGTTAGCATCAATGGGGCGCACCAACCCTGCTTTATACAGCCGCTCGGTGATGTCGCCCGATGCAGATACTAGGTCATAATTTTTGCCGCCGCCTGCGCGAAATTTGGCAAACATTTCGTCGCTCGATCCGGCGTAGGTGGCTTTGATGGTGCAGCCCGTTTCTTGCTCGAAAATATCGGCAAAGGACGAATCGGTATAGCCTTCCCAGACGATCGCCGTGAGGGTGCAGCCCGCGGCCTGGGCGGGTTGGGCCACTGTCCACAGCGGGGCGAGGCTGAGCAGTCCGATGAGAACTGCGGTGAATATGCGATGCAGCATGTTAGTGATCTCTGGGTTCTCTAGCGGGGTTTCACAAGGTTCAGACTAGGCAAGAATGACCCGCCAGGGTGTGTTTCGCGGCACAGAACGGCTGCGCCAGCCCACTCCATTGCGCTAGCCAACTTCATAGTGTATCGCCGTGGTTTGGGGAGCGGGGGCTTGTGCAGCATTCTGTAAGAATTGGGAAGAATTGGGAAGAATTGGGCGGCTTGAGTTTGAGAGGTGGTCGGAGCCAGGATTTTGGATGGCTGGCTTGATGGCCGACACATTCTCTGCCGACATATTCTCTACTGTCCCAAAACCACCCGCTCAATTTCCTTTACCCGACTGGCATATTGCTCCTGGGTCAGCACGGGCGCATCCGCAAAGGGATTTTCCACAGACCCAGCAGGCAGCGCTACCTCAATCCAGGATTTGCAGCCACCATAGGACTCTTGATATTGCAGTGTGAGCGGCTCTGCCAGCCGATGTGCCCGCAGCAGCAGGGCATAGAGGGGTTGCTGGGGCTTCCAGTTCAGGCGCTCGGTAGCCAGCGCCGCTGTCCAGATATGAAACGGCAGCAGTGCATCTACGATTTCTGCGGTGGTGATTTGGAAAATGTGGGTGATGTCGGCCCAGGCGGCGATCGCCACTGTTTCGGGATGCCAGCCGGAGGGGACAGGCTGCACTCGGTCAACATAGGGGGGCTTGAGCAAATGCGGCTGCTGATGTTCGTAGGTGGGATAGAGCAGCACGCGAGACTGAGCCACGTTGAACCGCCCGCCGGCTTCTCGGATGCCGCCTTTTCGCAGCAGTAAAATGGTGTTGCCGCTGAGCAGGGCTTCGAGGGCGATCGCCCATTCCTTCAGCGCTGCGACCGAGGGCCCTGTGTCCCTACTTTGGGAGAGCTTTGGATTTTGAGAAGTGTCTATCGGGGGCATAGGCGGCGCAGTGGATAGAGAGGCGCAGTGGATAGAGAAGTGGGGTTGCGCCTAATTTAGCGCGTTGCTTGGGGTGTCGGTTGAGGCAGTGCGCGATGGACTGTTGGGGCGATCGCCCGCTTTAGAAAAAAACTTGGTAGAAACAGGCAAATCTTACCCTGAGCGGCTAAAGTTGTGAGTAGCATTGCAAATCAGACTGTAGCTTCGGTCACATCTGGAGCGCATTCCCCGATTTTGCAAAGATCCTTTGGATACAGTGTTTCACTGTGCGTTGAGTTTGCCTATCACTGTTCGTCCATTTAACTGTTTAACTGTTTGTCTACTCACTGTTTGTCTACTCACTGAGCAACCTGCTTCCTATGGAACCTGAATCCAGCCAAGCTTTGACAGAAGAAATTATCGAAGCGACTAGCCATCTGGATGTCGTTGAAACTGTGATTTCCAGCCTGCAAGAAGACCAAAGCGCGATGGTCAGCCGATCTGACCAGGGCAATCTGTGGAAGTTTAAGTACGGCAGCGTGGAGGTGTTTGTGCAACTGACGGGCGAAACGGATGACGATATGCTCGCCGTTTGGTCGCCCGTGCTGAGTTTGCCCGCCAAAAACGAGCTAGGACTCATGCGAAAGCTGCTAGAACTGAACTGGACGAGTACCTTTGAGTCCCATTTCGCCATCATGGACGACAAAGTTGTGGTGGCGGCGCAGCGCACCGTGGCAGAGCTGTCGCCCGGAGAAGTGTCGCGCAACATCACAATGGTCGCCTCTATCGCTGACAGCTACGACGAGATTCTTCAAGCTGAGTTTGGCGCTTGAGTTTGGCGCTTGAGTTTGGCGCTTGAGTTTGGGCGGTTCTCCCGCCATGACTGTAAACCATACTGAGTTGTGCCCTGCTTGGCGGCTCATCCCGCTGATGACGGCGGACGGCGCGACGCAAATGGCGATCGATCGCTGGCTGTTTGAGCAACACGCCCAGGGCCTGCATCCGCCGACGCTGCGATTTTATACCTGGGAGCCGATTGCCCTCTCCCTGGGCTATCATCAGCGTCAGATTCCGGATCATTGGCGATCGCTCACATACCAAAACCGGCCGATTGACTTGGTGCGCCGCCCTAGCGGCGGCCGCGCCGTGCTGCATCAGGGCGATCTGACCTATGCGGTCATTACCTCGGGCCTAGGCCCCAGCCGCAAAGCTGCCTATGAGAAAATCTGCACCTTCTTGATCGAAGGATGGCGATCGCTCGGTGTTTCGCTCCACTACGGCACGGCCGGACGCGGCTATATCCACAATCCCGACTGCTTTGGCACGGCCACCAGCGCCGATCTCGTCACCGACAATGGCTACAAGCTCATCGGCAGCGCCCAACTGCGGCGCGGCGACTGCATTTTGCAACACGGCTCTATGCGCCTGCGTCCCGATGCGGATCTGTTTCACCGGGTTTTTGGCACGGCGCAAGACATCGATGCGTCAGTGCAATCTGCCCTGAGAGACCAGACTGACCTCCAACCCATGACCACCGTTCTGGCAAATGCGGCAGAGCAATGCTTTGGGATTCGTCTTGTTTCACAGCCCATGACGGCTGCCGAATGGCGACAAATCAGCGCTTTGAGATGATAATAGGGCTTACGCAGTTGGACTATTTCTCGCGGGTGCGGCCCGCGAGAAATAGTCCGAAATCTAAAAAATTCATCGCAGATACGTAAGTCCTGAATAACAGACTCAGGGATGAGCGGGTCGAACGAGGGCGATCGCGGCTGGAGTGTTGCGGAGAGGGCGATGGCCTCCCACCGCTACTCCCCAACAGGCTACCTCGCTCGGCTCCCAGATTCAAACCTGGGTCAGAACTTGTGCGCGTGCAGCACTTCTGCATCGCAGAGATAGGCAATGCCCGAATAATCGTCAAAAAATTTCGTTGCCACATCGTCCGCAATCTTTAGAGCCATCTCCCGACTGGCGGTCAGCACCTCAATTTTGATATTTGCAAAGACATCGCTGACCGTGGGTTGCCCCGATGAGCGCACATTGCGGCTGCCTTTGCCACCAGCGGGCATCACCGTGTAGCCAGAGGCTCCGGCTTCGTCGATGATCTGGGTAATCGGTTTCAGCAGCAGTTTTTCCGTAACAATGACGAGCTTGCTGGCCTTCTGAGTCATATGGAGTACCTCCTACAAATGCCTTGCAGCAATAATCCAAGAAAAGAATCTATGGTTTTGCCTTAAACCATATCACTGAGTTTATGGCACAGAACTCCCTTCGTTGAAAAAGATGGACTCAGATTAGCGGAAACGTTTCATAAACAGCGCTTATTCTTCAGGGCGATCGCCACCACTCAACCCCAGACAGCGAAAAGGGTTGCGCCTGGTTGCCGACTCTGCTGAAAGTCGCCAAACAATAAACCTCTTGCCTGAATGCTGTTTTGAGGGCGTGAATCGTGGCGCGGTGCCGCCGCGCCACGATTCACGCAAGAAGTCTAATCTTTGAGTACTCCATAAACGATTGAGAAAACTCTAGGATCTCGATTTGCATTAACCAGGGTTATGCCAAAAATTAGTAACTAAAAGGAAAACTTATTACATGGATTTGACATTACATTTCAAATCCATCCCGAAAGGATGCAAAAATCTGTTTACTCCAGGATAGACTTGAGTCCATGAAGATTTAAGTCTTAATAGACACAAGTCTATGAATAAGTGACTGCTTCTTTGGAGAGTGCCCCCTCTCTGAACACCTTGCCAACAGGTTCTCGTAGGACACCTGTGCGATCAGGGGTGATGCACATCGCCCCTGACTTATCTCTAACTTACTTGACCTTTGTTAAAGGCTCACCTATCACAATCATCGCTCCTTATTAGAGGAGGCGGAAGGAGGTACTTGTGGATTTCTTATCCGGTTTTTTGATGCGCTTCCTGGCTCAGTTGCAGTCTCCGACGCTCGGTTTTTTGATCGGGGGTATGACCATTGCTGCCCTCGGTAGCCAACTGCAAATTCCCGATGCAATTTATAAATTCATCGTCTTCATGCTGCTGATGAAGGTGGGTTTGAGCGGTGGCATAGCCATCCGCGATGCCAACCTATCAGAGATGCTGTTGCCCGCCCTGTTTGCCGCAGCGATGGGAATTCTTATTGTATTCATCGGGCGCTACACGCTAGCCAGGATGCCAAGGGTCAAAGTCGTAGATGCCGTTGCAACCGCAGGCTTGTTTGGTGCGGTGAGTGGATCTACTCTTGCGGCCGCGCTAACGCTGCTAGAAGAGCAAGGTATTGAGTATGAAGCTTGGGCTGCTGCTCTCTATCCCTTTATGGATATCCCCGCGCTTGTGACGGCGATCGTTGTGGCTGGCATCTATCTCAGCAGGCGGAAGCGCGACAAGTACTACTTTGATGGTGAGGAATATCTTAGCAAGCAGTCCGTGGCAGTCGGTGGCTATCCTGACGAGATGGGCAGCGTCGGGGGCAGCTACTCTGGCGGGTCGGGCATTACCGCAGCCGGATATCCAAAAGATCCAGACGCTCCCCTCAATAAGCGAGTTAAAATTTGGCCCATCGTCAAAGAAAGCCTCCAGGGTTCGGCTCTATCAGCGCTGTTACTGGGTCTTGCGCTGGGCATTCTGACCCGTCCAGATAGCGTTTTTGAAAGTTTTTATGAGCCGCTTTTCCGGGGTCTGCTGTCTATCTTGATGCTGGTGATGGGCATGGAGGCTTGGTCTCGTCTGGGTGAACTGCGTAAGGTGGCTCAGTGGTACGCTGTCTACGCTGTGGTGGCTCCGCTGGTGCATGGGCTGATCGCCTTCGGTCTTGGCATGATTGCTCACTTTGCCACGGGATTCAGCCTCGGTGGTGTTGTGATTCTGGCCGTCATTGCCTGCTCCAGTTCCGATATTTCGGGGCCACCCACGCTGCGAGCCGGTATTCCATCGGCCAATCCCTCTGCCTACATCGGCGCGTCCACCGCTGTCGGTACGCCAGTTGCGATCGCTCTTGGCATACCGCTTTACATTGGTCTTGCTCAAGCGCTCATGGGTGGCTAATTTCTACCGAGTTGTGGTCTGCCGGTGTTCGCTTGACCCGGCGACCAATCTAACAACAGTCCGCGAGCGATTAGCGGTGAGGGACTAGCAGCGCTAGAGCAGGAACTCAAGGAGGCAGGAGGCTTCAGCAGCTATGGGGAAGTTCAGCAATGGTTAGCGGCGGTGCGGGGGCAACTGGTGCCCTAAAAGGCGGTGCATAATATGCAATTCCCGCAAATAGCGCTACAGATGAAATCGCGGGAAGCCTTACAAAGGCCTGACTTTGGAATCCATAATCGCAAATCCAAACATAATCGCAAATCCAAAATCGAGAATTGATATAAGACGATACGCTATCGGCTCGAAGGGAAGCTCAAAGTGCCCCTGTCCAGTGTCCGAGCAGCAGACGGCTGGGGCATTCGAGTTCTCTACCCCACATTCCGCATGTTTTGGCATGGAGGTATGTATTTTTGACGCATGAGCGCATCTGAGATTAGAGTACAAGTATTGACCACAGTGGGATTGTGGCAGGGGGGATTGACACGATGGGGTTGGTTGAGCAAATCAACCAGCGCCTCAAACAACACCCG
>JBDNCP010000052.1:0-26925 GCA_046719575.1 Cyanobacteriota bacterium
TCTAGATAAGCTCTAGATAAGCTCTAGATAAGCTCTAGATAAGCTCTAGATAAGCTCTAGATAGTCTTAGGTAATTTTGGGTAGCCCTGAAATAAAAGTTCAGAAATAGCCGCATCCCCTCCCCCGAATCTCCCACTCCCTGCTATACCAGAACCAGAGGCATCACAGGAGGCTGGCTCATGGGAATTCAACGGCTGAGGCGCTGGGGTCTAGTGCGTTGGGGTCTAGTTTGGTTATGCAGTGTTGTGCTGCTGCTGGGCTGGGCCTTGCCTGCGATCGCCCTGATTCATCCCTATCCGGAGGGGGCGGGGCAGGTGATGGTGCGATCGCTCCAAACCCTGCGAGACGAGTCAGATCATGCATGGCAGGCGGTGCTGTTTAAGCGAGTGCGGGATGGGCAAGTGGTCGATTTTCGGCTGCGGCTGGTGGGCTATCCGGGCACTGCCTACTTAGCCCATGCCAAGCCCTTGACCATTTCCACTGGGTATGGTGAAGACTGGACTGCGCCCGATGTCTTTGGCACCTCTCGGCTGAATGATGACCTGGCGGGCAATGTTGGCGAGTACGATTTTCGAGACACAATGTTACGCTTGCAAGCCGACACACCGCTGCGGTTGACGCTACCGTTAGAAGGAGAGCGATCGCTCTCGTTAACCATTCCCCCCTTTGCCGTCCGCGAATGGCGACAGCTCCTCGACTGGCAAGATGAGCTTAGGGGATGAGGGGCAGAAACCCCCGCCCCCAATCTCCTCTGCCCCCGCTCCCTCCTCTCCCTACCCACCCATGCCTCTCCCCCGCTGGCTCCAACTCCCGCGCCGTTATGCCATCCCGCTGGCTCTGGTGGGCGGGTTGCTGCTGCTGGATTTGCTGCGGCTTCTGGTGGCGGAGGGGTTGTGGTTTCAGCGGGTAGAGCATCTGCCCGTGTTTTGGCTGCGGCTGGGGGTGCAGGGGGCGTTGGGGCTACTGGGGTTTGGGGTGAGCTTGGCCTTTTTGTGGGGAAATTTGGCGATCGCCCATCGACATTCTGACCCACACCTAAACCTGACCCCGATTCCCCGGTTTGGTGGGCTGCGGCTGCGGCCGCTGGCGATGCTGGTGTCGGGCATTAGCCTGTGGATGAGTGCAGCGCTGGCTTATCACGCGGGTGTAGCGATTAGCCACTGGCGGCCCGCCCTCAGCGTCTATACACCCGCTGTGCAAGTGCCCGTGCGATTTCGCGCCGAGACGCTGGGGCAGCTACTCGTCCAGAGCCTCCAACAGCCGTGGCTGGCGCTCATCATTCTGGGGCTAGCGGTGGGGCTGCTGGTGTATCCGCGAGTGCTGCTGTGGGGCTGGGCGCTGCTCACCAGTCTAGGCTTTGGGTTGGTGCTGTCGGAATATTGGGCCAAGCTGCTGCTGGCCGCTTCGCCGACCCCGTTTAACCGGGCCGATCCGCTGTTTGGTCGAGATATTGGCTTTTATGTGTTTCGGTTGCCTGCCCTGGAGTTGCTGTCCTATTGGGCAATGGGGCTGACGCTGCTGGGGCTGCTGTCGGTGGTGCTGGTTTATTTGCTGGCGGGCGACAGCTTGAGTGAAGGGAAATTTCTCGGCTGGTCGCTGCCGCAGTTGCGCCATCTTTGCGGGCTAGGTGGGGCGCTGATGCTGGCGATCGCCCTGGCCCACTGGCTCAACCGCTATGGGTTGTTGTATTCCACTAGCGGCGTAGCCTATGGCGCAGGGTTTACGAATGTCCATGTGCGGCTGCCGATTCACAGTATTTTGGCGGTGGCGGCGCTGGTGCTGGGGGTGATTTTGCTGTGGCAGGCGATCGCCTCCCATCTCTGGCGGGCCACCCCTGCTGTGGTTTCTGCGCGGCGCTCTGGAGCCACTGCCAGCCCGCCAAATCGCGGTTTTGTCTCTCGAAAAGTGGCTATGCCAGAGTTGCCGCCGTCGGCTTCACTCTCTCGCAATCGCGCCCAGCCAACACCAGCACCGCCTGACCATTCTGCGCTGTCTCTCAAAGGCTGGCGATCGCGCGAAGAGCGAATTGCGGAATATGCCCAGTGGTCGGGGGCTGCCGTTGATTTGCCAAAGCGCCTGGTGTCTGGAGCAGAGGAATCCGTGGCGCTGCTGCCGCGTCGGGTGCCGCCGCTGTTTTGGGGGCCGATGCTGCATCTGGGCGTTGCGGCGATCGCCACCACGCTGATTCCCTTTCTGGTGCAGAGCTTTATTGTGCAGCCCAACGAACTGGCGCTAGAAACGCCCTATATTCAGCGCACCATTGCCCTGACGCGAGATGCGTTCAATCTGGAAGTCATTCAAGACGATATCTTTGACCCCCAGACCGACCTAACGCGGGCAGATTTGCAGCGAAACAACCTCACTATTGACAATATCCGCCTCTGGGATTCGCGCCCGCTGCTAGAAACCAACCGCCAGCTTCAGCGCATTCGCCCCTACTACGAATTTCCCGATGCCGACCTCGATCGCTACCAGCTTCCGACAACCCAAGGCACCATTGGGCTGCGGCAGGTGCTGATCGCCGCCCGCGAACTGGACTATAGCGGCGTTCCTGCGGATGCCCAAACTTGGGTAAACCAGCACTTGATCTACACCCACGGCTACGGCTTTACGGTCAGCCCAGTGAACACCGCCGATGAAGGCGGCCTGCCGGCCTACTTTGTCGAAGGCGTGGAACAGATTGCGAATGATCCGCGCATTCCGGCTCTGCTGCCGACCGACAATCCCCGCATTTACTTTGGCGAACTGACCAATAACTTTGTGCTGACGCGCACCCGCGCCCTGGAGTTGGACTATCCCAGCGGCGGCGACAACGTATACAACACCTACAGCGGCAGTGGAGGCATCCCGATTGGGGCCTACTGGCGACGGCTGCTGTTTGCGCGACATCTCAACGACTGGCGAATGCTGTTTAGCGATCAGTTGACGGGCGAGTCGCAGTTGCTCTATCGCCGCAATATCGTCAAGCGGGTGCAGGCGATCGCCCCGTTTCTGCGATTTGACCATGACCCCTATCCCGTTGCGGTCGAGTTTGACGTGCAGACTGGCAACACCGACTCGCCGCCCAGTTCGCTGTACTGGATTATCGATGCCTACACCACGAGCGATCGCTATCCCTATTCCGACCCGCGCAACAACGATTTCAACTACATCCGCAACTCGGTCAAGATTGTGGTGGATGCCTACAACGGCAGCGTCACCTTCTACATCGCCGACCCCAGCGACCCGATGATTCAATCCTGGAGTCGGTTGCTGCCCCAGATGTTCCGCCCGTTCGACTCCATGCCCCCAGCTCTCCGCACTCACATCCGCTATCCACAGGACTATTACCAAGTGCAGTCGAATCAGCTCATGACCTACCACATGACTGATCCGCAAATTTTCTACAACCGCGAAGATGAGTGGCGCGAACCGAATGAAATTTACGCCAACGAATCGCAAATCGTTGCGCCCTATTACCTGATTACCAAGCTGCCCATCGCCGACACAGAGGAATTTGTCCTGCTGCGCCTGTTTACCCCGTCCCAGCGCACAAACTTGATTGGCTGGCTGGCGGCTCGCTCCGACGGCGAAAATTATGGTAAGGTGCTGCTCTATCGGTTTCCCAAGCAGCGGCTCATCTTTGGCCCAGAACAAATCGAAGCCCGCATCAACCAAGACCCGCTGATTTCTCAGCAGATTTCACTGTGGAATCGGCAGGGTTCGCAGGCGATTCAGGGGAATCTGCTGGTGATTCCAGTCGAGGATTCGTTGCTCTATGTGGAGCCGCTGTATCTCCAGGCAGAGCAAAACCGCCTACCTACCCTGACGCGGGTCATTGTTGCCTATGGAAACCGCATTGTCATGGCAGAAACGCTCCAGCAGGCCCTCGATGCCATCTTTGCGGATGCCCCGGTCGATAGCCCCCGTGCCGACAGCCCCGTTGAAGCGAATCCGGAAGCACCCCCAAATGGCCCGATTGTGCGCCCGCTGCCAGAGACGGCTGGAGAGGCTGTACTGGAGTGATGGAGTTGGGTGTGAAGGGTGGGTGGGGGTGATGAGATGATGGAATGGCGTGTGTGCTTAACCTTTAACCTTCAAGCTCTCAGTCTTCACGCTCTAACTCTTCACGCTCTGACTCTTCACGCTCTGACTCTTCAAGCTCTCCCCCTTCAATGCGCTATTGGCTAATGAAATCGGAACCGGATGTGTACAGTATCGAAGACCTGGAGCGCGATCGCCAGACGATTTGGGATGGCGTGCGAAATTATCAGGCGCGAAATTTTTTGCGGTCGATGGCAGTGGGCGATCGCGCTTTTTTCTACCATTCCAACGCCACGCCGCCGGGAATCGTGGGGCTGATGCAGGTGTCGCAGCCGGATATCGTAGACCCCACGCAGTTTGACCCCAAGAGCAAGTATTACGATGCCAAATCGCCGCAAGAGAATCCCCGCTGGCGCACGGTGCAGGTCGAGTTTGTGGAGCAGTTTCCCAATCTGATCACGCTGGAACAACTGCGGCAAACGTTTTCGTCGGAGGAACTGCTGGTGGTGCGCCAAGGCAATCGGCTATCGGTCATGCCCGTAGAGGACGCGGTTGCTGAGAAAATTTTGAAGCTGGCGAGGGGCTGAGGATTTCAGCCAGGGGAGACGTGATGCACCAAAACAAGCGCAGGGCGGCAAGGCGACGCAAGGTGGTGGGCTTGGGGCTGCTGCTATGGCTGGGAATGCTGGCTCCTGCGTGGGCAGAGGCGCGTCTGGAGAAAATCCAGCAGACGGGCGTGCTGAGGGCAGGGGTTCGCACAGATGCCGCACCGTTCGGCACGCTGAATGAGTCGGGGGAACTGGCGGGCTATCCGGTTGACCTGCTGCGCCGAATGCAGGCGGATCTGTCTCGCAGCCTGGGGCGGACGGTTCGGTTGGAACTGGTGCCCACGACCGCAGCGGAGCAGTTTGCCCAGGTTCGCCAGGGAGAGCTAGACATCGCCTGTGGCACGAGCAGCATTACCCTTAGCCGCGAGTCGCTGGTGGATTTTTCGGTGGGCTATTTTGTCACGGGGACGCAGTTTTTGCTGGCGCGGGGGCGGGGGCTTTCGGGCAATCGGCTGCGTGTGGGTGGCGTATCGGGCACAACCAACGCCGATCTGATTCGCAGGCGGCTGCCGCTGGCGCGGATTGTGTCGGTGGGCGATCGCGCGGAAGGTCTATCGTTACTACAACAGGGACGGATTGACGCGCTGGCCAGCGACGGCATTCTGCTGGAGGGATTGCGGCGATCGCTGCCCGATGCCGACGCTTACGAAGTCATTCCCCCGCAGCCCTTTAGTCGCGAGGTTTACGGCTGTCTGCTACCCAAACAAGATCTGCTGTTTCGGGCCCAAGTCAATCAAAGTTTGAGCCGCTTTATGGAAGGCGTGCTGTCTGGAGAAACGACGGCGACGCAGTTGTTTGAGCGCTGGTTTGGGCCGCAGGGAGCCGTCCCGTGGGAAACGTCGGACACGGTCAGCCATTTTCGGCAGGTGGTCGAGCAGAGCCAGACTATCGGGCCCAATAGATCAAGTATTTTTCAGCCGCTGCAAAGAAGCCGTAGAGCGCAGTCCCCATAATCGCCAGCACCATGAGTCCAGCAAATCCCAGCGGCACGTCAAAGTTGGAACTAGCGGTGACGATGAAATCGATATTAACGGGCAGCCAGCACAGGGGCTTGCACAGCCGTTTCCAGCAGCCCTTCAATGCCAGACACGACATAAACGGGCGTTTTCAGCCGCTTTTCCAAATCAGCCACCGTTGTATCGTCCAAAAACCGAGTATCTCCATGCTTTAGCATCAGCGACGGCAGCAGCACGCCATCTCCCAAGTCGCGCCCCGCCAGCGCCAATGCCAGGTCGTGGCCGGTCAGCAGCCCCGTCACCGTGATGGCTTGCCCCCAATAGTCGCTCCGCAGCGCCACCATCTCCACCGAGAGTCCGTCTACTTCGTTTAGCCGCTTGAGAATTGGCTGAAAAGCCTGCTCGACGGCATTGCCCACCACCCACACCCAGCGGCGCGGCGGACTCACGGATTTTGGCAGCCGTCGGGCGGCCGTCTTGAACTGCTTGAGGAATTGACGGATCGATCCCACACCGTTGCCAATTTGCGGGTAGTCTTCATAGTGCGCTTCGGGGGGCAGGTCTTGTCCGGCAATCAGAAACCACTCATCCGCCAGCCACACAACGTTCGAGCCGAATTTGGCACGAAACTCGGTTTGGAGCGCCTGCACCTGGGCGATCGCCCGGCGAGCGTGTTCGGGTGTGACGGGGATTAGTTCGTCTTCGGCGGGGCGAAAGCGCGTTAACCCAACGGGCACCACCGCAACAGAAGCCACCGCAGGAACATCGCCCCTGTGGAACGAAGCCAGATCCCGCAGCGTCCGCTCCAGATGCGCTTCATCGTTGATGCCAGGACACACGACGACCTGAGCATGAATTTGCAGCCGATTGTTTTGAAACCAGCGCAGTTGGTCGAGAATCTGCCCAGCCCGATTATTTTTCAACAGGCGAATGCGAACGTCTGGTTCGGTTGCATGAACCGAGACATACAGCGGTGACAGGCGCAGTTGGGCGATGCGCTCCCACTCGCGCTGGGGCAGGTTGGTCAGCGTCAGGTAGCTGCCGTAGAGAAAACTGAGGCGGTAGTCGTCGTCTTTGAGATAGAGTGTCTGCCGCATTCCAGGCGGCTGCTGGTCGATAAAGCAAAAGGGACAGCGGTTGTTGCACTGGATCAAGCCGTCAAACAGGGCAGACTCAAACTCTAGCCCCAGGTCTTCGTCATAGTCTTTCTCGATCTCGATCTGGTGTGTCTTGCCCGCAGCATCTAGCACTTCCAACTCCAGCACTTCGTCGGCGCAGAGAAACTGGTAGTCGATTAGGTCGCGGGGAGGCTGCCCGTTGATCGACACAAGGCGATCGCCCACTTCAAACCCAATCTCTTCGGCGATCGAGCCGGGCAGCACGCGGGTAATCAGGGCAGGCTTGATGGCAGCGTCGCTCATGGCAGGAGATGGGAAACAGGGCGTGAGATGGCGTTTTGAAGTGCCAAAGGAATCGAAAGCGGGGGATTGGCGTATTAACCCCATCTTTGATCATTCCATGATCCCTTTTACCCCATCATCCCCTGATTGCACGATTCTCTCCGGCTCTCTTGCCTGCTCTCTGGAATTGACTGCCGAATTGACTGTCCTAATCTCGGATCAGCCCTGCCACCAGCGAGAGCAAAATCGCGGCCCCAAAGGCGAGGCGATACCATACAAAAACCCAGGTGCTTTTGCGCTGGAGATAGCGCAGCAACCAGGCGATCGCCAAATAGGAGAAGACAAAGGTGGAAATGATCCCCACCACCAGCGGCAACAGCCGTTCAATGTTGTCAAAGGCTTTAGTGGATTGGTAAAGCGTGGCGATCGCCAGGGTGGGAATTCCCAGCAAAAACGAGAAGCGGGCGGCAGTTTGCCGCTGTAGCCCCAGAAACATGCCTGTGGTCAGCGTAGCACCAGAGCGCGATACGCCGGGCACTAGCGCCAGCGTCTGCCCCAGCCCCACCAGCAACCCGTCCAGAATGGATAAACTGTCAAATCCGCGCTTGCGGCTGCCAATTTTCTCGGCTAACCCCAACAGCAAAGACATTACAATCGACACGACTGCAATCACCAGCGCACTTTCGGGAATGGCATCGCGAAACAGGTAGCCAAACACCAGCGCCGGGATCGTGCCGATCGAAATCCCGACGAGAATCTTCCACTCTTCGCGCTGCCAGTCCTTCTGCTGGAGGGCAGCCCACGCGCCGCCAAGGATCTGGCGAATATCGTTCCAAAAGTACATCAACACGGCAATCACGCTGCCAAACTGGATTGCGTCTACGAAATACTTTTCGCCGACAGACGACCAGCCCAATACCTTTGTAAAAATCAGCAAATGGGCAGTGCTGCTAATGGGCAAAAACTCTGTAATCCCTTGAACCAGACCCAGCACAATAGCCTGGAACGTGCTGGTCAAAAGCCCCGGCTCGGCAACGGCATCTGGAACAGCAGTCTGGGCGATCGCCAGCGGGAACCAGCCCTGCGCCATACTCCCGACCGCTTCTTGCATCCCTTGAGAAACGCCTGAGGCTGTCGCCAATTCTCCGCCTTGTGAGAATACACGCCAAGCCGAAAGCAGAGGCAGGTTGATCAACGCCATGCGCCTAATTTCTAAAACTCCACCACATCTTAGCCGAGTCAAGCGCGATTCTTCGGTTTCCTGGCGTGGCGCTCGGTAAACAGGCTGTAAAGCTCGGTAAATCCTTGATAAAGTCCCCGACATGAGGTGCCATCGCCAAAGTTAGGAAATCTAGGCTCAACCCCGACTAAACCTCAAACTGCGTTTCCCAAGGCTTTCCTCAATGTGTTAAATAACGTAAACTAAATGAAAAGCATTAAGAATCGTTGGTATCAAAGTTGGTTTCTATTACACCGCGCGATCGCTCTGTCTCCCTCACCGAACCAATTGCCGAATCAGCGATTCTGCCTGTTCGCTGGCCGCTTGTTCCTCCAGTGTTGCCTGGGGTCACCTCCGGTGATTTAGTAGCAGACTCCAAGCCGGACTACCCTACTCGGCTGGCAGTTTTTTCGGCATCTGTTTTCTTGGTTTCCGTTCCGGTGTTTTTCCAAGCACCGCTGGTGCAGCTATTTCCCTGGCTGAGCTTGGGGATTACGCTGCTCTGGACGGGGTTAGGGCGATCGCTCTTGCGTCGGCCAGCCACGAAAATCTGGGGTGATTTGCTGATTGGTTTTGCCTGGACTTGGCTGGCCGGTTCAATCTATTGGGGCTGGCTGCGTTGGGAGCCGTTTTACCATCTACCTGTTGAGGCGCTGGGTCTGCCGTTTGTCTTGCCCAGTCTCCACAAGGCAAAAAACAAGATAGGACACTGGTTCTATCTGGGATCTCTGCTGGGAACCGCCATCACCGATCTGTACTTCTACTTAGTCGATCTGGTTCCCTATTGGCGAAAATTAATGCAGTCAGACGCGAGTGCCACTGGAACGATTCTCCAGTCCGCCCTTCATCAAATCTATACGCCCTGGGGTGGTGGCTCTGCGCTGCTGATGGTGGCGCTGCTGATGGTCTTGGGGTTTGCTCCCCTGCGGCGGCGATCGCTCCATTGGTGGAGCTTTGGAGGAGCCGTTTTAAGCACGATTCTCGTGGATGGCTTATTCTGGTTAGCGGCGACTGCTGCCTGACTGAGGCTATGATTTGAGTATCCTGGGCTAACTTAGTATTGTGGCTTTGGTAGCATGGCTAGGGTCGCATGGTTGAGTTGCAGGAGTGAGTGAGCCAATTGTCGTTGCAGGCTGTGGGCACAAGTGCCTGATACTGCAAAGTTACTGGGCAAATAGGTGCGCTAAGCTGCGACGGATCGTTGGCGGAGTGCCGCAGGCCTCTCTTAGAGATTTGAGGGTTTGTTGACATAGCGCAGGCGAGCTAAGGAGGCCATTGGCGGTTCTCACTCAGGGTGATTTAGAGCCTGAATGGAGCGTCTACAGAGCATCTGTAAGATGTTTCTGGAGTGCCTTTAGCTCGGCTGGCCCTTCGCTGACACAGTGTGCCAGGCTTACCAGGATGCATCTCTTCGGGAAAGATTTAGCGGTTTCTCATCTTTGTCAGTGACTGCCCAACCCATTCCCCATCTGATACTACGAACCGACGCTGGCAATCGTTATCTCTCACTCACGAACAACAACTGTTGGACGATTGGACGAGGAGACGATAACAACTTTGTGCTGCCCGATCGCTGGATTTCGCGCAACCACGCCATGCTGCAACGCATGGAGACGGGTGAGTTTTACCTGATTGATCTGGGCAGTCGTAATGGCTCGTTTGTGAATGGTCGGCGGGTGAGCGTGCCAGTGACGCTACACAATGGCGATCGCCTCACCTTTGGACAGACCGAGCTAGAGTTTTACTCGCCCGAACTGTCGCATCCTCAGGACTCTTCAGTGGGCATCGACTCGCAGGAATTTACCGCTACCGCCACCCTCCATGTCCGGCGGCTGATCTCGGTACTGGTGGTCGATATTCGCGACTTTACGGTGATGACGCGCCAACTTGACGAGAAAATTCTCTCGGAGGCGATCGGCACTTGGTTTCGCTGTGCGGGCGACATCATTCGCGAATATGGCAGTTGGGTCGATAAATACATCGGCGACGCGATTATGGCAGTCTGGATTCACGGGGCGCAGGGCATCACGCCCGATGAAATGGTGCGAATTGCCCGCGCCCTCAGCGCCCTACACAAAATGACCAGCCGCCTGCACGAGCGCTACCCGCTGCCGTTTCCGCTGCGGGTGGGGGCTGGGCTAAATACGGGCTATGCAATGGTGGGCAACACGGGCACGGGCGATCGCCCCGATTACACTGCTCTGGGCGATACGGTAAATGCGGCCTTCCGGCTGGAGTCCTCCACCAAGCAAATTGGCATGGATGTGGCGCTGGGTGAAACGACGTATCAATATCTGGCAGGGGCGATCGCCAATCCCAATTTGTTTAAGCAATACACCGTTAGCCTCAAGGGCTACGACACGCCGACTGTTACCTATGCAGGTTCCTTCGCTGACCTGGATACATTTTTGAAGCTGAGCAGCAAGATCTAGTTTGAAGCTGAGCAGCAAGATCTAGGGCGATACTCCCCCCAAAGTGGTAGGCTCTAATTATGAGGCCATTAAAGCTGTGTTGTTGAGAGTTATAAAGTGGCTCTCATCGACTGCTGATCAAATCCCCGTAGTGAAATCCCTGAATCAACTCCTGAGCTTCAGCGCCCGTGCTTGCTAGAGCTTGCGTCAATTCTGAGACGATTTGTTTGAGAAGATTTGTCTGAGATGATTTGAGCAAAGTGAGAGGACAGTGGGTGTTTTGAAGTTGGGCAGGGTGAATTAGGGGCTTTTGGGAGATCTGTTTTGGAGAACTGTTTTGGAGAACTGTAGTTGGAAGGGATTCGACTGATGAAGCGACTGGTTGGCGTGTTGATGATTCTGGGTCTAATGCTCACCTCTTGGGGGTTGCTGGGTTCGCCTCAGACGGCGATCGCAGCCTCGCTCAGCCCCCTGTCCTTCAATCCATCGCCCGTGCTGGCAGAACAGCAATTCCGCAATGCGATGGATGACAAGCTAGCGACCGACTTTGGCAAAAAAATTGACTTGAACAATACCAATGTCCGGGCGTTCATGCAGTATCCTGGTATGTACCCGACCCTGGCCCGCATGATTCTTAAAAATGCCCCGTTTGAAAGCGTAGAAGATGTACTGAAAATGCCAGGGCTGACCGAGGCGCAAAAAGAAATTCTGAAGAACAACTTCAACAACTTTGTGGTCAGTCCGCCGCTGGATGCCTTGGTGGAAGGGGGCGATCGCTTTAACAACGGCATTTACCGCTAGGCAGACCGCAGTTGTCTTCGTCTTCTTCTCGTCAGTTTGATGTTTTAGTGGTTGGCGCTGGAGCAGCGGGACTTTACACTGCATTGTGTTTACCGACCCGCTTTCGCGTTGGACTGCTTACCAAAGACGAGCTGCTCACCTCGGCTAGTGAGTGGGCGCAGGGTGGGATTGCTGCGCCCATGGCGGCAGATGACTCGCCAGAGCTACACATCGAAGACACGCTTCGGGCAGGCGCAGGACTGTGCGATCGCCAAGCGGTGACCCTCATGGTGCAACAGGCTCCCGACTGTATTCGGGATCTGTTGGCGATGGGGGTCTTGTTTGATCGGCATGGAGCCGATCTGGCAATGACTCTGGAGGCCGCTCACTCGCGACGACGGGTGCTGCACGCGGCCGACACCACTGGACGGGCTGTGGTGTCGATTCTGGCGGAACAGGTGCTTCAGCGCTCGAATATCCACGTTATGAGCCAGAGCTTTGCGCTCGACCTGTGGCTGACGGCGGCGGGCGATCGCTGCTTGGGCGTGGTGGCAATGGTGGAGGGCCAACTCTGTCGGCTGTCTGCCGGAGCAGTGGTTTTGGCGACAGGTGGCGGCGGTCAGGTCTTTGCCCAAACTACAAACCCAGCCCTCAGCACTGGGGATGGCGTGGCGATGGCCTGGCGGAGCGGCGCAGTGCTGCGAGATTTAGAATTTGTCCAGTTTCACCCGACCGCGCTCACAAAACCCGGTGCGCCCAGATTTCTGGTGAGCGAGGCCGTGCGCGGCGAGGGGGCCCACCTGATCGACGACCACGGGCGACGGTTTGTCTTTGACTATCACCCTGAGGGCGAACTGGCCCCGCGAGACGTGGTGAGTCGTGCGATCTTCAGCTATCTACAAAGCCACCATCCTGATCCGGCACATGGGCATGTCTGGCTGGATCTGCGCCCTATTTCGCCGGAAACTATTCAGCGACGCTTTCCCAACATTGTGCAGGTGTGTCGGCAGTGGGGAATAGATGTCTTTCAAGCACCCGTACCCGTTGCGCCAGCGGCCCACTATTGGATGGGAGGCGTGCTGACAGATCTCCACAGCCAGACCTCGATGGCGGGGCTGTATGCCGTCGGCGAAACCTCCAGCACGGGGGTGCATGGCGCAAATCGCCTGGCCAGCAACTCGCTCCTAGAATGCCTGGTGTTTGGATCTCAACTCAAACATCTGGGACTACCTGCAAACTGGCCAGAGGCGATCGCCCTCCCCCTGAAAGACTCAGGGGACACGCTAAGTCCGTTCCCAGATAGGGCGATCGCTGCCTGGGAATCTCAACAATCCATCATCCAAACTATTCGCCGCAACCTGCCGCCGCTAGTGTGGCAGGCAGCAGGTATCTGTCGAGAGCAATCGTCCCTTGAGGGGGCGATCGCCCAAATTCGGAAATGGCGGCTTCAGTTCTCTGACCTACCGTTAAGTCAGTTTCTAAGCCAGTTTCTCGGCTGCCGCCCTCTGCATCTAGAAGCTCCTGTTTCGCTAAACAAACTGGGACTCACAGCCGCTCAAGTTAGAATCTGGGGAGAAACCCGCAATCTACTAGACGTAGCCTATTTGCTTGTGAAGAGTGCCGCCTTTCGAACCGAAAGCCGGGGCGGACACTATCGCTTAGACTATCCGCACCCAAACGACATTGACTGGCAAACCCATACGCTGATTCAATCAGAACGCTGGTGGAAGGAACCTGTCGAGTCTCGATAGGGCATTCCACAAGTCACACTACAAACTTCAGCAGCGCAAATTTCAGCAGCGCCAGCCTCAACAGCACAAATAGCCCAGCAAGAACCTAAAAGAAGGAGTGCCCGTAAAGCACTTCACCTAAAGCACTTCACCAAGGCAATTCACTAATTCGCTCAGGTGCTTCGCCAAGGCCGCACACCAACCAGACTCTGCTATGGAGCTTCTACCGAGTTCCAGAACCCTGCGAGCTTTGAGGGCCACCCTCCACGGGCGGATCGTAAGATGAGTTTCGAAGCTCAGTCAGGTCTCGTATCCAATCTGCCGAAGAATTTTGTAAAGGAGCCTCGGCATCTGGTGAAGCTAGATGCGCGAACACTAGCGTACTGTCATTACGGTCATGATAAACATTACGGCCATGATAAACAGGCTGATACCTTAGCGACTGATACTTTAGCGATTGAGCAGCCGCAGAAAAGGTTGCCACCAGGGACAGCACACATGCCAGCAAGACTGAATTTGCAAACCTAAAAGAGCTACTCATAGAACCTAAAGGCAAAGAATCTAGTGGCAGACCTATGACAGACAGTAGATTCACTAACTATGTCTGACAGTATAGCCGAATATCTTAACTTTTATAAGTATATATGCTGAAATTTTAATTCTTAGTCAATTGTTAAGGTGGAGAGAAATTCCCGGAAAATCGTGGTTGTGGGGTCTGACCCCCTATCCCGAGCCAATTACTGGCACCGAGAATCATTTTATACTGAGGCTCAGGTGAATACGTACTGCTGCGGGTTATATCGGGTTGATAGCTGTGTATTGGACGACAGATCTATGGCGATCGCCCTTGATGTAGCTGAGAGGGCGGCTTAGGAAAGGCTCATAAAATGAATCTCTACCGGCGAAAGCTGAAATTGATATCTCTAATGGTATTCACCGTCACACTTGCACATTCCAGATTCTAATGAAAAATTAATAGTGCTTCTTACAACTTTTAACGCCTTATAGAAACTTTTGATGTAAGCAGTATTCGTTATTTCAATTCTGCCCCTGCGCGTCAGGTTGTAGAAATTACTGACTGTAGGGGGCTGACACGACAACCCGCCTAAGATTGCTGAACGTTTCGCAAACGCCAGACTGGCAATCCAGAATCGCAAATCTAACAAATCTAAGTAGATAGACCAAATTAAAAAAATAGATCCTCAACAAAAATAGATCCTAAACTCTGCGCCGCCTGCACAGGGTCTTTAGGTTTTCTGCTTATTAAGCTAATTAGAATAATTAGAATCAAGAATCGATATCACTCTATCTTCGGTGATTTCTGAGATGAGAAACCTATCCGCAGATTGACCTAGCAGTTCTGCTTTTGGAGTGAAATCGACGAACTTTGTCTGGCTAAGGCAGCGCGTCTGGGGTTGAGCGATCGCCCGGTAAAGCCGTACTGTCCATCGCGGGCAGCGCGGGCTGTGTTCCCTCTGCGGGCAAGGTGAGAACGGGTTCAGACACGGGAAGAGCCGTGGGCACGGTGGGGATAATGGGGGACGGGGGCGCGGGCAATAGCAATGAGGGAGTGCTGGCGGAGCGATCAAGCTGACGCAGCATCTCTTCCTGCTGTTGCAGCCGGAGTTCATGCACCTGCTGTCGCCAGCGATCGGCCTGAGCGCGAGCTTCTTCGTGGAGCGATCGCCCCCAAGTAATCTGATTTACCTCGTCGATGGCGGCTTCGAGCGATCGCACGTCGCCCTGGCGAGCCAATTCAGCCGCCCGAGTCAGGCGGGGGCGATCTTCAATCGCTTCGATTTGCTGTCGCCAGGTGTTGATCAACGACTGGGCCCGGTCATATTGCGGCGTGCCGTATAGCACTTGCTCTGCGGCATCCACTGCGGCCCGCAAATCTTCCACCCGACCCCCCTGCGCTAGCTCCTGTGCTGTCTTGAGCCGCCCTGCGTCTGTGGTGGCCTGCTCGGTTTCCCATTGACGGATGAGATCGTTCAGCCCGCCTGCCTTATTCGCTGAATTGGGCGATCGCCTTGCGGTTGCCTCACTTTCGCGAGACGACTGGAGCAGTCGCATCAGCGCTTGATACTGGGTGGTTGCCCAATATTGGTTGCCCACCGTCAGCAACATTCGAGCCGTAGACAGTGCCGCGAACCAGTTCTCCCGATCGATTTCGGCTTCTACGTCGCCATAGATTTTCTCAGCTTTTGCCCAAATCTCTTCCCATTCTTTGATTTTTGCCTCAGCGGTCGCATAGGTGGCGACGTGAAACGGGACGCGCTTGGCAAGATCGCGGGCCCGGTCGAGCGACCCCGCCTGAAACTCTGCCTCGCCCAGCCGCAGAATGTCTTGAGTCCATTGCTCAATTAGGCGATCGCTCTTGTCGCGCAGCGGGTCATCGTCCGCCACCTGATTTGCCAATTGGATGGCGCGTCGCAGATCTTCGACGGTCTGCTTATTCGCTAAAATCTCAGCGCAGTAGATCCGAGTTGAGCTGGAGTTGCTGGTTTGGGCGGTATTCCAGCAGCGGGGCAGCGCAGGCAGCACCAGCAACTCTCGCACGGCAATCGTGCCAACGCCGACGGGCAATAGCAGCAGCAGCAAGCCAATCGCACTCCAGACCCAAATCGTGCCTGCGGACGGGCGGGCGCTGTCTAGCGGGTTGGAGAGGGTGTCCGAAGACGACAGTTCGGAAATAGACGGCTGAGGTTCGGATGGAACGGGAGCCATGAGACGACGGTGCAGCGCCAAACCGCGTGATGGAGAATACCCGCTATTTTAACGGTAAATCCTTGGTCTGATGTCTGGCTGGATGGGCTGAAACGCTGAACTATCAAGGAACTGCACGATGACAACACCGATTTTGCATGGGGTTGCGCGGATTGTGGCTTAGGCGAGTCGCAACAAGCCTCTGCTGGCGATCGCACCTGAAATGGTGAGCTACTCCGTCAAAATTTCAGCGTAGGTCTGGATTGGCATCCGATGCATTTCCCGATGCCTGCTTGCGCTCGTGCAGTTGCAGCAGGATATTGGCGTGGACCTCGCGGGAGATGGGATAGAAATAGGCTAGCCCCATGCCCAGCAGCAGCACGATCGCCGGGAGCGGGCCAATCATCACGCGGATGGCGGTGAGTGCCGAGTCTGGCTGGATGGGGGTTGCTTCTCCGGCAGTGCTTTCAATAAAGCCGGAGGCATCTAGCGCTAGCCCAACTAGGAAGAGAGCGATCGCCAGCCCCATTTTTTGCAAAAACACCATGAAGCTATAGAACACGCCCTCGCGCCGCTGCCCGGTGTGCAGTTCGTCCAGATCAATCACATCGGGCACCATCGACCAGGGAATTAGATAAGCCGTAGACACGCCCATCCCCGCCAAAATGCCCAGAAAATACATCCAGCCCACCTGCCCCGGCTGGAGAAAAAATAGTCCAATTTCCGCCAACACCCACAGCACCATCCCCAGGATATAAACCGCTTTTTTGCCCACGCGCCGCGAGATACGCTCCCACACCAGCAGCATCGCCAGCGCTGTCACCTGCACCGCCATCACCACCTGCGTATAGACCGCATTCGACAGGCCCATCCAGTCGCGCACGAAGTAGGGAATGATGGTGACGGTGTTTTGCAGCGCCAGCCACGAGCAGAGATAGATGCCAATCACAAACAGAAACGGGCGATTGGCAAAGGCGACTTTCAACTGCTGGAGGATGGGCATTTCCTGGGTGCTGGTTTCGACAGTACCCCGCTGCTGCTGCCGCCGCATGACGTGGCCGTAAGTCCCAAACACACACCAGAAAAAGGGCAGCACCGAGATCAGCGCACAAATCGCGCCGATCGCCCGATATTGCTGCGCCACGTCGTCGGGAATGGCGTTGAAGATGGCCAGCACGATCACCAGCGACAAAATGCTGCCGCCGATGGAAAAGATGAAGCGAAAGCTGTTGAGGCTGGTGCGCTCGTCGTAGTCGTCGGTGAGTTCTGGAGTGAGGGCGGTGTAGGGCAGGTTGACGACGGTGTAGAAGGCGTTGAACAGCACCGAAACGGCGATGTAATAGGCCACGAGCGCCCACAGGTTGGTGGTGGGATCGTCGGAAAAGCGGGGCACAATCCACTGCAAGAAAAAGAAGATCCCGAAGGGAATCGCGCCGGCCACGATCCAGGGATAGCGGCGGCCCCAGCGGCTCTGGGTGCGATCGCTCAAAATGCCGACGATGGGATCATTCACTGCATCCCAGATTTTGCCGATGAGCAAAATACTGCCTGCGATGCTGGCCGGAATGCCCGCTACGCTCGTAAAAAAGACCAGCAAAAACACCGCCAGGATATTTGCCGTGATAGCGGTTCCCAGATCCCCTGCTCCGTAGGCCAGCTTAGTGCTGAAGCTGAGGGTGTCTTCGGGGGATTTGGGCAATTTGGATGCAGACTCGCTCATCGGCTCTAAAACCTCAGGCACGGGGAATAAAATACGCTGGGTGACCTGGCTAGCGGCTTGATTTGAGCCAGTGGCTTGATTTTAGCCAGCAAATTGTAGGATGCTCATCATCTAGTAGGTGACCTGCGACATCTAGGTGACTTGAGACGGGCGATCGCCCACCTCAGCAAGCAGTTCTAGGATGCAGGCCGCTATGATGCAACCTTAATCCTAAAGTAAACCTGCCCGTCCGCTCGTTCTCATCCCACTCATCCTCTGCTTTTCTTTCCCATGTCAGATCTCTACGTCTCGTGGCCCGACTATCATCGCCTGATCGAACAGCTTGCCGTTAAGGTTTATGAATCCGACTGGGAGTTTAACCAAATTGTTTGCATTGCGCGGGGCGGGCTGCGGGTCGGCGATTTGCTCTCGCGAGTGTTTGACCTGCCGCTGGCGATTTTGTCTACGGCTTCTTATCATGGGCCTGGCGGGCGATCGCGCGGGGCAATCACGTTTTCTCGCGACCTGGCCATGACCACGCCCAATCTAGGCAGCCACGTTTTGCTGGTGGATGATTTGGTCGATTCGGGCATCAGCCTCAAGCGTAGCGTCGAATGGCTGAACCACAACTACGGATTTTATATTGACGAACTGCGGACAGGCGTTCTCTGGTACAAAGCCTGCTCTATCTTTCAGCCAGATTACTATGTGGATTATTTAGAAGATAACCCCTGGATTCATCAGCCCTTCGAGTATTACGAAAACACCACTGCCGAGGAACTGGCCGCGAAGTTGTCGGCTCCCGCCTAGCCCGATCGCGCATTAGTATGCCTAACGATCTGTGAAAAAGCGCGTCACTCTTACCTTTCCCAAGCGCTCGGTTCATATGCCCGTCACCTATCGACTGGCGAAAGATTTTAACGTGGCGGCGAATATCATCCGTGCCCAGGTCGCGCCGAATCAGATTGGGACACTCGTCGTGGAGCTTTCGGGTGATATCGATCAACTGGATGCGGCGCTGGACTGGCTGCGATCGCAGGATATCGGCATTTCCACCGCCAGCCGCGAAATCCTGATTGACGAAGAAACCTGCGTCCACTGTGGCCTCTGCACTGGGGTCTGCCCAACGGAAGCGCTGAGTCTTGACCCGCAGACCTTTCGGCTCAATTTTGGGCGATCGCGCTGTATTGTTTGCGAACAGTGCATCCCCACCTGTCCCGTGCAGGCAATCTCCACTAACCTATAGGTAACCTTCGGTAAACGGGTTCAGCGTTGCCTCCCTGCTCATGCTCTGGGTTTCTCTACCGCTGCTGTTAGCGGCTTACACCAGTTTTAGCTGGTTCCTCTATCAAAACACCGAACACTGGGTTGCCTGGGTGCTGGCAACTGTTTTTGCGATTGTGCAGGCACTCTTGCTCACAGCCTGGTCACGGGGACTGCGGCGCTTCTTCAGAAATTGGCTCCAGTCCAGCCTGGGCTATTTTTCGCTGGTGCTGCTGGGCGCTATGTCTATTGCCGTCATTCTTGTTTGGTATCACGTCTTTGAATACATCCTGGTGGTGGTGGCTGCGGAAATTCTGGCGCGGCTCGATTTGCAGCAGGCGAAACTGGGGCGATGGCAATCGCTTGGCGTGCTGACTGTGATTTCAGTCCTTGGCTTGGCCATCGGGTGGACGGCTGAAACCACGTTGCACGCCCCTGCAAACCGCCTGCTTCAGATCTGGCCGTTTGGCGGATAAGCCTCACCCCCAAACACTCACCCCCAAACACTCACCCCCAAACCTCAGTCCTCTTGCGCCAGTTCTCAGATTGCGAAATCCTCGAAAAATAAACAGCAGCCCCGACGAACCCGACGAAGCTGCTGAGCGCATGAGGAGTGAACACTTTTAATCTAAGCTGGGAAACGCTTTCCCAAAGCGACGTTACGGTTTTTGATACGCGGCAGGCGCTGGTGTAAAGAATGCTGAGGTTACCCACAGACGGATTCTTTTTGCAGTGGGATGGTCGATGATGAAAGTGGGAGTTTGTGAAGACAGCCGGTGATTGCATAGTCTGCACCAAATTCCCCAATCCCCACTCCTCAATCCCGCATGACCTTACCCACGATTGAATTTTTTGAAGGTATTCCCGAAGACCTGAGCGGCGTGAGCCTGAGGCGCGATCGCGCGACGGGTGCCCAGTTTGTCGTCATGACCTTCGAGCAGCTCAGATCCATCGAGCGGTTTCAGAGCTTCACCAACCGCTTTAACAAAGCCCTGCGTCTGACGGATGAAGAAGGTCGCATCGAGATCGAACCCGACAGCGTAAAGTTTATCTTTGCGGGCGACGAAGGCGACGATCTAAAGCGGGTAGAATGTCGCTTTGAGCTAGTCCATGAGGAACATTGGGCGCGGTTTATGCGGTTTATGAATCGCTATGCCGAGGCCAACGGCATGGAATATCAGGGCAAAGGGGAAGAATAGCCGCGCATCGGCTCGATTTTAGGGCCCAATTTTAGGGCCCAATTTCATAGCGCTAGCTTACTTGTTTTGCTTGCAGCCCTACCAGTTCCGCAGGTTTCACCACGCCATATTCGGTGATGATGCCCGTAATTAGCTCCGCAGGCGTGACATCAAACGAGGGATTGTAATAGTCCAAGCCCTCTGGCGCGATAATAGTTTCGCCGATTTGATAGATCTCGATGGGGTCGCGCTGCTCAATGGGAATTTTGCTGCCGTCGCTGAGGCTGAAGTCCACCGTGGAGAGCGGCGCAGCGACATAAAAAGGAATATTGTGGGCGCGAGACACCAGCGCCAGACTGTAGGTGCCGATTTTGTTGGCGGTGTCGCCGTTGGCGGTGATGCGGTCTGCGCCCACCACGACGGCATCCACCAGTCCGCGCTGCATACAGTGGGCGGCCATGCTGTCGGTAATCAGCGTGGTGGGGATGCCCTCCTGCACGCATTCCCAGGCGGTGAGGCGGGCCCCTTGCAGGCGGGGGCGCGTTTCGTCGGCATAGAGCCGCTCCAGCCGATCTTCTCGCCAGACAGAGCGCACAACTCCCAGCGCCGTGCCATAGCCTGCGGTGGCCAATGCCCCGGCGTTGCAGTGGGTCAGCAGGCGCAGCTTGTGGGGCGTGGTGGGCAGGGCGGCCAGTCCGTGGTCGCCGATCGCCCGACAGGTTTCTAGGTCTTCGGTTTGGATCGCCTGCGCCGTTTGCAGCAGCACTGTTTTAAGGTATTCCACCGGGCCGATGGTCTGCCGCGCCACCTTCAGCATTCGCTCCGTCGCCCAGAACAGGTTGACTGCGGTGGGTCGCGTTGCCCGCAGTTTCGTCGCTACAGATTCCAACTCGCGCAAAAACTGCTCGCGATCGCCCGTCTCGATTTCTCTGGCTCCCAGATACATCCCGTAGGCCGCTGCCACGCCGATGGCGGGGGCCCCGCGCACAATCATGGTCTTAATGGCGATCGCCATATCGTCGCAGCGGCTAATCTGCACCAGGTCATATTCCGTCGGCAGTCGGTTTTGGTCAATCAGCCAAACATGGTCGTCTTGCCAAATCACAGGATAGACCTGCGTGTTTGGGAGGTTCATAGGACAGGGAGGGGGGATAGAGGTCTAGCTTTTGTCCTAAATTAACCCCCCAGCGGGCCGAAACGCCATAGAAAAGACCGTTGGGGCGCAGCGCAGGATTCTGGGAAATTCTCTAAAACGAGCCAAGAGCCTGCGCCGCGCGGCAATTCCTAACGGCGCGATCGCCGGGGAATGAGCTTCAGCGTCAGCGAAGCCGGATCGGCCGGGCTGACCAGGGCGCTGCTGGCGCGGGTGGCGCTGCCCGTCAGGAGTTGGCGCACTTGGGCATCGGTCAGTCCGGGATTTGCCTGACGCATCAGGGCAGCCACTCCCGCAACGTGGGGCGTGGCCATCGACGTGCCGTTTAGCGATTGATAGCGACCGCCGGGCATGGTCGAGAGAATATTGACTCCCGGTGCCACAATATGCTGCATTCGGCTATCGGTTCCAGCGCGATTGGAGAAGGTCGCAAGGTTGCCGTTGCGGTCGATCGCCCCAACGGACAGGCCATACTGAATAGCAAGGCTGGCAGGGTTGCTGGGACGGAGTGCGCCTTCGTTGCCTGCTGCCATCACCACGATCGCCCCTCTGGAAACCGCATGGGCGATCGCCGACTCAACATCGCTGCTATAGCCACCCCCCAGGCTCAGGTTAATTACGTCGGCCCCGTTGTCGGCTGCGTAGCGAATGCCCCGCGCCACGCCCAAGTTTGTGCCCGATCCGTCATCCCCCAGCACCTTTACAGGCATAATTTGGGCATTGTAGGCAACGCCGGTAATGCCCGTGCCGTCGTTTTCAGCGGCGATCGTTCCAGCGACGTGGGTGCCGTGCCCGTTTCTGTCCATTGGATTGTTGTTGCCGTTAACAAAGTTCCAGCCGCGCACATCGTCCACAAAGCCGTTGCCGTCGTCATCAATGCCGTTGCCCGGAATTTCCCGCGTGTTGCGCCAGATGTTGGCATCTAGGTCGCTGTGGGTATAGTCTACGCCCGTATCCACCACAGCCACCACCACGCCGCGCCCGGTGTAGCCCTGTGCCCAAACCTCCGGCGCATTGACCAGATTATTGCTCCAGCTATGGTTTGCATCTGAAACAGGGTCAAAGGGCGTTCGACCGATCGACTGGGCGACGGCAGCCGCAGCATTGACCAGTCCATAGCCATAGGTGCTGTTGAACCCGCTGGCGGGCGGCTGAGCATTTGGCGTACTCAGCGTCAGCGAGTAGTTCCCGGTTTCATTGGCCCAATAGCTGGTCACGCGCACAATGTAGGCAATCCCCGCTTGCAGATCGAGGGTCAGGCGGGCGTTTGTGCCGTCGCCCCCGTCGTCGTTTGCGGTGATGACTCTCCCTGTGCGGCTATCGACGATTTGTAGATAGGCATCAAATTGGCCAGAGATCAGGTCTAGCTGCACCTGCCCGCCAGTTGCGCTTCGCAGCCTGTAGTCGTCTTTGTAGGTGTTGGAGCGGGTAGGGTTGCGGGCATCCCATCGAGAAAGGGATTCGTTGATGGTTTGCTGAGCATTCACGCCGCCCGATCTGCGGGACTGAGCGGCTGTGACTACCAGACCTTCATCGTCTGCTATACCCGTTAGCGCATCCGGCTCTGTTGCAGGGTGCTTGCGAGATAAGAGAGCGGCAGGTGAGGGGCGATCGCCCCCAGATTGTCCGTTAAATTGCCCGTTAAATTGTCCGTCAGATCGTCCGTCAGACTGTCCGCTAAAAAGATTGTGGGAAGTAAGCCGAGAGCTATCCCAACGATTTGAACCTGGTATTGGCGAGTTAAGCCAGAACGAACGGCTTTTTGAACTTGTGATTGAGCCAATAACTGAATCAATCTCGGATGAGATTTTGAACGTATCCAGATTAGATTTTGAACTTAAAGCAGTCTGCTGTGGGTATGCTTTACTGCCAAGGCGATTGAAATGATCTGCCGCCCCTGACAGTCCAGATAGATTAAAGCCTGAAGACAGGCCGGGCAGGTCGGCGCTCAAAGTATCGGGCAATGAGGCGTAGGTGAGGTCTGGCATCGCTAATGTCCATCTTGAATCAAATTATCCGGGTCACAGTTTGTGCTGTACAAACGGACATATCTCAGATGCAGTAAGACGTTATGCAAAGCCTATGCAAGACCCATGCAAGACCTATGCAAGACTTTTGTACCAAAACGCGCTGGGCGATCGCCGTCTTTCAGCCAACGCCAGAGCGCTCAAAAAAGCCCTGAAAGCTGGCGGGATTGACATTCTGTGGCGATCCTTCTGTGGCGATCCTGTGGCGATCCTCAAGAAAGCGGCGGGTCGTATTACTGTGGCAATCGGTAATGCACGAGACGCGGATTCAGCCGATCCAGATTCACCCTGGTTTATAATCAAATGCTGCTTCAATGCTGCTTTAGTCGCAGTTCTTGCAAACAGCACTCTAGATGAAATCACGAAAAGCCTGGCAAATTCCTGACCTGGCAAATCCAAAATCGCAAATCCAAAATCGCAAATCTAAAATCCCAAATCTAAAATCCCAAATCCAAAATCGAGAATCGATATAAGCCCTTGTGCTGCTCTGCTTTTTGCGTCCTGAATATCTGACTTTCTGGATATCTGATTTCCTATGAACCCAACGCGCAACCCAACGGGCGATCGCCCCTATACTGCAATGCTGATTGTGCCGACCGGGGTGGGCGCGTCGATTGGCGGCTATGCGGGCGATGCGCTGCCCGTCGCTAGGGCGATCGCCCAGGTCGCCGATCGGCTGATTACCCATCCCAACGTGCTGAACGGGGCGCAGCTTTATTGGCCGCTGCCCAACGCGCTGTATGTAGAAGGCTATGGGCTGGATCAGTTTGCGGCCGGAGATTGGGGACTGCGGCCCGTGCGCCAGAATCGGGTGGGGCTACTGCTGGATGCAGGCATCGAGCCAGACCTGCGCTGGCGACACTTGCAGGCGGCAGACGCGGCGCGGGCAACCCTAGGGCTGAGCCTGACGGATTATGTCGTGACGGATGCGCCGCTGGGGGTGAGCCTGCAAACGGCGGCCTCTGGGGCAACCTGGGGCACGCTGCAAAATCCTGACAGCCTGCTGCGCGGGGTTGAGGCGCTGATCACGCAGGCAAAGGCCGAGGCGATCGCCGTTGTGGCTCGCTTTCCCGACGACGAGGGCAGCGACGCATTACAGAATTATCGCCACGGGCAGGGGGTCGATCCCCTGGCCGGAGCCGAAGCCGTGATTAGCCACTTGGTAGTCCGCACCTTTCAAATCCCCTGCGCCCACGCGCCCGCCCTGTCGCCGCTGCCCCTCGACCCGACGCTTTCTCCCAAGTCTGCCGCCGAGGAACTGGGGCACACGTTCCTTCCCTGCGTACTGGTCGGCCTCAGCCGCGCTCCCCAATTTGTCTGCAATGCCGCTCAGCGCCAGTTCAGCCAGGATATCTGGGCCGATCAGGTCGATGCGCTGGTGATTCCTGCTACGGCCTGCGGCGGCAGCGCGGTTCTCAGCCTCAGCCAGACCCACACGCAAATCATCACCGTCGCAGACAACACCACGCGGATGCAAGCTTCTGCTGAGGCCTTGGGCATTCGGGCGATCGCCGTCCAGTCTTATCTGGAAGCCGTTGGCGTGCTGGTTGCCCACCGCGCCGGACTCGACCCCGCCGCCCTGTCGCCTGTGGTGGAAAATTTGCGGGCGATCGCCCCCTCCTCCAACCTACAATCCCTCACGGCAAACCTCCCTAAGATGCTAGCCTGAGAGAATTAGCCTGAGAAAATCAGGGGGTATCGCGGCGGGATAGAGGGATCAAAAAAAGGGATCGAAAAAATCGGATACTCCAGTCAGACGCGACGAGATCATTAGAAACCAGTTCCTCTGCCGATCCTCCAGCCCTTCTAGCCCTTAGGGCGTGTTTTCAAGCCTTTTGATCCCCCCTAGCCCCCCTTAAAAAGGGGGGAACTGAGCCGAACCGCTCCGAAAGTCCCCCTTCATAAGGGGGATTTAAGGGGGATCGACCCAGAGCAATCAACGACCTAGAAAGCTTTAAAACACTGCCTAACCCTTTGAGACCCCAGCACCCCCCTCCGCCGTGCCCACCCCGACCCAACCCCCACTCGAACCCCTCGATCGAACCCAGGTGCTAACGGCAATGGGCATCACGGCGCTGGTGCTGCTGATTGTGTCCCGCTTTTGGCTGGCGTTTGACGCGGTAGACATGCTGCCTGTGCGCTTCCGCCTGCCCGCAGTGGGAATTGGAGTGGCGCTGGCGCTGGGCATTAGCGTAGCCAGCGAGGGGGCCTATCGCCTCTGGCCAGCCTATCGCACCAGTGCAGACACCTACCTGGCACTGGTGATCAAGCCCCTGACCTGGGTTGACCTGATCTGGCTGGGTCTGCTGCCAGGGCTGAGTGAGGAACTGCTGTTTCGCGGCGTGATGCTGCCTGCAATCGGGCTAAATTGGTTTGGCCTGTTGGTTAGCAGCCTGTGTTTTGGCGTGTTGCACTACAGCGGATCGCAGCAGTGGGCCTACGTGATCTGGGCGACGCTGGTGGGTGCGGCGCTGGGGGCTAGTGCGCTGCTGACGGGCAATCTGCTGGTGCCGATTGTGGCACATATTGTGACGAACCTGATTTCTAGCGGCACCTGGAAGCTGAAGCAGCTAGAGGTTGGGGCTTAGGATTTTTGAGGGCACGGGGGTTGACGGTTTCTAGGCGAGACTTTTTGAAGGGGTTGAGCGGCGTTTCGGCGGGGACTGGGCTGGCGATCGCCCCTTTGCCAAGTGCCTCTTTTTCACAGAGCGCCAATCCAGCGGAGGCGCTCTCTGCGAATGGGCTGATTCCAGAAGCCGCTGCGCCTGTCCCCACTACGCCCGACGACGCGCTTGCAGAATTGATTGCGGGAAATCGGCGGTTTGTGACGCGGCGGCGGCTGTTGCCTCACCAAGATACCTCCCGACTGACGGAGGTTGCAGAAACCCAAGCTCCCTTTGCCGCCATCCTAAGCTGTGCCGATTCGCGGGTCGTGCCAGAGATTGTGTTTGATCAGGGCATTGGCGACTTGTTTGTGGTGCGGGTGGCGGGCAATGTGGCAGCGCTGGAGGATGTGGCCAGCGAAGAATATGCCGTCAGCCTGCTGCATACGCCGCTGGTGATGGTGCTGGGACATGCGGGCTGTGGTGCGGTGACGGCGGCCCTGTTGGGCGGCAAGCTGCCGGGGGCGCTGGATAGCCTGATCCGCGAGATTCAGCCTGCGATCGCCCTTGCAGACGCAGAACTGGCCCAACTGCAACGCAACCAGCCCAACAAAGTGCTAAAGCCGGGCGATCGCCTCACCTATGCAGTGAAGGCAAACGTCCGGCTACAAACTCAGCGGCTGCTCCAGTCCCCCGTTGTGTCTCAGGCAGTGGCCGCAGGACGACTGAAGGTTGTCGGAGCCTACTACGACCTGGCAACTGGAGTTGTGAGCATTCTGGTCGATTGAATGGAGTCTTGTGAATGGAGTCTTGGAATGGAGCCTCTTTGTAGGCCGAGCGTTCTGCCAGAAAAGCGCCTGAAAACGCCGCCTACAGGAGGCTACAGACCTTGGCGAGACACAAACTTCTCGAAGTCGGCCTGCGTTTGATGCAAAAGCTGCTGGCGGCTGCCATCGGTGCTGTTCAGGTTGGGCACGAGCTTGCGGGCGTGCAGGGCCATGTGAAGTTGAAGATGTGCAACGTATTCGCTGAAGTCTTCCCTCAGGGCGGGAGCGGCGATGGATTCAGCCGAAGAAATCAGAGTGTTCTCCTTCATGTGCCTGCGATATCTCGAATACATGTGTTTAATTAACAGTATCGACCGTAGCATGATGACTTTACACAGTTTG
>JBDNCP010000053.1:0-26892 GCA_046719575.1 Cyanobacteriota bacterium
CTGGCATCTGACATCTGGCATCTGACACCTAGCACTTAGCCTCGTTCCCTAAACCCTCACAAAAATCATCATTGTTTGGCCCATCGTCTATTGTGAAGCTATCCCCGCTGCTTTGCCAGCACTCCGCCAAAATTTTGCTCGCTTTCTGCTCTACTTCATTACTCCATCACCCCGCCTATGCAATCTGAACTCCCCGCACCCACGGCGATCGCCCCTAGTTCTCTTACGGTTCACCTGCCGCCCTCGCTGCCCCTGAGCGAGGAGCAGTTTTTTGAGTTTTGCCAGGTCAATCGGGACTTGCGGATCGAACAAAATGCAGATGGAGATTTGGTGATTATGTCGCCCGTCGGTTCTGGCACTGGCAATCGCGAAGCAGGCATCATTGGTCAGCTTTATGTCTGGAATGAGCAAACTGAGCAGGGTTTTGTGTTTAGCTCCAGCGCGGGGTTCAGGCTGTCTACAGGGGCAAAGCGATCGCCCGATGCGGCGTGGATTCGGCTGGATCGGTGGAACGCACTGACCCCAGAACAGCAGGAGCGGTTTGCGCCGATTTGTCCCGATGTGGTGATTGAGCTACGATCGCCCAGCGATAGCCTAGAGATGCTACAGGCCAAGATGCGCGAATATCAGCAGGAGCCAGGTTTTCAACTCGGCTGGCTGCTCGATCGGGGCGATCGCCGCGCCTATATCTACCGTCCCGACGAGTCAGTGCAGGTTCTAGAAAACCCAGACTTCCTCAGCGGCGACCCGGTGCTGGCAGGGTTTCGGCTGGACTTGAGCAAGGTCTGGTGACGGGTTGATCTAGCGATCGGTAAAGGAGTGACGAAGTGACGATTATTCCATTACTCCAACACCCCAATACTCCAATACCCCAACTCACCCTACGCGGCCTGCGATTGCCCCAACTCCGTCAGGAACTTCAGCGCCTTCACCATCGAGTCGGCAACGGCGGTCGGCGGCAGTTCGTAAAACGCTGGCCAGGCTTGACCTTTGCGCTCGTCGTAGCAGTTTGCGTCTTCGGGGTGCTGTTCGAGCCAGGCAATGCGGACGGCGTGTCCGATGAACACATCCAGCACGATGTATTCCTCGAACTGGAGATCAGGGTTTCGTTCGGCGATCGCCGCCAGCGCCATCAGCGCCTCCACGTTCACCTGGCGGTATTCGGGAGCCTGAATCTTGTTCAGCAGGTGTTCGACTCGCAGGGCGAAGTTTGTCTCGCCGGGGGTCATCTCCAGCAGCAGTTCGCTTTCCAGGCGATTGCGCCGATCCAGCTTGTCGCCGATGACCAGTCCTTTGCAGTGTTGCAACACGCGCCACACGCAGCGATAGAAATCTTTGGGAACTTTGGTTAGAGCGCCTTCCATGCGGCGCTTTTTGGCCCAGCCGCCACTAGCAGGGTCGCCACCTGCTGTTTCTTCGCCGCTGGGTTCCACCAGTTCGGGGGCCACAGGCACGGCTGCCCACTGGATATTTTGCTGCTGGCGGATGTGTAGCGACTCTTGCTGAAACAGAATGTCGTTCAGTTGCTCGTATTCTAGCAGCACTTTGTAGAGGCGCGTTTTCACCTCAAACGGGCTAAGCTGCATCAAATGCTCGTAGGCTTCATCTTGCGTCACATCCAGTTCCCGCGCCAGTTCGCTGGTGATCAGCAGAATCAGATAGCCGACGCGCAGCGTGAGAACGCCTTTGAACAGGTGCGGATCGGTCTTGATCAGCATACTCAGGTAGACCAGGATTTCCTGCGTCAGGGGGCGATCGCGCACGTCTTGCCGCACAAACTCGCGGATCTTGTCCATGATTTCATAGGTGGACATGGGGCTGGTCATCAGCGAATCTTCGCTGTAGGCCTTGCCCACGGCGATTTGCTTTTGCCGCACGAGGATATCTGTCACTGCGTCGGACAGGTTCACGTCCACTTTATCCAGCAGACCCGCCGCCTGACGAATGATGCCCCACAGTCGCAGTTGGCTGGCTTTGGAATAGATCTCATCGAGCAAATCGGCAACCGTGAGCGATCGCCCCGGCCCGCCAAAGCCCGTGTCAAACGCCAGCCCCTCCAGCCGATTTAGCGCCTCCAACACCTCAATCTGCTCGTAGAGGTTTTCGGAATGGCGCAGGCGCTCTAGCAACGCAGGCACGTCCGTCTCGCGCTCCAAGCGAAACTCTTCGGCGCTGCTGAGCGGCTGGTTGCGGTCGGGGCGCAGCGTCAGGAAATAGGGCGTGGGCAGGGCATCCTGCACGGGCGAGGTGTCAAACGCAAATTCGTGAATGAAGTCGAATCGCTCGGTGCCCGCTGTCCGCATAAGTTCCTGCAAGCGACCTAGCGTAACGGGAATGCCGCCGCAGTGGCCGTCGCGCAGTTCGCTAAATAGCTCCAGCAGCGGCTCCTGATCGCGCAGCATGTCGTGGGTCAGCAGTAGGGTCATCGTGGGGCGACCCAGCCGATTCCAGTGTCGCCAGATGTAGGCGACCTCAGCGCGAATTTGGGACACCAGAATGTGATAGTCCAGCGTCAGATAAAACTGCTGCTGGTCGAGAAACGACGGCAAAAACACCATCGTTTCGCCTTTAATTTTGAAAATGCGCGAGGTGGTGAGGCTCCGCAGGCGGCGGATGGGGCGGCCGCTCAGCCCTAGCTTGTCGTTGCGCCCGATCTGGGTCAGCACGGCGGAAAGCTGTCCCGAAGTTCGCACTTGGACTGGATCAATCTGGCTGGGGGTCTGGGTGGCCACGCCAAAAGCAGCCAGTTCTGCCTGGAGCGCTTCGTCCTCTGATAAGAGGGAAATTTGCACCAGCGGTCTAGGATGTTGCCCTAGGCGCAGGTGTTGTCCTAGGGGGTCGAGGTCGCCAGGGGCGATCAGCCCCTCCTGGATCAGCCGACCGAGAATATAAAGGCTCTGTGCCCAGACCAGCGGCAGGTTTTCGTTGGGCTGGCGAGTCTGGCTGCCAGGGTTTTCGCGCTCAGAGGCGATCGCCTCCTCTGGCACGAAATATAGCTCTGGTAGCAGCTTCAGCCCGTCCTTTTCGACACGCAGCGCATCCAACTTTTGGCGATAGTCTTCTGCCTGTGCCGCGTCGCCACGAAACAGCGCGTCTAGATACAGATAGGTAAAAAACAGCGGCCACTCGCACTCAATATGCTCAAAGGCCTTCAGTTCCCACGGTTCGTAGTGTAGCCGCGTTGGGTCTTCGATCACGGTCTGGTGTCCGTCGCGCAAAAACCGCTTGCAGCCGTAGCGGCCCTGGAGCTTGGTGACGACGTTGCTGCGGGTGCGCTCTACTAGGCTCAGGTCTTCTACTGCAAAGGCGGGATAGCCAATCACGCTTAGCACTGCCGCGTCTACTTCTTTAGAGGCCGACTCGCGAGGCAGCAAGGATTCCAGCGTATTTCGCGCACGGGCAATTTCGTCGGGCAAGACGTGAATAATCGACGACTGGCTACCGCGTACGCCAAACAGGTCAAGTCCGCTAATCGCCTCCAGCGCCGCTTTTGCCATGCCGACAGAGCTGGCGTTTAGCTCTGGCTTGCCGTGGTTAATTTTGTTACCCCGCTCCCAGATGCCGTAGTCGGGCGTGCGGTAGGCGCGACCGATGTAATAGACCAGGTTTTGGATGAAATTTACCTCGTCTATCGTGAAGATGATTTGCAGCCCGGAAGCCGTCATCTGCGCCAGCATCAGCAGATAGACCGAGGTGGCATCGATCTGCAAGTGGCCCCAGCCATCGTCGCTGACGACTGTGTTGGTGGTTGCTAGGTCATATTTGGCGTGGAGCGCGTCGAGGGGATGCTGGGTTTGCTTGAATTTTTCGACCTTATGTGCCTGGCGCATCATGGCAAACAGCAGCCCACGCATCAGCTTGACGACGCTCTGCTCTAGCTCATAGCAGCGCCCCCGGTCTTCGCCGATGCGGCGATAGGCTAGCGCCAGCCCCCACACGCAGAGGATGCTATACACGTTGTCGCGCACCCAGGCATCGGTGTAGTTGCCGTGGGAATTGATCGCAGTGCTGGCAGGGAGTAGACCCGTGACGGGATGCTGTCGCGCTAGGATAATCCGCTTCACCTCTTCGTAGTAGCGGTCAAGCTGAGACTGGAGGGTGCGGAGCGCATCAGACGACGACAGATCCGATAGAGAGGACGCTGGTGAGGACGCTGGTGTGGACATAACCGCTATGGCAGAGTTCAGGTTGCTTGCCGCATTTATTGCATTATTTATTGCATTTATTATTGAGCGTTTGTGGAATGTGGATCGCAGCACAGCCAGCAGAAATAGCAGAATGCAATGCTGGAATGGCAGAGCGGGACGCTGCTTTGCTAAGAATTTTGCTAAAGATTAAGAATTTTGCTAGAGATACGGATTGAGCGGCGATCGCCAAGATTAAGACTAAATCAACATGGGACTTGTGTACTCCCATTATTAAGCTTATTGAGCAATGTGCAAGGTTTAGCAGCAGCGCCGAGAAAGAGAATCGCTGCACAGCGCGCTGCACAACGATTTTGAGAGATTGAGTTGGAGATTGAGTTGAGAGATTGATCGGGGAGATCTCTCTTAAAAACCGCTTAGTAGCTGTCTTCTCCGGCGATCGCCCCTGCTTCGGCCGACTCCGCTGGGCTGGTAGAACCGCTCTGGGCGATCGCCGCTTCTCGGATCGCCTGCCAATGGCAGAACAAATCTAAACCGCTGAGGTTGGCATTGAGATAGGTCTGAACGGCCTGGTCAAGCTCTTGCGGCGTTTGAGGAACGGGAATCTGGCACACCACGTCTGCCATGAAGACCTCCTTGGCTAAGGGCCATAAAACGTCAAGACTGTCGAGACTGAGGCGGTGTCTGGGTGTTCAGAAAACCGCCAGAACTGCCTATAGACTTATTGTAGTCAGGGAATCTTGAAATAGTATCAAAAGATACAGTTTGTGAGACATTAATTACAATTTCTCTAGAAACGCAACACATTCCACATGGGGCGTTTGGGGAAAGAAATCGACGGGCTGGGCGCGGGTGAGGCGATAGGTTCCGTCGGCACAGAGCCGCCGCAGGTCGCGGGCCAGCGTCGCAGGGTTGCAACTGACGTAGGCAATTCGACGCGGCGATCGGCTGAGCAGCGTTTCCAGCACTGAGGCATCGCAGCCCTTGCGCGGCGGGTCGAGCAGCACGATGTCGGGCTGTGCATCCAGTTTCGGCAGCAATTCCTCGACTGTGCCCGCCTGGAATATCGCATTGGAAATGTCGTTTTGATAGGCATTCGTCCAGGCTTGCTGAATCGACTCCGGCTGTAGCTCGATGCCGATCGCCCGTTTGACCTGCTTGGCCAGCGGCAGGGTGAACGTGCCAATGCCGCAGTAGGCATCCACAAGGAGTTCGTCGCCCTGGAGGTCGAGTTCGGTGGCGATCGCCCCCAGCATCGCCTCCGCCTGCTCCGTATTCACCTGAAAAAACGTCGTCGGCTGAATCTGAAACTCCAGCCCTGCAAAGATTTCCCGCACATAGCTGCGCCCCGCAATGCAGCGCGTCTCTGGGCCAAAAATCACGTTCGTTTGCGCCGGATTCAGGTTCAGCGCCACGCCTACCAAGTTGGGATAGCGCTGGAGCCACGCTTCCGCCTGCTCTGCCAGCCCCACCAGCCCCGCCTCAGCGCTCACCAGCGTCAGCAGCATCTCGCCCGTGTGTCGCCCGATTCGCAGCCCCAGATGCCGCAGCTTGCCCCGATGTAGCTTTTCGTCGTAGATGCTCCAGCCCCGCGTTTGGATGTCTTGCTTCACCTCCGCCAGCAGCGGATTCAGCCGCGCATCCTGAATCGGGCACTGGTTCAAATTGACAAGCTGGTGGCTACCCTTTTGGTAATAGCCAGCGCGGACTTGACCAGACTCACCCCGGTCGAGCGGGTAGGTGGCTTTGTTGCGATAGCCAAGGGCGAGAGCGGGCGAGGGGGCAAGGGGCAGAATCGGGGAAACTGGGGGATTGGCAAAACCGCCGATGCGCTCCAGGTCTTGGGTGACGAGGTTTTGCTTGGCGACGAGCTGGGCGGCGTAGTCGAGGTGTTGCCACTGGCAGCCGCCGCACTTGTCGGCCACGATGCAGGCCGGACGAATGCGATCGCCCGATGGTTCCAATAACTCATGCAGTTTGCCCTGAGCAAATTGCGGCTTGACGCGCACCAAGCGGGCAATCAGGCGATCGCCCACCGCCGTATCCGGCACAAACACCACGCGCCCACCGACTCGACCCACGCCGTCGCCGCTGTTGCTGAGGCCGGTAATCGTCAGTTTGACCAAATCACCCTGCTGCCAGCGGGGGGTGGTGTCGGGTTGGGCGATGGAGTCGGGCATGAGGAGGCGAGTTGTACCAGATTTAGTTCGAGGTCGAGGGATGGGACACGGCTTCTGGAGGCGATTGGAGGTGCGCCAAGCTTCTCTGGACAGCAGTGGTGTCAGGATGGGTGTTGCCTAGTCGCCGCTCCAAAATTTCGAGCGATCGCCGATAGAGCGCTTCTGCCTGCTCGGTTTGCCCCTGATCCTGATATAGCTTTGCCAAGTTGCGGAGGCTGAAGGCGACTTTGGGATGGTCGTCTCCAAGCTGCTGTCGGCGAATATCGATGGATTGACGATAGAGTTTTTCTGCCTCATCATAGCGACCTTGCACCTCATACAGCAGCGCCAGGTTATTAAGACTAGTGGCCACGTCGGGATGATTGTCTCCAAGCTGCTGTCGGCGGATCGAGAGCGATTGCCGATAGAGCGCTTCGGCTTCGTCATAGCGCTCCTGCACCCGATATAGGGTCGCCAAATTATTCAGGCTGCGGGCGAGTTCTAGCGGGTTGACCCCTGGCTGCTGGCGAATCTTGAGCGATCGCCGATACAGCGCTTCGGCTTCGTCATAGCGGCCCTGATCCTGGTATAGATCTGCCAGGTTATTCAAGTGGGTTGCGATGTCAGGATGATCAACCCCGTGGAATCGTTCGCCGATCGCCAGTGATCGCTGATACAGCGCTTCGGCCTCGTCGTAGCGGCCCTGATCCTGATAGATCAGCGCCAGATTGTTAAGGTCGGTTGCCATCTCTAGATGGCGCGGGCCATACACCTGCTCATCAATGGCGATCGCCCGTTGACAGAGCGGCTCAGCTTCACAATAGCGGCCCTGATCCTGATAGATCAGCGCCAGATTGTTGAGCGCAGTGGCGACCTCAGGATGGGTCGGCCCCAAATGCTGTTCTCGCAATTGCAGTGCCCGCTGAAACAACGGCTCTGCCTCGGTATAGCGACCCTGCTTTTGGTAAATCGTGGCCAGGCGATCGAGGCTGCTGGCCAAATCTAGCGAATCGGCCTGCCGCAGTTGCCCCAACAATCCCTCAAACTGGGTCGTCAAATTTCGCAAGTCCTTCTGAGCATCGGCGCTAGCCAGCACCTCTAGCGCAGGCAGCAGATAAGTCTTTAGCAATTCCAGGTCGCTCATTCCATCCGCCCGCGCCGACCGAAACTGTTGCACCAATTGCAACGCCTGGAAGCGAGCATCCTGAATGGTCGTGGTTGCCCCGTCCTCTGCGTCAGCAGCATCCGCAGCCTCGCTCCACACCACCTCCGTCAACGCCAGCCGGGGGCTAAACCAGCTATTCATATCCGGCATGGCGTGGATGGCAGTCTGAAAAAAGCTGGGTGTCATCCACCAGATCTGGCGCAGGGGGAAGCTGGCGTAGCGATCGCGGTGATAGTTGAGCAACCGCAGCGCCTCTTCGAGCGGCACTTGGGGACTGAAGGCCCTGGCAAACCCCGTAATCGACACCACCCCCGGCGACAACTGACTGAGGCGCTCCAGCAGATCAGCCACAGCGACCGATGGCGACTGGTTTGGCCGTAGCTCCAACTCTTGCACCAAAATGCCTCGCGGTTCCAGCGCAGCCCGCACCTGATTCATCACCGCCTGCCGCGAAAACTCCGAGCTATATTCCACCCGCGCCATTCCCGGCATCTCTCGCCCACCCCACAGCACCAGTCGAGCGCTAATGTCGGCAATGCTGCCCGTCGATGCGGAAACCGGGTCTGCCATAGGTGCTAAATCGTTCCTCCGAGAAAACGACCCTGAGCGTTGGCCTTTAGATGTCCCTGCCGACCCAAGATATCCACCACCATCGGATGAATCCCAAACCAGCGCTGACCGTTAAACTCCTGCACGGCTCGCGAGTTTAGCAGGGAATACATCACCGGGTCGGTCATTTGGGCTTCCTGGTCGCCTGCATAAATCCGTTTCATCCGTTCTACCTTGTGGTCGTAGGTCACGACTTCTCGATCATAAGGACTTTGCCCCAGCCGCCGCTCGTAGTCGCTGCGGAGGTTGACGATTGCCGCGTCTAGGTCTGCGGCGCTGATCTGAGCGGCAGCACGCAACTGGGCTGTGTCGGCGGCATAGTTCACCAGGGCAAACAGATCGCGTAGGTTGCCTCCAGAGGCGATCGCCACTCGGATCAACTGGTTCTTTTCAAATAAATTCAAATCCATTCGCGCCTGTAGCACCTTAGCCACAGCCGTACAGCCTCGACGGTTGAGCTTGTGGTGCGGGTCGTAGACGGGTGTATCGGGAATCACAAAGCTACAATCCATCGGAAAGGGGAGTCGTGGCGCAGTGGAGGAGTAATATAACCCGATGGGTAGCGTAAAAATCAGGTGCGTCCGCAAATCCTGAAACAGGTTGGCATAGGTGACAAACAGTTCCTCAGTGCGCTCGTTGGGAATGCCCGCTCGGTCAAAGTCTTCGCCCACAAACAGCCACTCGTGTCCGCTGGCAGTTCGCAGGTGCTGGTTGCATTCATCCAGCAGTGCGTTCGCAATGTCGATCAGCTTGATGAGGCGGCTGATGCGATATTCCACCACTTCGACCTTGCGCGTAGCAGCAAACTTGATTTCGCTTTTGAGATTGGCAAAGAGTCCTAAGACCTTGCCCCACAGCGAGTCTGCCTGAATGCCTGCGCCTGCCTCAAGCTGTAAAGCTGCGTCCTGGGCTTGCGATCGCATCTCTGTCTCCGTGGCAAACCAGTCCCAAATCTCCTGGAGGCGCTGCTCGGACGGGCGTTTGCCCGCGCCGCCCTGCACCACGGGACGTGCCGTTCGCTCTGTCACCTCGGCCATCATCAACAGCAGCACATCCAGCGCCCGAAAGTTGCCCGGATCGAGGGCCGTCATGGCGCTAAACCGGATGGCGCGAAACTGATCCCGGACATGCGCCAGCAGCCGCGAAATCTCGGTCGATTTGCCTACGCCGCGATGCCCCATAACGCAGGCTTTGAAGGGAATTCCGTCGTCATAGGCCCGCCGCAGCCGCATCTGAATCCGCTGCATTCGGTCGCCGCCTCGGACTTCGTTTAGCTCTTTGCGATAGAAGGCTCTGAGTTCCTCTATGGTTTCCAGCGGTGCTTGCTGGAGCGTGCGATAGACCTCCGAGAGCGATCGCGCGGGGGTGTGCTGCAACAGTCGGGGGCTGGGGGTCATGGCTGAGACACCGCTAAGGAATCACTGGAAAAACCGCTTGAGACAGCGGCTACCGTTGTCATCCTAGTCATCCTATGACATCCTACCTCTGGTTATCCTGGCTCAAAGCGTCTGGATAGACACGTCGGGCTAGAGGCGAGGGCCGGAGACGAAAGACTCTCCATTGGCGATATGGGCGATGACGTTGGGCAGCCCCGCGCACAGGGCGTATTTTGGCTCAGTTCAGCCGTTTGCGAATCGCCTTGACCTGCACGGCCCGCCCTGCTAGGGTCGCGTGGTCTTTTTCAAGCTGCACGTATATTTTTCCCGATAGAGCTTTTTGCAGCCCTCTGCGCTCATAGACCCGGATCTCCTCACTATCCTCGCTTTGCAGTCCATTCTGGCAGAGCGTGTAGCCCAGGTCTGAAAGGATGGGGTCTAGCCGCTTCCAGAAGGTCTTTTTGCCTTTGAGGGGCAACTCGACGGATATTGAACGGTTGAAATAAGCACCGATTAGCCCGCCTACGAGTCCGCCCATGAGGCCAACCTGCTGGGGTAGGCCTGCGATCGCCGTATCCAGTGATAGTGCCGTAACCAGCGTGAACACCAGAGCAGTGCTGGCGAAGTAGTACAGAAATGTAGCGGTGAAACCGGGGCCAAACTGCATGGTGCGATCGCCTCAAGCGGAGCCTCTGGAATGCTCTAGACCTCCAGAAACTATCACGCTTGAGGCCAACAGTTCAACTCGTTCAGGCAAGGACAAAGGGGAGAAATGCCTGAGCAAAAAAACAGAAGATGACGCACCTGCAATCAGGTTTTGCGATTTCGGGCAAGTGAATGAATCGGTGAATCAGTCAGGAAATTAGTCAATAAATAATCAGGAAATAATCAGGTGAATGGGCAGGATTTTGCCCCTCTCCACTCAATGAGGCTTTAGGTAAAACACGCCTCGATAGCGCAGCAAAAGCGCCGAGTTTGGCATTTCTTGAGGTTGTGATAAATGACCTTGAAAGGCAATCATGTTGCCACGATATTTTCCGAAGATGATAGACGATTGGGCGATCGCCTCAGCGGATTCAAACTCAGGTTGAGAGTTAGATGAAAAGGAATTCATGGGGGCTTCTCCTGATTGAAGTAAAGACCCGAAGGGGTCGTTGGTGCAGCGTTTTGGTCTATTTTGGGATTCAGTTCTGTTGGCCAATATTCCAGGATGACGGCTCGTGTTTATCGTCGCCATTGGGTGTGATTTGAATCACGACCAGCAAGGGCGCGATTCTCAGATGACGGGGTTTGTTGCTGTAAGGGTTCTATGGGAAAAATCAGGAAAACAAAATTTGCAGAATTTGCGAGGCAGAATTTTCGAGATTTGCAAAGTATTTGCGAAATTTGCGAAATTTGCGAAACATTGAGAAAGGCTGCCGTTGCCCACGGTTATCCTCTAGATTGGAGTCCACGAGCGATCGCCAGTAGTTGCAATTGCCTGCCGAGCCGAAACTCTGATCCCAGATGACCCGTCAAGGATCTTGCCTGCGTGCTGGTTTCAGCGATCTTTCCAGCAATTCTTTCCCGTCTTTCCAGCGATTCTTTCCAGCAATAGGGTTACGATGCCGTGGTGAAATTTGACTTTTTGCGTCAGCAGGCTCGCAACCTGCCTGCTTCCCGTCGGTCTGCTGCGTTGCGTCGGCGCAGGACGCAGCCGCCGCGCCAGTGGCACACCAGACTGCTGGGCTGGCTGGGGTTGCCGCTGTTGGTGGGCGGGATCTCTGGAACCCTGGCCAGCGACACCGCAGCCCAGTCTAAGCAGCCCGCCAGAATGCAGTCTGCGGCCATTGGAGCGGCCTGGACTCCCAACCTGGCCCAGGCAACGCCTGTGGGAGAGTTGGTCACTCAGGGTAGACAACTCGTGGTGAATGGCCAAACGCTGTCGGGGGCGTGGACAGTCTGGCAGCGGCGGATCGGCGTGGCGGATGTGGATTTGGCTCAGACGCTTGGCGTTAACCTGTTGAGCAATGCCGCGCCTCAGCAGCAGCCTGTGCAGTGGTTTACAGAGCCGCTGCAACAGCCGCTCGTGTTGAGAAGTTGGCTCACGCCGCAACATCGCTATGTGGATGTGACCGATCTGGCGCGATCGCTCGGCTGGGCTATTTCCGTCAACGGGCCATCGCTGCAAATCGTGACCCCGCGAGGACAAATCAGCAACGTGCGACAGGGCAAGCAGTCCTGGGGCGATCGCCTGGTAGTGGATTTGAACCGACCAGTGCCCTGGCGGGTTGCTGAGGAAGCGACCAGTTTCACTGTCACCCTGGACGGGGCGATCGATCCTGCTGTGGCACAGCAGCTTGCTGAAACGCTCAACCGCGAACCGGGCAATGTCATTACGGATCTAACGATTTCCACAGCGGGCGATCGCACGCAGATTCGAGCCAACCTCTCGGCACGGCTACGTCCCCGCATTTCCATGTTGCCCAACCCAGCGCGGCTGGTCATCGACGTGCGATCTGACTCGATGACGGAGCGCACGATCTACTGGGCACCGGGAATCACCTGGCGGCAGCAGTATGTCGCGGTTGGCGCGGCGCGGTTTCCGGTCTATCTCTTGGAACTAGATCTGCGCCAGCCGGGCCTATCCCTACGACCCATCTGGACTGATCCGCAGACTGCCGTGGGCACGGCCCCCCTGATTCGCACTGCCCAACGCTGGCAAGTGGCAGCGGCGATCAATGCGGGATTTTTTAACCGAAACAATCAGCTTCCCTTGGGCGCAATCCGAACTGAAAATCGCTGGGTGTCTGGCCCAATCCTGGGACGGGGCGCAGTGGGCTGGTCTGGCGCAGGGGACTGGTTGATGAGTCGCCTGGTGTTGCGAGAGGCGGTGAGTCCGGTTGTGGCGGGAATAGCGGGCGATCGCTTTCCCATCCTCTCACTCAACAGCGGCCTGGTGGGAGCGGGCATTTGCCGCTATACCCGCGAGTGGGGCAGCACCTACACGCCCATCACCGACGGAGAAACCGTTGTGACCGTCCGCAACGATCAGGTTGTGGCTCGTCAAGTGGTCCCCAGCCAAGTCGCCAGCGCGCCCCTGCCGGGTAATCCCTCACCGCCTGCCGACCTGCCCAGACTCACGTTTCCAATTCCAGCGGATGGCTATTTGCTGGTGTTGCGCGGCAACGATGCATTGGTGAATGCGTTTGTCCCTGGCAGCAGCGTCCGCTATGAAGCCGCTACCCTACCGACTGAATTTGCCAGCTTTCCGAACATTCTGGGGGCTGGACCGCTGCTGGTTCAAAATGGACAAGTGGTGCTGGATGCCAGAGCAGAAGGGTTTTCGGAGGCATTTATCCAAGAACTTGCAATTCGGAGTGCGATCGGCAAACGAGCAGAGGGCACTCTAATCTTGACGGCTGTGCATCCACGAGTGGGCGGCCCTGGCCCGTCCCTGAGCGAAATGGCGCAGGTGATGCAGCGGCTCGGCTCTGTCTCGGCCCTTAACCTGGATGGCGGGAGTTCTAGCTCTCTGTATCTCGGTGGGCAGTTGATTAACCGCCCAGCCAACACAGCAGGTCGGGTTCACAACGCCATCGGGATATTCTTGCAAAATCCACCGTGAGAAAAAGAGCGCGTTGAAAAGAGCCTGACTCCTCGCTGGTTGACTCACCTGCCTAAATAGACTTGTGATTTTCTGGGGTGATTTTCTGGGGTGATTTTCTGGGGTTCATGGGGGGGTGATTGCACGAGTTCGCATTGATATTAGTTCGTACCTAGTTTTTCGTCCCTAGTTTGAAGATAGAGTGAAGTTTTACCATTTTCGTTAAAGGCGGTGATAAGTCCTCGTCGGTTGGGGGGATAGGCACTGGAAACCCCTAGAGAATATTGATATGGTTTGCGGAGGCGTGCGATCGCTCTTGACTCAGGTTCAGTTTTTTGGCGTTGAGGCTTTCATTATTGAAGCTTTTAGGTTGATAAGTATTTTCACTGAGTACCGGTACTCTCAGCGGACGGTTAGGGCTGATATGCCTTTTGTATGCCTTCTATCCTGATGCCCATCCGAAGCACCGAAGAATCTTCAGGCTGCCCCTCTTGACTAACGCCACTCTTAACCAACGCTGCTTCTATCAACGCCGCTTTTGACCCAACTTTAGTTTCGAGCGATATCATTTCTTAAGGAGTAAAAGACTGTGACTCAAGCAAAAGAAGTAACGCCTTCTGCCCTGCCTTCTTCGCCCGCGCCTGCGCTGACTAAGGGCGTTGCCGCAACTGAACTGCGTCCTTGGGGTTCGTTCACAGTGCTGGAAGAAGGACGAGGCTACAAGATTAAGCGCATTGAGGTGAAACCAGGCCATCGCCTCAGCCTCCAGATGCACCATCACCGCAGCGAACATTGGATTGTGGTGTCTGGCACGGCCCGCGTCACCTGTGCAGAAAAGGAAACCCTCTTGTTTAGCAATCAATCCACCTACGTTCCGCCCTGTACTGTCCACCGATTGGAAAATCCTGGCGTGATCCCTCTGGTGCTGATTGAGGTGCAAAACGGCGAATACCTAGGCGAAGATGACATTGTTCGCTATCAAGACGACTACGCCCGCACCCAATAGTTGCTGCATCCAGTCGCGATTGTCAGGGAGCTAGTGATTCAGTGAGTCTCTATTTTCTACGTCAGTTCACCTAGCGCAGGGCACTGGAGCAAATTTTTCAAAGCCTGGAGTGATTTGTGCGATCGCCCCAGGTTTTTGTTTTGAGATCATCTGCTCAAATTCGCGCTACGATAGACGACGCAGTGTTGTCTAGTGGCACCAGTGCGCCCGGTAACTCTGGGTCTGTTTGAATCTGTTTGCCTAGATCGTCAGAATCGTCTGTTTGTCTAGCCATTTAGCCTCGCAGCAAATCGATGGTGCAACTCAGTCCAGCCGCCGCCAGAGAAATCGAACGGTTTCAAAGAACTCAGGCTGCTCCCACGGCGCTCTTTAGATTGGGTGTTCGGTCTGGTGGCTGTCTGGGGACGATATACACCATTAATCTGGAGGCGGCATCCTCACCAGGCGATCGCATTTTTGAGTCTGAACAAATCCGAATCGTCGTTGATCCCCAAAGCCTTCCCTATGTGGAGGGGGTCGTGCTGGACTATTCAGAAGACTTGATGGGTGGGGCGTTTCGTTTCCAAAACCCAAAGGCGATTGCCACCTGTGAATGCGGGCACTCCTTTGTTACGGCGGATGACTAATAGAGAGCAGAAAATTTTTGCGCTCTTTAGCCAGATTTGACAGAACCCCAGAAAACTCGGTAAGATTGAAGACTGTGAAAACTTGACCCGTTTATCGGCAAAATACGCCAGAGTCCATGCCTACCATCCAACAACTCATTCGGAGCGAACGTCAGAAAGCAAGTTCAAAAACGAAGTCCCCGGCGCTCAAAAGCTGTCCCCAGCGCCGAGGTGTTTGCACTCGCGTCTACACAACAACTCCCAAAAAGCCCAATTCCGCCCTCCGCAAAGTAGCGCGGGTTCGCTTAACCTCTGGCTTTGAGGTAACTGCCTACATCCCTGGAATCGGGCATAACCTACAAGAACACTCGGTCGTGATGATTCGAGGCGGACGGGTCAAGGATCTTCCGGGTGTCCGCTATCACATCATTCGCGGCACCTTGGATACAGCAGGTGTGAAGGATCGAAAGCAGGGTCGCTCGAAGTATGGCGCAAAGCGTCCTAAGCCTGCCGCTGCTAAGTAGTGCTGTTTGAGTTGAGCCTGATACTATTTTGAGTTGAGCCTAATACTATCTTGAGTTGGGCGATCGCACTAGATGAATCTGCTGGGACAGATTCTTGAGCTTCAAAGCTATTTTGAGTTCAGAAATTAGTGCTTGCTTCTTTGGCTCTGCGCTTTTCTATTGCATCAGCCAAGTTGAGCGCATCGGGTTTGCGGGGTTGTGAGTCCGGTTAGCCAGCGCTTTGCACTGTGCGAGGGGTTTGTTAGCTCAAGTTATGGTTTGCCTGGATGTCTAGTTGTTTGGCACCCTATCAGGATTTTCTTCGGGTTTTGCCAGGTTTTTCTCAGTTGTCTCTATCCTTACCTTTCCACTCTTCTGTAAGGTCTACAAAACACAAGGGCTACTAAAGTTATGTCTCGCCGTACCGTCATTCAAAAGCGTCCGGTTCCCCCAGACCCCAAATACAATAGCCGTCTGGTCAGCATGATCGTTCGGCGAATCATGCGCTCAGGCAAGCGATCCCTAGCATATAGCATTGTTTATGACGCTTTTGATTTGATTCAAGAGCGGACGGGATCTGACCCCTTGGAAACTTTTGAGCGTGCAGTTAAGAATGCGACTCCCTTGGTTGAGGTAAAGGCTCGTCGGGTCGGCGGCGCAACTTATCAGGTTCCGATGGAAGTGCGCTCGGATCGCGGCACTGCTCTAGCTCTGCGCTGGCTGATTCAGTTCTCCCGTTCTCGTTCGGGGCGCACGATGGCTGGGAAGTTGGCTAACGAATTGATAGATGCTGCAAATGAAACAGGCAGTTCAATTCGTAAGCGTGAAGAGACGCACAAAATGGCTGAAGCGAATAAGGCGTTTGCTCACTATCGCTACTAAAACAATCCCCCAGAATTCCCCTGATTTTCCACTTTTAAGCAGGCGCTTTGTCTTCCTATTCATCTAGGAAGCTTGGGCCCAAAGGTTGAGCTTAGTGATTCTCAAGGGGATCAACCGGGTGTGAAAGATAAAGTATAGAATCTTAACAGACGCATTACAGACGCAGTCATGCGAACATTTGGCGGCAAGCACTTAAGGAGGTAGCCGTGGCACGAAGTATCCCGCTAGAAAGAGTTAGAAACATTGGTATTGCAGCCCATATTGATGCGGGCAAAACTACCACCACTGAACGTATCCTGTTCTATTCCGGTGTCGTCCACAAAATGGGCGAGGTTCACGAAGGAACTGCTGTCACCGACTGGATGGCTCAGGAGCGAGAACGCGGGATTACCATCACGGCAGCGGCTATTAGCACTGCCTGGACACGCCGCGATCCGAAAAACCCAACCCAGCCGCTTGCCGGAGAGCCAGAGCATCGCATCAACATCATCGACACGCCGGGTCACGTAGACTTCACGATCGAAGTGGAGCGCTCGATGCGGGTGCTAGATGGCGTAATTACAGTGCTTTGCTCTGTGGGCGGCGTGCAGCCTCAAACAGAAACAGTGTGGCGCCAAGCTGACCGCTATAAGGTTCCTCGAATCGTTTTCGTCAACAAGATGGATCGCACGGGTGCTGACTTTTTCAAGGTCTATAACCAAGTGCGCGATCGCCTCCGGGCGAATGCTGTGCCCGCTCAGCTTCCTATTGGCAGCGAGGACAATCTGAAAGGAATTGTGGATTTGGTTCGGATGCGTGCCTACATCTACACCAATGACTTGGGCACAGACATCCAGGAAACTGAAATTCCCGAAGACATTCGTGAACTAGCTGAGGAATATCGAGTCAAGCTAGTCGAGGCAGCCGCCGAAACCGACGATGCCCTCACTGAGAAATACCTCGAAGGAGAAGAACTGACCGAAGACGAGATCCGGGCTGCCCTCCGTAAAGGCACGATCTCCGGTCAGATTGTCCCCATGTTCTGCGGCTCTGCCTTCAAGAACAAGGGCGTTCAGCTTTTGCTGGATGCCGTGGTCGATTACCTGCCTTCTCCCATCGAAGTTCCCCCCATTCAGGGTACTTTGCCCGATGGCAGCGTTGCGTCTCGAAATGCTGATGATGAAGAGCCTCTTGCTGCTTTGGCGTTCAAGATCATGGCCGACCCCTATGGTCGCCTGACCTTTATCCGAGTCTATTCTGGTGTGTTGACCAAGGGCAGCTATGTCTACAACGCTACTAAGGGTAAGAAGGAGCGGATTTCTCGTCTGATTGTTCTGAAGGCAGATGACCGTCAGGAGGTTGAGGAACTGCGGGCTGGCGATCTAGGTGCGGCGCTAGGCTTGAAGGATACCTTCACGGGTGACACGATTTGCGACGAGGCAAATCCAATTATTCTGGAGTCGCTGTTTATTCCAGAGCCAGTCATTTCTGTGGCGGTTGAACCTAAAACCAAGCAGGACATGGAGAAGCTGTCGAAAGCCTTGCAAGCTCTGGCAGAGGAAGATCCAACCTTCCGGGTTCACGTCGATGCTGAAACGAACCAAACCGTGATTGCGGGTATGGGTGAGCTTCATCTTGATATTCTGGTGGATCGGATGAAGCGAGAATACAAGGTGGAAGCAAACGTTGGTGCGCCCCAAGTCGCTTACCGTGAGACGATTCGCAAGGCGGTTCGTGAAGAGGGTAAGTTTGTCCGCCAGAGCGGTGGAAAGGGCCAGTATGGTCATGTTGTGATCGAGGTAGAGCCGGGCGAACCCGGTACTGGCTTTGAGTTTGTGTCCAAGATCGTCGGCGGTGCGGTTCCTAAGGAATACATTGGGCCCGCTGAGCAGGGCATGAAAGAAGCCTGCGAATCTGGGATTTTGGCAGGTTATCCGGTGATTGACCTGAAGGTCACGCTGGTGGATGGGTCATACCACGAGGTGGACTCTTCAGAGATGGCATTCAAGATTGCTGGCTCGATGGCGGTCAAGAATGCTGTGCTGAAAGCAGCGCCCGTCCTTCTGGAGCCTATGATGAAGGTTGAGGTTGAGGTTCCCGAAGATTTTATTGGGAGCGTCATTGGTGACCTCAACTCTCGTCGAGGCCAGATTGAGGGACAGGACACCGAACAGGGCAATGCTAAGGTCACTGCCAAAGTGCCGCTAGCAGAAATGTTTGGTTATGCGACCGATATCCGGTCGAAAACCCAAGGTCGTGGCATATTTACGATGGAGTTTAGCCACTATGACGAGGTGCCTCGTAACGTGGCCGAAGCCATCATTGCCAAGAGCAAAGGGAACGCTTAACTCAGGAGAAAGGGACAAGTAAATCCATGGCACGCGCAAAATTTGAGAGAACCAAACCTCACGTTAACATTGGTACGATTGGTCACGTGGATCACGGCAAAACGACTTTGACTGCCGCAATCACGATGACGCTGGCTGCCCTTGGGCAAGCCCAGGCTCGTAAGTATGATGAGATTGATGCTGCTCCTGAGGAAAAGGCTCGTGGTATCACCATCAACACGGCTCACGTAGAGTACGAGACTGACAAGCGTCACTATGCTCATGTGGACTGCCCCGGTCACGCCGACTATGTGAAAAACATGATCACGGGTGCGGCGCAGATGGATGGCGCAATTCTGGTGGTGGCGGCGACTGACGGTGCTATGCCCCAGACCAAGGAGCACATTTTGTTGGCTCGTCAGGTGGGTGTTCCCAGCATTGTGGTGTTCTTGAACAAGGTTGACCAACTAGACGACGAAGAACTGCTGGAACTGGTGGAGTTGGAACTGCGGGAGTTGCTCAGCGAGTATGAGTTTCCTGGTGATGACTTACCCATTATCCGAGGTTCTGGTCTGATGGCGCTGGAAGCCATGCTCAAGGATCCGAAGACTCAGCGCGGTCAAAACGAGTGGGTTGACAAGATCTACGAACTCATGGACGCTGTGGATGAGTACATCCCGACTCCTGAGCGTGACATTGACAAGCCCTTCCTAATGGCGGTTGAGGATGTGTTCACCATCACGGGCCGAGGTACTGTTGCAACGGGTCGGATTGAGCGTGGCAAGATTAAGCTCAACGAAGAGGTTGAGTTGGTCGGTTTGCGCGATACTCGCAAGACCACGGTGACAGGAATTGAAATGTTCAAGAAGAGCCTAGATGAAGGTCTAGCGGGTGACAACGCAGGTCTCCTTCTCCGGGGTCTGAAAAAGGAAGACATTGAGCGCGGTATGGTGATTGCCAAGCCAGGTACAATTACGCCTCATACTGAGTTTGAGGGTGAGGTGTATGTGCTGACTGAGAAAGAAGGCGGTCGCAAAACGCCCTTCTTTGCAGGCTACAAGCCTCAGTTCTACGTACGGACTACTGATGTGACGGGCACGATCAAGGCTTTCACGGCTGACGATGGCAGCAATGCAGAGATGGTGATGCCGGGTGACCGTATTAAGGTAAACGTTGAACTGATCAATGCGATCGCCATTGAGCAGGGGATGCGCTTTGCTATTCGCGAGGGCGGCCGCACCATTGGTGCAGGCGTGGTCTCGAAGATCCTCAAATAGTTTTTCTTAAGTGCTACTCCGGCTTTTTCTAATCTATGGAGCCGGAGTAGTGCTTTTAGAAGGCCGGCACTTTTGCCTACTGGATCTTGGGTTACGTAATCTTGAACCTTGAAATTTGGATAACTTGAGTAGATGGCAACTCTTCAGCAGCAAAAAATTCGGATTCGCCTAAAGGCGTTTGACCGTCGTCTTTTGGATACTTCCTGTGAAAAAATTGTGGAAACGGCAAACCGCACGAACGCTACAGCGATTGGCCCGATTCCAATGCCCACAAAGCGACGGATTTACTGCGTTCTGCGATCGCCCCACGTTGATAAAGACTCCCGCGAACACTTTGAGACACGCACTCACCGCCGGATTATCGACATTTATCAGCCTTCCTCCAAAACCATTGACGCGCTGATGAAGCTAGATTTGCCAGCGGGTGTCGATATCGAGGTCAAGCTGTAGAGCGTTTCTCAGGGCTTGACTGCTCCCTCGATTTGATAACTTTTTTTGAATAGATGATGCCGTGTTTCTGGAGAGCCATGCTTGGTGCTGCTTTCCAGAAGCATTTTGCTTCTCATGTTCGTAGAGCGCCTGTTGGTGAAACTCACTGGCGCGTGCCCTATTCGGGTGTCACGTAGGCCGCCGTGATGCCGCCATCCACTGTGAAGGTTGCACCATTCACAAAAGACGATTCATCGCTGGCCAGGAAAAGGGCTGCCTGCGCCATTTCTGTCGCCTTGGCAAAGCGGCCAGGGGGGATGTGAACTAGGCGACGCTGGCGACGGGCTGGATCTGCGAGTAGCTCTTGCAGCAGCGGCGTTTCGACCGGGCCAGGGCATAGCGCGTTGGCGCGGATGTTTTGACGAGCAAACTCAACAGAAATTTCTCGCGTCATTGACAACACGCCGCCTTTGCTTGCCGTGTAGGCAATTTGTGCGGTCGCTGCGCCCATCAGCGCTACAAACGATGCTGTGTTGATAATTGAGCCACCGCCCGCCCGCAGCAGCGCTGGGATGCCATATTTGCAGCCGAGAAACACGCCTTTGAGATTGATATCAATCGTCAGATCCCAGATGTCTTCTTCGGTTTCTAGCACGGAGCCGTCGGCTGCGTGAAAAATGCCCGCATTGTTAAACAGCACGTTGAGCTTGCCGTAGGCTGCTTCGGCCGTCTCAATCATTGCCTTTGCATCTGCCGCTTTGGAGACATCTGCCTGAATGGCGATCGCCTCTCCACCCGCTGCCTTAATCAGGCTGACCGTTTCTGCTGCCGTAGACGGGTTCACATCACACACGGCTACCTGCGCGCCCTCTTTTGCAAAGAGAATCGCCGATTCACGCCCAATGCCGCTTCCGGCTCCAGTGATCAGGGCAACTTTATTGGATAAACGCATGTTTAGGGCTTGGGGTTTAAGGAACAACGCTAAGATTTACGGTGAGATTCTGACTTGGTTCTGGCAGCCTCAACGAGTGCCTGAAACAAGCGTTGGTGGTTGGGGTCGGCAGGCGACAGCTCTGGATGCCATTGCACGGTGAACAGCCACGGATGGTGCTTATGCTCCAGGGCTTCGATCAGTCCGTCGGCGGCTTGGGCTACGGGCTGCCAGCAATCTGGCAGCGTTTTAATTGCCTGATGATGCCAGGAGACGACCGTGAGATGGGTCGTGCCTAGCATTTGGGCCAGGCGGCTGCCGGGTTGCACCTGGGCAGGGTGTTGCACTGGGCGGCGGGGATGGTCGAGCCGATGAGTCACCGACTCCCCATAGATATCCGGCACATGGGTAATTAGTGTGGCTCCGCTGGCTACACCGATGACTTGCATTCCTCGGCAAATACCTAGCGTCGGTACATTTGCGGTCAACGCTGCCTTTGCCAAGGCTAGCTCAAACTCGTCGCGCTCTTCATCTACTAGGTAAATGGTGTGGTGCGGTTCGCCGCCGTAGGCGCTGGGGTCGATGTCGCCGCCGCCAGAAAAGATCAGCCCGTCTAGGATGTCTAGCAGGGCGGCTGGGTTGGCTTGGACGGGCGGCAGCAGCACGGGAAACCCGCCTGCAAGCTGCACGGCATCAACGTAGGTGGCGGGCAGTGTAAACTCGCCTGCTTCGCTGCGGCTATAGGTGGTGATTCCAATCAGGGGCGATCGCATTCGGGCAGTAGACACACGGTAGACACACGGTTGAGAGACACACCCCACCCATGAATACCCGTCGATCAGCGGGGGCTAGATCGACGAGGACTCTGGGGAGGATTTGGGCATCATAGCAAGCGGCAGCCGTATGGTAAACGTTGTTTTTTGAAATGGGGTCGATTGGCAGGTTAGGGTTCCCCCGTGGCGCTGTTCTACGATTTGACGACAAATGGCGAGACCTAGCCCGGTTCCTTTGCCCATGGGTTTGGTGGTGAAAAATGGCTCAAACAGGCGGGATTGTCGTTCGGGTGAGATGCCAGGGCCGTTGTCAGAAATGTCAATCTGTACCTCGGTTTCGTTAGTTTCATTGATTAGACTCACTTGTATCCAAATAGTGGGATAAAAGCTATTTGTTGGGCTTTGTTTGGGATGGGCAATCGGTTTAGGATGAGCAGCATCTTCAAGGGCATCGATCGCGTTCACAAGCAGATTCATAAATACCTGATTGAGCAGCCCTGGATAGCACTCTATTTCGGGAATTGTCTGGTATTCTTTGATTAATTGGATTGGCAGGCGATCGCGCTTTGGCTTGAATCGATGACCGAGAATAACCAGCGTGTTTTCCAGTTCTTGAACCAGATTGGTGACGCGCCGAATGGATTCATCCATCCGAGAAAAGTTGCGAAGTTGCTGCGTGATTTCCAAAGCGCGATCGGCTCCCATTTTCATCGAGCGAATCAGCTTTGGCAGGTCTTCTGCGATAAAGTCTAAATCGGCACTGGCGATCGCCTGCTGAATTTCCGCTGCTGGCTCTGGATAATGTTCCTGATAAAGCCGCAGAATCCTGAGTAAATCTTCTGTTTGGGCACTGGCATGGCTGAGGTTTCCTACAACAAAATTGAGGGGATTATTCACCTCATGGGCAACGCCTGCCACCATTTGACCCAGCGTGGCCATTTTGTCGGTTTGAATCAGGCTGTGGGTGGCGACGGCGATCTCTGAGCGGGGCTTGACGATGAATACCTTCCAGTAGACTTCGGGAACGTAAAAGAGTGAGGCGATCGCCATTTCTTGCAGCAGTTCATCTTGCTCTAGCTCAAACTTTTGCTGGAGATAATCTGTGCGATCGCTGTTGCCTGGTATGGTCAAAATTGTCGCCAATCGCTGCTCATCTTCGGGGCTGATTGCTTGACTTTCGGCGCTCAGCAGGGGCTTGGTTTCATCTGACGAAGTAGGCAGATTTTGACGTGTTTGAAACATGTCCTGGTCTGCCAGTTGTGCCGCCTTGAGGTGCGGCAAAAATAGCGGTTTTTTCTCAACTAGTTCCCGTAAGGTGATAAACGTTTCGACGGCTTTTCCGCTGGCGTGAATCTGTCTTTTCTTCACCCAATCTGGTTTAGGAAAGGCGATGAACTGATTGCCATAATCCAGCACGATAATGTAGCCACCCGTCTTTTTCTGCCACAGATTAACGGTTTCTTGCAGCCCTTCTAGCCGCAGATCGACCGTCACTACGCCTACAAAATTGCCCTGGCGATAGGCCGGGGCAGTGCAGGTAATCATCAGTTCGCCGGAGTGGGGGTCCATGTAGGCTTTGCTCCAGACACACCGGCCCGGCTCGGCATACTTGCCGACGACATACCATGCTTCCTGGTGATAGCCCACATCGCACTGGTTGTAATCATCCAAAAACTGGAGTTGCCCGTCGGCTCCGCGCCCCCAAAAGAAGCTCTGACGTTCGCGATCGCCCGCAAAGGCATACGGCTCAAACCAGACCCCGCCGCCTGCGATCGCCCCGTCGTCTTGAAAATTCAGCAGCGGTGGAATCACCTGTTGCATCAGGGATTCTGCTGCGGGTGATGCGGTTGGTAATGTTTCTGCCATCGTAGACATTGTGCGGGCCAGGGCTTCGATTTCCCGAACCCGCGCATACAAATGCAGCACAAAGGCATTGCCGATCTGGTCGGTGACTTGAGAGGATTCCCTTAGAAATGTGCTGGTCGCATTTCGCTCCGGGGGTTGTAGAAGAATCATTCCAAGTAAGCGTTATAAGCGTTGATTGGTCAGATTGTTTACTCTAGCCTCGCCGCACCCCAGTTGCGCTGTAAGGTTACCCAATGTTGCTCAAATAATGTTGCCTGACGGCAGATTATAGAATGGTTATCACTGAATTGCCGTGTCCAATGTAACTGCTTGCAGGCAATTACTCATAAGCAGCGACTCGCCGGCAGCTACTCACGTTAGGATTTTCTAGGATTTTCATCATCCAAAATCTGAAAATTCATTAATCTAGGAGATTTATCGTAAGTGCGCCATTGCTATGCAAGCGGCTGTTTATAGTCTTTATAGACAGGCTCATTTCCAAGGGTTCATTTCCGATGGCTTATTTCGAGGTGCGGCTCGCACCTAGATTGCAGAAGCCTAATTCATGATGAGTTCTCAACTCCCAGCATGGCAAATCCTGGGCGGTTTGTCCAAGTGAAAATTTGGAGAAGAAGGAAGAAAGGGGCTTATGAACGAACGCTTCGGATTTCCACAGGCAGCCTAACGCTCTAGCAGTTTGAATGCGGCTTCTAGGGTGTCGGCCTCGGCGGCGGGTTTGTCAGTGCGCCAGCGCAAGATGCGGGGAAAGCGGACAGCAATGCCCGATTTGTGGCGAGTGGAGCGGAGGATGCCTTCAAAGCCGATCTCGAAGACCTGCACGGGTTCTACCGATCGCACGGGGCCAAATTTCTCGATGGTGTGCTTGCGAATCCACTTGTCGAGGGCTTCGATTTCGGCATTATCCAGACCCGAATACGCCTTGGCAAAAGAGACGAGATTTCCTTCATGCCAAAGCGCAAAGGTGTAGTCGGTAAACAGATTTGCCCGTTTGCCACTGCCTGCTTGCGCGTAGATCAGCACCGCATCCAGCGTCATGGGTTCTACCTTATATTTCCACCAGTAGCCGCGCTTTCGTCCAACTAGGTAGGGACTGTTCACTGCTTTAATCACCAAGCCCTCAGCCCCGCGTTCGCGAGAGCTTTCGCGGAGCGATCGCAACTCATCCATCGAGCCGAACTGCACAATGCTCGATAGCGTGATAAAAGCTGGATCAGCAGCTTGCAAGACGGATTCTAGCAGCGTGCGGCGATCGCCCAATTCCTTTTCCCGAATATCTTCGCTGTTGTATTCCAGCAAGTCATAGGCAATGAAGTGAACCGGGTTTTCCTGCATCATCTTTTGCGTGATGCGCTTCCGCCCCAGCCGCTTTTGGAGATGGTTGAAGCTGAGGGGCCGTCCGTCTGCCCAGCAGAGAATTTCGCCGTCGAATACCAGTCCATCGGGCAGGGTTAGAAAATAGGCTGCCAGCTCAGGAAACTGATCGGTGACTAGATCTTCGCCGCGTGACCAGATGAAGACCTGTCCTGCACGGCGGATCACTTGCGCCCGGATGCCATCCCATTTCCACTCGGCCCACCAGCGCGAAAAGTCTTCTGTGGCGAATCGGTCTTCTTCTAGCGGGGATGCTAGAAAAAATGGATAGGGGCGCGTTGGTGAACTGAGCGCTTCGGCTTCCTCAATTTGCGTCAGGTGTTGAAAAAACTCAACCGTTGGCTCAAAGTTGCCCATCAGCCGATGCGCTATCACAGGTTCGGGAATGTCAAACTCTTGGGCGATCGCCCGAATCACCAGTTTCTCGGATAGTCCCATGCGAAACGCGCCCGTCAGCACCTTGTTTAGCACAAACACGCCCGTCGGATTCAGCGCCGCCCACCATGACACCACCAGCGTTTTCAGGTCTTCTTCTGACTCGATTTGCTTTGCTTGAGGAATGATCTCCTCCATCCACAGGTGCAGGGGCAGGTTCTCAGCCGTCTGGACTGCCTGAGCAGTCTGAGCAGTCTGAGCAGTCTGAGCAGTCTGAGCAGTCTGAACCGTCTGAACAGATTGCGTGGGTTGTTGCAATCGGGCGTGGCTCTGCATCAGCAGCGAAATCACCTCCGCCGAGTCGCCGACCTGCGCGTAGCAGTCTTCAAACAGCCATTCGGGAATGTCGGAAATTTGCAGAAAAATATCCCGCAGCACCCGCGAGGTGATCAGCCGCTTGCGCGTTTTGCCCAACAGCAGATATAGCGCCCAGACAGCGTTTGCCGCACTTTCTTCGCGCAGATATCGCCGTAGTGCAGCAACCTTGGCGTTGGTCGAGGTGGTCGCGTCAATGTCCTGAAATAGCTGGGTAAACCGCTGCATCGGGAGTTTCTACGCTAGAGATGGGCGGGGTCATGGCGTTCGGGATTGGGCTTCGATCTGGGCGATCGCCCTCACTAGGTCTTCTGGCTTATGCACTAGCGCATCGGGGTTGCAGGCAGCCAGCGCAGCGGTAGAGTTAAAGCCCCAGCCGACGGCAATGACGGGAATGGCGATCGCCTTTGCTGCTTCAATATCTCGCGTTTCGTCGCCCACATACACCATCGAAGCCGGGTCAAGCTGACGCTGGCGAGCTATCCGGCGGATGCTCCGTCCCTTGCCAAACAGTGCCACACTGGGCTGAATATAGTCAAATAGCCCTTCCATTTGATGGTTTCGCAAAAAGGCAACGACGTTATCAGCCGTGTTGGAGGTGACGATGCCCAGGCGATGGCCCTGCTGCTGGAGCTGCACCAGCGCGGCCTGAATTCCGGCGATGGGCTGGAGCTGGTTGATTTCCTGACTCATTTCCACCTTTAGGCGACGCAGCAGCAGCGGCAGCCGAAACATAGGGATGTTGGACTGGCGAATGATCTCTCGCGAACTTAGGTTTTGCAGCCGCTTGATCTCACTAGGGCTGGCAGGTTCATAACCAAATTCGTGGGCGAGTCGGTTGGTAATTTGCAGCACCGCATCGAAGGAATCTGCAATGGTGCCATCAAAGTCAAACAGGATGGTTTTCACAAGAGCCGAATCGGGAGGGGTGGATATTACCGCCTGAGATGGGTGAATGGCTGGGCAATCTGTCGTTAGGATCAGAATAAGCGGGAATAAAGTTTAGAAGCTTAAGCAGACCTTGTACGTAAGTCTACGCGAACTGAATCGCCCCTTAAACTAGAAACTGAGCTTTTATCGACCGAACCTTCATCATAAGCTGCGGGATGAGCGATCGCCCGATGCAGTGATGATGCAGTGATGATGCAGTGAT
>JBDNCP010000054.1:0-26768 GCA_046719575.1 Cyanobacteriota bacterium
TTGCTTATTTCTTTGCTCTCATGGCGATCGGGAGGTTGTCAATGACTTGTTTGTTGCTTGAGGAACTGGATTCCTCTGACTTGAACTGGCTGATGCAAGCTGCAAGGTATAGCAGCGTTCCAGCAGAAATCCTTTTGGCTGACCCAAACCAGCCGTCGGACGATGTGTTTTTGATTCTCGAAGGTATGGTGGCGATCGCCGCACCCATTCGACAAGCGGCCATTGCACATCCATCCGAGAAGCCAACCGCCTCTATGTCACGGTTAATCACCACACTTTCACAATTCATGCCGGGTGACTTTGCCAGTCTCTCTACGGTTCTGGATTCCAGATCGCTTCCTTATTCCATCATTTCTGAGTCTCCGTGCCAGGTTCTTTGCATTCCGCGTGTTGTGCTGCTACAAAAGCTCCAGGAAGACACAAGCTTTGCATCCCGGTTTTATCGGGCTGTTGCGCTGTTGATGTCGGCCCGCAATCAGCGGCTAGTGCGCGAGTTTGAGTATCAGAATATTCCGGTCCGGCGATCGCCCCTCAGACAATCCATTACCTTATTTGCCGAATTGCAGGATAGTGATCTGGACTGGCTGGCAACGGTGGGAATCGTTCAATCCTTGCCAGCGCAGGCAGTGCTGCTGCCCACGGGGCGATCGCCCGATGCCTTGCATGTTGTGCTGGAGGGTGCGCTGCTACTGAGCCAGCCTGTCGAAGCGCCAAACCTGGTTGCCCAAACGCTTGCGCCCGCAGAAAACCCTTCTGCACTCTATCAAGAGGTGGCGCGTTTGTCGCGGGGCGATCTGGTGGGCGAGATGCAGTTTGTGAATGCTCATGACCTCACACTCTGCGCCAGCACGCTGCGCGACTCACAGGTGCTGTCGGTTCCGCGCTGGCGACTGGCGGCAAAACTACTGCACGATGTCAGCTTTGCTGCACGATTTTACCGAGTGCTGGCAACCTTGCTAACCGCAGAATATGAGGCAATGCTGCACCAGCTTCATGCTGCGACATGCGGTTCCGCAGGGGAAAGGGTGGAACCGATGGGCGATCGCGACGATTTGAGTAGCCGTCTGTTGACCCGCATTTCCCTGGCCGAAGCGCGGTTTGAATGGCTGCTCAAGCGAATCCAGGCGCAACCAGAAAACGGGAGAGACTTGCAATGGTAATGCCAGAAAAGAGTTTGCCAAGTTTGCCAAATCCTTCACTCAACACATCCAGGGAGCATTTATCCCGAGTTCATTCATCTGCGAGTTCAGCGTCTCCAGCAAACGCGAAATCCTCTGCAAAAAACAGGCTGTTTCGCACAGAAGCCCTGGAGCGCAGCGCCTCGCCAGAGCAGCTTGATCAACTGGTGCAGGTCGTCAGTCCAAAGCGCTGGCTGTCTCTACTCGCACTGGGAACCATTGTTGTCGGGGGTGCAGTCTGGAGCGTGTTGGGTCGCATTCCGATTACCGTTCCTGGCCAGGGTGTTTTGGTGCCCCTTCCGGTTGCTCAGTTGGGGCCCAATCAATGGCGCGTTGATCCGAGTCAGATCGTTCGCGTTCAGGTTCCCACGGCTGGGCGTTTGTTGACCCTGCCTGTGCGAATGGGCGATCGCGTCCAGCCCGGTGATGTGCTGGCGACCGTGGATCAGTCGGAACTTAAGCAGCAGTTGCAGCTTTCGCGTGAGAAACTGGCCCAGCTTCAGCGGCAGGACGAGGAAGCCCGCACCGCTCAGCTTCAGCGCGATCGCTTTGAACAGGCGGCGATCGCCCAGCAGCAACAGGCACTCCAGCAAAGCCTACGCACAGTGCAATCTCTCACGCCTGTCATCCGTGAAAAGGGGATCGAAGCCATTCAGCAAGAACGCCTTGCGCTAGAACAACGCTTGCAAGCCCTGCGTGACCAGTTGCCCACCTACGAACAGCGCTGGCAAGCCCGCCAAAACGCTCACGAAGAGGGCGCACTCTCCCGTGACATGGTGCTGCAAGGCGAACAAGAATATCTCAATGCCCGCGCCCAGCTAAACCAGGCAGAATCGCAACTTAAGCAGCTTGATGTAAAAGAGGCCGATGCCCAGCGCGAATATCTCCGCAGCGAAAACCAGAGTAATGAATTGCAGGCACAGATCAAAAATCTGGAAACTCAGGCAGCGGCGCGACGAGAGCAGGATCTAATCGCGAATACAGCGCGACAGAAGGAAATCCAGGAAACCCAGCGGGCGATCGCCCAGCTAGAGCTACAGCTTCAGAGAAATAGCGAAATCACCAGCCCCTACGAGGGACAGGTGCTAGAAGTTTCTGCTAAACCGGGCGAACGACTGGATGCAGGGGCCAGCATTGTGACGCTGTCGGCGCAGGGCGAGGCTACGCCGCTGGTTGGGGTGATGTTCTTACCCGTCAGTGAAGGTAAAAAAATTATGCCAGGAATGACTGTTCAGCTTACGCCCACTACGGTCAAACGGGAGGAATACGGGGGCATTCAAGGGCAGGTGTTTGAAGTTTCCAAGTTTCCGCTAACTCGCGCTGGAGCTGCCAGTTTGGTTGGCAATCCCGATATCTTACCTGCCCTAATGAACGAGCAGCCCCATCTGGCGGTTTTCGTGCGGCTGGAAACCCGCGAATCAGAGCGGCAGTCTGACGACACGCTGCAATATGTCTGGTCGTCTTCTAACGGGCCGCGTCAGGCGATTACGGCGGGCACGACTGCCACCGGACGCATCACCACCGAAGCGCGATCGCCCATTTCCTACGTGCTGCCCATTTTCAAATCGCTGACGGGGATGAACTAGTATGACACCGCAACTTCTACAGCCGACACCCACCCATTGGTCGCAGCAATTTCAAAAGGTTTTCTCACTCCTCCAGCAGGGTTTCCAGCACCTTCAGCAACTTCCTCAACACCTCCGCCAACTCCCGCGCACCCTCCGGCAACTGCCCACCACCCTCTGGGGGCACGGCCGCATCTATCGCGTCCCCACGGTGCTGCAAATGGAGGCGGTGGAGTGTGGAGCCGCGTCCTTGGGCATGATTTTAGCCTATCACGGGGCGATCGCCTCTCTTGCCGAACTGCGTCAAGTCTGCGGCATCTCCCGCGACGGCAGCAAAGCCTCTAACTTACTCCACGCCGCCCGCAACTACGGGCTAGATGCAAAAGGCTTCAAGCTAGATCTCGCCGGACTGCAACGGCTAAAGCCACCCTTTATCGTCTACTGGAATTTCAACCATTTTCTGGTCGTGCAGGGCTTTCATCGCCATCGGGTGTATCTGAACGATCCGGCGACTGGCCCGCGCACGGTTTCTCTGGCAGAATTCAGCGAGGCGTTTACGGGCGTGGTGCTGACTTTTGCGCCCGGTGCTGAGTTTCAAAAAGGAGGGCAAAAGCCAAGCGTGTTGCGGGCGCTAAAAGCGCGGCTACGGGGTTCCCTGGGTTCGCTCCTATTCTGTGTCGCCGTTGGGTTTCTGCTGGTGTTGCCAGGGCTGGCGATGCCTGCGTTTTCTCAGGTGTTTGTGGACGAGGTGCTGCTAAAGGGACGACAGGACTGGCTGCGGCCGCTGGTGTTCGTGATGCTATTCACTGCGGCTATTACCGGGCTACTCACGCGCTTGCAACTTCAGCTACTCCGTCGTCTACGAGTCAAGCTGGCGATGGGGATGTCCAGTCGTTTTCTCTGGCATCTGCTTTATCTTCCCGTGAGCTTTTATGATCAGCGCTTTGCAGGTGAAATCAGCAGCCGTGTCCAGCTAAACGATCGCCTCGCTGGATTACTATCTGGCCAGCTTGCAACTACAGCAATTTCTGCCGTCATGGTCGTCTTCTACGGACTGGTCATGTGGCAATACGACAGTATTCTCACCCTCATCGGGATTACATTCGTCATTATTAACCTGCTAGCATTACAGACGGTATCTCGCTTCCGTTCCGATACCAATCTTCGACTGATGCAAGAGCAGGGTAAAGTAAACGGCGTTGCGATGTCTGGCTTACAGAGTATCGAAACGCTCAAAGCATCGGGTCTGGAGTCAGATTTCTTCACGCGCTGGGCAGGCTATTACGCCAAGCTGCTCAATGCCCGTCAGGATATGGACAGCCTGAATCAGAAGTTAGGCGTATTACCCACACTCCTCACCAGCCTTAGCACCATGCTGCTGCTCGTAGTCGGCGGTTTTCGAGTCATGGATGGCTATCTCAGTATCGGGATGCTGGTGGCGTTTCAATCGCTGATTCAACAGTTCATGCAGCCCGTCAGCCAACTGATTCGTCTAGGCGGTGATTTTCAGGATTTAGAAGGCACTCTGACACGCCTGGATGATGTCTTGCAGAATCCAAAAGATCCACTCCTGGAACAGCATATGACACCCACTCATGACTCACCTGCTATGTCTCATGCCACTCCTTCTTCGGAACAGACCCTCTCCCCCGCGTCTCCTGCTCTCGCCAAACTGGAAGGCTATTTGGACATTCACAACCTCACCTTTGGCTATAGCCGCACCGCACCGCCGCTGATTGAAAACTTTTGTCTGTCGCTCAAGCCAGGTCAGCGGGTCGCGCTAGTCGGTGGCAGCGGCTCCGGCAAATCGACGATCGCCAAATTGGTGTGTGGACTCTATCAACCCTGGGCGGGCGATATTTATTTTGATGGACAATCTCGCCAAAATCTTCCGCGTTCTGTGCTGGCAAATTCCCTGGCGATGATCGAGCAAGAAGTGCTGCTGTTTGCAGGTAGTGTGCGCGATAACCTGACGCTGTGGGACACCACGCTTTCGGATCAGCAGTTGATTCAAGCCTGCCGTGATGCGGCTATTCACGACATTATCTTATCCATGCCAGGGGGCTACGGGGCAGAACTGTCGGAAGGCGCAGCCAACCTCAGTGGCGGACAGCGACAGCGTTTGGAAATCGCGCGGGCGCTGGTGAGCGACCCTTCAATTTTGGTCATGGACGAGGCAACGAGCGCTCTGGATACTGAAACGGAACGTATGATTGATTACAATCTGCGATTACGCGGATGCACCTGTCTCATCGTGGCGCATCGCCTCAGCACGATTCGTGACTGTGATGAAATCATTGTGCTGGAACGTGGAAAAGTCGTTCAGCGGGGCAGTCATGATCAGCTTAAGGAGCAGGAAGGCCCCTATCTTCATCTCATTCGCAGCGAAGGCGGCTCGATTGAATAACTCGCGGACTCTGATCTGGAAAATAAGACAAAAGGAATGCAGGAATGCTAACAGAAGAGAGAAGGCTTGATCCAATTCATTCACCCCGATTGCTGCATGGAAATGAACCTTTATTGTTGGATGGCCAGACGGTTTGGCAGGTACAATCCGGTTCATTGGCGCTGTTTGCTGTGCCGATGCAAGATGGGATTCCACGCGGGCGACGGCGATACTTGTTTAGCGTCAAAGCAGGCGAGTCGGTGTTTGCGATCGCCCCAGCGGAGTTCGGCGAGTCGGATTTGCCGAACTCATATCAGTCATATCGACTGATGGCGGTGGCGCTGGAAGAGACGAATCTAGCAGGGCGATCGCCCTCCGAATTTCTCCAATGGCTGCACGACGAACCCCAGGCAGCCCGACCGCAGCTTGAGGGCTGGGTTCATCAGCTTGGCTCCGTGCTGGCAGGAATGACCACGACAATTTTGCCAACCCCGATCGGTCGATATGGCGTGTTGGGTGCGAACGAGGTGTTTCAGCCTGCACAGGGTTTAGTGACTTGGGTGCGTGTGCTGCAAGGAACTGCGCTGCTGCAAGGGGTGTCGAGCTTGCCGCTAGAACTGGGGAGGTGGCTACCGCTGGAACGGCATCTCTGGCTAAAAGCCAGCGACATTGTGGAACTGGAAACCTGCACCAGTGAAGCGCGATCGGCGATCGCCCTAGTGACTGGACTAAGCCACCTACAAGCAATGGTGATGCAGGGAATCCAGATGCTCGAAGCGCAGGAACAGGAGCAGGAACTCGCACGCTATCGCGAACGGCAGCAGCTCAATACCGAAGCCGTAACGCGGACGCTGGATGAACTATCGACCGTGTTTGATGTTGCGCCAAGATCTTCTGCGAATTCTGCACAAGAGGCGATCGCCACAAACCCTGAAACGGCGCTGCTGGTGGCGGCTGGGGCCGTGGGTCGGGCGCTGGGGATTGAGATTTCACCCCCTGGAAAGTCAGAAGACCTGCGGCGATTGAAAGACCCCATCGAGGCGATCGCCCGTGCCTCTCATATCCGCATTCGTCGGGTCATGCTGCGCGAGGGCTGGTGGCATCAGGATGGCGGCCCCCTGCTGGCCTACTCGCTAGAGGATGGTCGTCCGGTGGCGCTGCTGCCCCGTTCTGCCTCACGCTATGAATTGCTCGATCCGCTGCACCAAACCTGTACGCTTTGTGATGCCCGCGTTGCGGCAACCCTCGCACCCACCGCCTACACCTTCTATCGCCCCCTGCCCGCAGTTGCCAGACCCCTGGCGCTGCTGAAATTTGCCCTGCGGGGACATTTTAAGGAACTGTGGGTGGTGCTATTGGCGGGGCTGGGTGCAACGCTGTTGGGTATGGTCACACCTCAGGCAACGGCCCTGCTAATCGACCAGGCCATTCCCGATGCCAACCGCAGCTTGCTCCTGCAAATAGCGCTGGGGCTGCTGGCCACAGCGATTGGCGCAACCCTGTTTCAAGTTACTCAGAGCATTGCGCTGATGCGGCTGGAAACGGTAGCCGATGCTGCGACGCAGGCGGCAGTGTGGGATCGGCTGCTGGCGCTGCGGCTGTCGTTTTTCCGGCAGTATTCCATTGGTGATCTGAGTGCGCGAGTGTCTGCCGTCAGCCAAATTCGGCAAAAACTGGGCAACACCATTCTCAAAAGCCTGTTCTCTAGCGTTTTTGCATTGCTGAATCTGGGATTGCTGTTTTACTACAGTCTGCCCCTAGCGGCGATCGCCCTCCTGGTTGCCCTGATCAACATTGGCGTGACGGTTATCTCTAGCATCCTGACGCTGCGAAAGGCGCGGCCTCTGCTCGATCGCCAGGGCAAGCTGCAAGGCATCATGAGAGAAATCATTAACGGCGTGGCGAAATTTCGCGTTGCCGGAGCCGAGACTCGTGCCTTTGCCTACTGGGGCCGGCAGTATAGCCAGCAGCTAAAACTCACGTTGGCATCACAGGGCATTGAGGACAATCTGGCTGTGATCAATAACCTGCTATCTGCCTTAACGCCAGCCATCTTGTTTGCATTCGCAGTCCAGTTGCTTCAACAGTCTCAGTCACAGGACGGCAGCTTTTCTATCGGCACGTTTCTCGCGTTCAATGCTGCATTCGGGACGTTTATCGGCGGCGCAACCAGTCTTAGCACAACGGTTGTCGATGTGATGGAAGTTTTGCCAATCTGGCAGCGTGCGTTACCCATTCTTCACGCTGTACCAGAAGTTGCCGAAGATAAAGCTGATCCAGGTCGCTTAACCGGACAAGTCTCGGTCGATCGGGCGGTGTTTCGCTATCGCGAAGATGGGCCGCTGACGCTGGATAACGTGAGCATTCATGCCGATCCGGGAGAATTCATTGCCCTGGTGGGGCCGTCGGGCAGCGGCAAGTCAACGCTATTCCGGCTGCTGCTGGGCTTCGACACGCCCGAATCCGGCACGATCTATTACGATGGGCAAGACCTGTCAGGATTAGATATGCAGGCAGTGCGGCGACAACTCGGCGTGGTGCTGCAAAACAGCCGCCTGATGTCTGCGTCGATTTTTGAAAACATTGCCAGTGGGGCGCTGATTGGCATGGACGAAGCCTGGGAAGCGGCCCGCATGGCGGGACTGGCGGACGATGTGCAGGCGATGCCAATGGGAATGCATACGGTCGTCAGCGAGGGCGGCACAAACCTCTCTGGTGGACAGCGCCAGCGCTTGCTGATTGCCCGCGCTCTGGCACTGCGTCCCCGTATCCTGCTGTTTGATGAAGCCACCAGCGCGCTGGATAACCGCACGCAGGCGATCGTCAGTGAAAGCCTCGACCGACTGCGCGTAACGCGAATTGTAGTCGCCCACCGTCTCAGCACCATTCGCAATGCCAATCGCATTTACGTGCTGCAAAACGGCCGCGTGATGCAGGAAGGTGATTTCGAGGCGCTGGCCACCCAGCCCGGCCTATTTAGCCAACTGATCCAGCGACAGCGCGTTTAGCGTGTTTAGCAAACACTTTCATCCAGTCCCCAAAGCCTATGCAAGCCTTTTCTTCTCCGATTTGTACCAGCGTTGCCTACCAGCGATCGCCCCACCCCACCCCACCCAACTTTCCCCTGGCTCCAGGACTCTGGCTGTTGACCATTCCGCTGCTGAGCGCGGCGATCTCTATGCTGATCAAACAGCAGCGCGATCGCCATCTCCAGCAGCAAATCAATACGTTGGAACGGCTCTGGCAAGATGCAGGCTAATCTTCCGGCAATTCGCCAAAGCGTTCGCGATAGCGTTCCAGTTGCGCTTCCAGTTCTTCTGCTCTCTGGCGTTCTGTCTCGGCGATCGCTTCTGCTTCCTGACGGCTCAGCGTTTCCTGACGCAGCGCGTCCGACAGTTCTTCCGGCAGCAGCAGCTTCTCGCCCGTGTCGAGGCGATAAAACGCGATCAGCTTGCCTTCAGCGGCAAGGCGCAGTTGCAACGGCTGACACTGGCTGTCGGTGATGGGTTCATAGATGGATTCTTCGACACCATCAAAGGTGATGAAGTCGCGCAGACGATAGCCGCGCAGTTTTTCGGGAATCCACTCTCCCTTGGGGTCAAACTGCCAATATTCCTGCACACCAAGCTGGAGATACAGGTCTTTTTTGAAGGTTTCGTCTTTGGTGCGGGTGCTGGGGGAGGTGATTTCAAAAATAACGCTGGGCCCTGCGCCTTCTTCCCAAATTTTGAAGCTGTCGCGGCCACCTGGCTCGACCCCAAAAATCACCATAATGTCTGGCGCAATGCGGGCGCGGGGATAGCCCTGGACGTAATAGAGAAACTGGTTTCCCAGAACCGTCGCCTGCTGCCCGCTGAGGTATTGCCGCAGCACTTCCAGCGTGATCAGCAGGGCGTATAAATGATCAAACGTTTCTGCCACGGGAGATCCATCGCCAGTGGGGTAAATGATTTCTGCGGATTGTTGGGTCGTCTTGGGCGTAGAGGAAGAAGCCGTCATCTCATATTAATTCTCGATTTTGGATTTGCGATTTTGGATTTGCGATTTTGGATTTGCGATTTTGGGTTGCCCGTCAAGCGTCCGTAGGGCCTTCAGCAAGCTCATTCGTAGGGCTACAAAAGAGAACTGATACCCCGTCACCAGTAAACTCTATTTTAGCTTAGCGTAGTCAAAGGCTGGAGGGCTGAAACTGGTGCGTTGCTTTTATTCAAACCACCACCACCACGCCCAAGCTCTCATTTGCCAGACGATCTACTGTGCAGAGCGCATAGGTTCCAGGGGGTAAAGTAAATTCTGTGGCGACAGCGGGTAAGATATTCTGGAGGGTCCAGGTGCTTCCGGTTTGGCGATAGAGCGTCCAGGAGCGGGTGCTGGCGGTGCTGCTCCAGGTAAGCTGATTCCCAAAAACTCGGACATTTTGCGGCGGCGTAGGAGGCGGGCTGCGGAGCCAAGGCATGACGGGCGGCAGGGCCGGCGTGCGGTAGATGCTGGATTGGAGGCGATCGCCAATGCCCTCACGATTCGTCAACAGCGCCTTCATGCTGTAGAAAATATTGCCGAGGGCAAGCTTACTCTCTAGCTGGCGCGTGATGGCGACCTGCCGCTCAATTTCCGTCACATTCCAGGCTTTGCCATCGAGTAAAGATAAGTTATTGCCAGGATAAATATGCCGCTTCTGGGTATTTTGATCTGCCCACCACTCCAGCAGCACGGGATAGCTCTGGGCGGGCGGGTCGATGCGCCAATACAACTGCGGCGCGAGGTAATCGACCCAGCCCTGCTGGAGCCACTTCAGCGCGTCGGCAAAAAGCTGATCGTAGGCATCCAATCCCTGAATCTGCGGCGGTTGTCCAGGGCGATAAATTCCAAACGGGCTGATGCCAAATTTTACGTGCGGTTTTGTGGCTTTGATGCCGCTAGAAAGGCGCTGCACCAAGCGATTCACGTTATCACGCCGCCAGTCTTTAAGCGAGAGCGTACCGCCGCTGTTGCGATAGTTTTGATAGGTTTTGTCGTCGGGAAAGGTCTGTCCAGCGATTGGATAAGGATAAAAATAATCGTCCAGGTGGATGCCGTCTATGTCGTAGCGGCGCAGCACGTCCAGAATCACGGCGTAGGTGCGTTCTTGCACAACGGATGCGCCGGGGTCCATCCAAAGCTGGTTGCCCCAGGGGTAGACGACTTCAGGATTCGTCGCTGCTAGGTGGGGAGCAATGTTTACGGTTTGTGCTGAGGTGCGGGCGCGATAGGGGTTGAACCAGACGTGAATTTCGAGATTGCGCTGGCGACATTGGGCGATCGCCCAGTGCAGCGGGTCATAGGCGGGGCTGGGTGGCTTTCCCTGGGTGCCCGTCAGCCAGAAGCTCCACGGCTCCAGTGTAGAGGCATAGAGCGCGTCCCCTTCGGGGCGAATTTGCAAAATCACGGCGTTGAAATTGAGCGATCGCAATCGGTCGAAAATGGCGATTAGTTCTGCCTGCTGCTGTTCCGTCGTCAGCGTGCGGGCGCTGGGAAAGTCGATATTCCACACGATCGCCACCCACGCCGCCCGAAATTCGCGTCGATGCGACACGGCTACTGTCCGCACCCAGCGCACAATCCACGCCGACTCGATAACCGGAACCTGCCCCAACCGCACCAGGGCTTGATACACAAAGCTGGCCGCCTCAGCCCGTGTTGCCAATTGCGGCGATCGCACTCGTTTCAAGTCAGGATGGTTCACGACCAGTCCCGTTTCTGTAGCCGTGGCGATCGCCCGTCTGGCCCAGTCTGGGATCTCCGCCGCATCCACATACAGGTCGAACAACGGAGCCTGGGCTGATGCGGCAAACGCCAACCCGCTTACCAGTGCTACCCAAACCTGCACGCGGGCGATCGCCTCGGCAGGGCGAAACGATCCATCGGGATAGCCTGACATAAACCCGGTTTCGTAGGCCCAGCGTATTGCGGGCGCAGCCCAAAAACTCTCCGGCACGTCCCAAAACGGCACATAGGGTCGCTTTGGCGCAACCGAAAAAGCAGACCGCAGCAGAGATGCAAACTCGGCGCGAGTAATCGTCTGTTCGGGACGAAACGTGCCGTCCCCAAAGCCCCGCACAATACCCCGCACGGCCAGCGCTTCGATAAACGCTTTTGCCCAATGGTTTTGAATGTCAGAAAAACTCATATCGGTTCTGGATTTGAGGGCAGATTCGAGCATTCGCATCCTCATTAAACCTCTTGCATGAATGCTGTTTTGAGGGCGTGAATCGTGGCGCGGCGGCACCGCGCCACGATTCACGCAGGAAGTCTATTCTGCAATGCCGAATGCTGCAAATTATCCCTTGCCAGATTGCGAGTGGGGCTGGGTTTAGTTTTATTTCAACGTTTTCATCTCGTTTTTATTTCAACGTCAAAAACTTTTCCAAGGCGCTGACCAGCGACGGACTCCAGCGGCGGACATTGGCAACCCAGTCCAGATCTTTGTATCGCGCATCCAGCCCGACAGCAGCATACCAGTTGCTTTCGGCTTCGCCCTGGTTGCCTGTGACCCAGAGGGCGGCGGTCAGGGCAGCCCGCATGTCGGCAAAGCGGGGATATTTGCGGACGAGGTTTTTCATCGTGCGGATGGCTTCGTCGATCTGCCCAGTTTCATAGAGGGCGATCGCATAATTTGCCCTAGCAAAGGCAAAATCGGGCGCGAGGTCTGCCGCTTTTTTGTAATCCTCTATTGCTGCCTGCCAGTTGCCCTGTCCGGCTTTGGCGTTGCCCCGATTGTTGTAAGCAGCCGCGTCGTTGGGGTCGAGTTCCAGCACTTTGTTATAATTGGCGATCGCCTCTTCCCAGCGTCCCAACCCCTCCAGCGCCGCACCCCGGTTGAGGTAGGGATCGGGTGCATCGGGGGCCAGTTCGGTGGCTTTGTCAAAATCGGCGATCGCCGCTTGCAGTTTGTTCTGGCTGACCCGTGAATTGCCGCGATTGCTCCACACGGCTGCGTTGTCGGGCAACTGTTCCAGGATTTTAGTCCAATAGGTTTCTGCTTCGGCAAAGCTGCCCCGATTGGTTGCGTCGAAGGCTTTTTCGCGCAGATCGCTCAGCGACGGAAGCTCCATCGGAGGCGATTCCGGTGATTTTGTCGGAACGGCCTCCGCCGGGATTCCAAAGGGCAATGCGCCTAGCCAGAGTAGCGCCGCCAGCAAACATGAAAAAATGTAAATCAGCATAGGCTGATCATGACAGGTTTAGGGGTGCAATGCAAAGAATAAGGGGACAGGGCTGAAAATATCGTGCTGCAAAGCTCCCGAAGCCCATAGCCTAGAAGCTTCAAGCCTCAATACAAGCCCTCTAATACAAGCCTAATAGTTGTCCCAAAGTTCCGACAGGGTGACCACGCGATAGTCTTTTCGCTGCAAGTAGTCGAGCAGCAAGGGAATGGCGGCGGCGGTTTTCTCGGACCGCTCGGCTGAGCCGCCGTGCATCACCAGAATAGAGCCGGGAAAGACGAAGCGCGACACATACCAGGCGCTAAACAGGGCGTTGTCTGTTGGCTTGAAAGTGTCTACAGGAATCATGGAAGCCAGGGCAAACCGGGGTTCATAACCGGGCATGGCTTGCAGCTTGGGCACCATGCTCTTGACATATAACCCACGACCGGGGCGATACCAGCGGATGGGTTGGTTGCAGTCTTTGCAAATGCGATTGTGGGCTTCGCGCATTTGCAGGGCAAACAGTTCAGGGTGCTGGAGGGCGGTGGTGTCGTCTACGATGCCGTGATTGGCGACCTCGTGCCCATAGGCGCGGATGCGAGGAATGATGGTGCTTTCGGGCGTGAGGTGGCTGGTGATGATGAAAAATGTAGCCCGCACATGGCGAGCTGGATCTTCGATCTGGCGATTATGAGCGGCGATCGCCTCCAAAATTTTTTGAGTAGATTCATCCTCTGGTTCGCCGGGCGTGGGCACGTCGTCAATGGTCAGAGCTACTACTCGCTCGGTAGTTTCTTTATAAAACAGTCCGTCTGGAAAAGCCCGCGCCACCTGCTGCACGAGCCGCTGCTGAGCAAGCCCCATAGCCTCTCGCACTCAAAATAACTCACTCTTTCATAGTAAAGAGTGGGGCGCTAGTCGAAAAACCCCAGAGAACCGACCCTGATTGATCGACGATTGATCGACCTATGCCGCCAGATTCGCTACGGGACTGGAGTTTTTACAAGGCTGGCCACAGTCAAAGTCCGTTTCAAAGTCCGTTTCAAAGTCCGTCTCAAAGTCCGTCTCAAAACGGCCTGCAATGCTGAGGGGGCAGGTGGCTAGAGGGCGATCGCCGAGATCTCCGATTGCACACTCCCCAAATCATCCGGCCGCCAGACCTGACCATCCAACGCCATCTGCTCAATTCGACTGGCCAACCGCAACGCCTTAAGGGCCTGTTCGCCGCCGACCGAGGGCTGCTTGCCGCCCCGCACACATTGCACAAAATGTTCTAGCTCGGCGTGCAGCGGCTCGATGTTGCTGGTATACACCTTTTCGATCAGCCCATCCTGACGGTAAAGCACCTGGCCATAATCGGTTCGACAGTTTGCCGTCGTCTGCCGATGGATCAGGATTTCGTTGTTTAGAAAATCTGCTTCCGTCAGAGAGTTTTTGCAGTGGGCGGCAATGCGGCGAATCTTGCGATGGGTGACCTTGCTAGCTGTCAGCGTCGCCACGATACCGTTAGCAAAGCCCAGCGTCGCCGTTACATAGTCCAGATAGCCAGAGTCCGAGGCGCGGCTGCCGCTGGCGGTCAGTCGAGTGACGGGGGCAGCGGCTAACTCCAGCAGCAGGTCGATATCGTGGATCATCAAATCTAGCACCACCGACACATCGTTTGCCCGCTGGGAGTAGGGACTCATGCGGTGGGCTTCTAGCGCCAGCAGTTCTTCCGTCTTCAGCACCTTGCTGAGTTCCTGAAATGCCGGGTTAAACCGTTCGATATGCCCCACCTGCAAGATGCAGTGGGACTCGGCCGCCGCGTTGACCAGCAGCTCTGCTTCGGCAATACTGGCGGCAATCGGCTTCTCAATCAGCACATGCACCCCCGCCTGGAGACAGGTCAGCCCCACAGAATAGTGAAGCCGGGTGGGAACTGCCACACAGACCGCATCCACGCACTTTAGCAGTTCGCGATAGTCTTCAAAAAACCGAACCCGATACTTGCTTGCCGTGTCCAGCCCCCGTTCCACATTGACATCAGAAATGCCCACCAGTTCTACGTCCTTGAGCAAGCTGAGGACGCGGGTGTGATGTTGGCCCATATTGCCAACGCCAATCACGCCAACTCGAATGGGATCATGCGAGCCGCGTGGCGCTGAAGTATCCGCAGTTCCAATAAATCCGTTTTGCACGCCTGCAATCTCCTACACCACAATCGCTAATTTTGGAGCCTTTCTTATTTCGAAGCGCTCACCCAATCCATCGCTCAGGACGACTTGAAGCCGCTAGATTTGAGCGGGGCAATTTGAAGAAAGCTTACAAATCTTGACAAAGTTATGATATCAGCAGTCGTCTTTATTCTGGATGGCAGATGATCAAGATATAGTTTCACTTGTGTCAGTTTTTTGTGTGTCAGTTTTCTGCTGATCCGCTTTTCCCTACGTCTTGTCTGCTCTTGTCTTGCAATCTGTCTTGTCTTGTGATCTGCCAGGTTAATTTCAGGTTACTTTTATAAAGTGGGTATAAAGCGGGTTCGCAGTGGCGGCGGGTTACCGACCGCTCTATTCGATTCTGACTGTAGTCTGACTGTAGTAAAAGACTGTAGTGGAAGACTGCTGTTATGGTCTAAAGGTTCCGTGTTACTGGGCTACGCTACAAATGCTCCGTCAAACAGCCCCCAAGCCCGTATGAGATTGCAAACATTGCCCTTAACTTGGCTCTAGCGTGTGGCTCTAGCGTGGGTAGGACGTGTTACTGTCGGCGCAATGCATCAAAGCCTTGCTGGATGCTGCGTTATGTCTATATCTAACCGCACTTACAAGACTGACAAGGCAATAGGCTAGAGTGAATCGGTTCGAGTAGTTCGGTTCGAGTAGTTCGGTTCGAGTAAATCGGTTCGAGTTAGAGTCGAGCTAAACAAACACTTAGTAGGAAGTATCTGGACTGAGTGATTGAGCAAGCTAGGAGAGGGCTGGAGATGCGATCGCCATTTTTCACTTCTGAGCTGGCTTAAGGAGGAAGAATTGACGAATTCTGGCAATTTTGACTCAGGCTGGTGAAAATTATTGTAGAAAATTATTGTATTTATTGTATTAACTCAATGGTTCTGAACTCAGGCTCTCCGCAATGCCTTTGACGATTCTGGTGGTGGATGATGATCTGGGCACCCGGCTTTCGATTGGCGACTACTTAGAGTTGTCTGGCTATCTGGTAGTGATGGCAGAAAACGGTGAGCAGGCCCTTACCCTGGTGGATCAAGTGCAGCCGCACTTGATTGTGACGGATGTGGCCATGCCCCGGATGGATGGTTTTGAATTGGTGCGCCAAGTGCGATCGCAGCCCGCGTTGCGACTTTTGCCCGTGATTTTTCTAACGGCGCTGAGCCGCACGGAGGAACGCATCCGGGGCTACCAGTTGGGGTGTGATGCCTATTTGCCAAAACCGTTTGATCTGAAGGAATTGGGGGCGGTGGTGCGAAATTTGCTGGAGCGATCGCAGCTCATCCAGACCGAATGGCGGCGGCAAATTCGCGCGGCGGAGGCGGTGGAGGCGGGTGCGAACCGGGTCACTGAGGAGCATCTTGCTGCGGAACCGCAGAGTGATTTGGGATTGACGCTGCGAGAACAGGGCGTGCTGTCACTGCTGGCGGATGGTCTGTCAAATTCGCAAATTGGCGATCGCCTCCACCTCAGCCCCCGCACGGTCGAAAAGTACGTCAGCAGCCTCCTCCGCAAGACCAACACCAGCAACCGCGCCGAACTCGTCCGCTATGTGATGGATCACCATCTGGTGGAATAGCGGCCTCTGGTGGAATAGCCGTTTGTGCAACAGCGACTCCGGCTTGAAAGTCTTTGTGAATTTGCCTGCTAGCAATTTCTTTATGGCAATTTACTTCTGAATTTGCGCGGCGCGTTTTATCATCGCAGCAACGGCCTGGTGATCGGCAAAATCGCCCACTGCGCCATTCAGGAGTGAAATCATGGCTGAGACAGCGTGGAACCAAGCGACTGAGCTAATCGGTGGTGCCTTTTCACTGCAATTCGACGCATTTCGGCGGATTGTGACCCTGCCCGGCGGCTTTTGGCTGGCGCTGCTGATTGTGCTGCTGGCGGGGCTGTCGCTGGGGGTAGGGCAGAGCATCATCCTATTTGTCAATCGTGTCAAGCCCAGCCGCTTTGTCTTTAGCCTGCTGCTAAACGCGATCCTGTTTGCCTTTGGGTTTCTGTTTCTAGCCCTTAGCACCTGGCTGATTGGGCTATTGCCGGGGTTTGCGCGGGTGCCCCTGCCGACGCTGGTGACGGTACTGGGGCTAGGCTATGCGCCGCTGCTGTTTAGCTTTTTGGGAGCGCTGCCCTACCTGGGCTATCCCATTCAAAATTTGCTGTCGGTGTGGAACTTGCTGTCGATGCTGGTGGGGTTTGGGGTGGTGGCCCGACTCAGCGCCAGTGAAGCGTTGACCTATGTGCTGCTGGGCTGGGTCGTAAAGCAGCTTTTGGAAGGGACGATCGCCCAGCCAATTGCTGAGTTGGGTCGTCGTCTGGCCGATCGCGTAGCCGGGGTCGAACTGACGAGTAGCCGTCGTGAACTGCGAGAAAAAATGCTGGCTGGGGCCCGCCCCGCAGAGCCAATTTTGGCGGCTTCTGGGGCGGCGCTGCCGGAGGTGCGTCAGTTGGTGGCGGCGGCAGGACGATCGAACCCAGAAGCCGCTCGCAGTGTGTCTCAGGCCGTGCTGGAGCGACCGTCTGCTGGCTACTCGCTGCGTCCGCTAGAGGAGCCAGCGGCAGAAGACCCTGTGTTGCAGCTTGACTATCAGACGCGGGGCATTCCCCAAGTGGTCAAGGTGGTGTTGGGGCTGCTGGCGCTGGCGATCGCCTTCTGGCTAGTCTTTCTGCTGATGCGGCCAGTGCGGGATGGGCTTTTTGGCTGGTATAACGGACTGCCGACCCCGTTTCGCCTGACGTTTGATCTGGCCTGGATTGGCGTAGTAGCGACAGTGTTTGCAGGAATCATCGCGCCGCTGGAGTCGCTGGGCTGGTGGGCTGGCTGGTATGGCGACGAACTAGACGCGACAGCAGTTAACTCGTCCCTCTCCGAAACGACTCAAACAGGGCTGGAGGGCTGGCAGGCGGGCGCTGCGGCGCAAGATCACCCTGATCCCTACTTCCCACAAACCAACCATTACCTGGTGTATCTGGACGGGATTGCCCAGTCGGGCGAAGAATACACCCCCGATATCGAAGACTTTTTGAACGCCCTCAGACCCGCTCTGCCCAAAGATGTAGAACTGGTCGAGGGGCTGATGCTCTACTCAGTGCTAAATCGCCCGCTCTATGAAGACCGGCCGCTGGCATTTCTCTGGCGGTTGGCCGACAAGATGCGCTGGAACAACCCAGCGGCGCTGCTGGGAATGCTGGTGAATTTGCGAAACATGCTGATTGTGGCGGTGTCGTCTGACAAGCGCTATGGCCCCATCTATAACCAGGGTATTGCTCAGGTGATTTTTGATGGGCTGGTGCGGCGGGGCTATCGACCGGGTAGCCGAGTGCCGATTACGCTGCTGGGCTACAGCGGCGGGGGTGAAATGTCTGTGGCCGCTGCGCCCTACTTGAAACGTTCGACCCTTGCCCCCGTTGACGTGATTTCCCTGGGCGGCGTGATGAGCGCCAACAATAACGTACTGGTGCTGGAGCATCTGTATCACATCGTCGGCGATAAGGATGTGGTGGAGCGGGTCGGCCCGATTATCTTTCCGGGTCGCTGGAAGCTGTTTCCGCTGTCTTACTGGAATCGGGGCAAGCGCAAGGGCAAAGTCACGGTTCTCTCGGCCGGGCCAATCGGGCATCAGGTTCCCGGCGGCTATATGGACCCCCAAGCGACGCTGCCCGACGGGCGCACCCACTTGCAGCAGACCATCGAGACGATTCTGCAAATTTTGCGGGGCGAGGCGCTACGGGCAGGCGACCTGATTCCACAAACGTCTAGCAATTATGCCCTGTATCAGGCGGCGGCGTTTAACCGGCCCGACTATTACCCGATCGCCCAGCCCGTTGACCCCCAGTGGTATCGACCGATTGGCGAGTGGATGGGTCGGCTCATCTTGCCCACGCCAGAAGAGCGATCGCACGTCCAGGGAACTTGGCTGGAAGTTCACCACGCCCCAGAGGGCTATCGCTATCTAATTGGGCAGCGGGTGCGGCTGCGCTGGATTGACTACCTAAATGTGCAAAAGAGCATGAATTCCGTCGTGAAGGATGTCCACTTTAGCGCCGAGGCAGAATTCAGCAGTCGCTACGGCGGCATGGTGCATCCCGATCGGCTCAACCACTGGCGACAGGTAAACGCGCTGGAATCGCTGGCGGCCGGGCATCCGGTGGACGATTTGATCGTGCGACTGGAATCGCCTGTGGTGGTGCAAGGCGATGTGCTGCTGATTGCCGATACGCCTGTGCAAATTACGGGACGGTTTTATGCGCTGGTGCGGTTTGAGCGACCGGTGGCGGGCAGCGATCAGTTTGTGGTGACGCATTTTGACCGGGCGACGCAGCAATTCAGCGGCAAGCTGGAAACGATGCGGCTGCCGGAGGTGGTGCTGGCTAAGGCTTATGGCAGCTATCCTTCGACCACCCGCGACCTAGAAAAATCGCCCTACAACGAGACGGGCTGGTATGTTTATGGCGCGAAGGACACAGCAGGTGCGTTTGTGGTGCAGGCGATCGCCCCCCGTGCCCTGTTTCGCCTGCAACCAGAATCGGTGCTGTTTGGCGGCAAGACGGCCTACCGCTACATTCGCAAGCAGGCCTGGGCCGACATCGCAGCGCAAAAGGGCAAGATTGCGTCGGTGCTGTGTAGCAGCCTGTCCAATGGGTCAGATGCGGCGATTCAGGCGGCGATCGACGAATGGCGCGTGGGCGACGAAGCGCTGGTGCTGCACACCTACGGCGGCATTGGCGGCGAGAAAAAAGAACCTGCGGCGGCCACGCCGATTTTCTTTGGGCACTTTGCCTATGGCGTGGCGACTGTCATCCACGAGCCGCTGGCCGACGAGCGCCAGTTTGATATTTGTTATTACCAGGTCTATACGCAAAACACCGACGGGCTGGTGGCGGGTACGCTGCATTGGTCGCGCTATATGGGCGATCGCCAGTTTGGTTGGCTGGGCACGCGCCCGACCTGCGATCTGCTGATTAAGCTGCCCGCTTACACCGACCCCTACAAAATCGGTAACGTCCTAGTTTCGCCACTGGACTTGCTAGAGCGGCAGTTGCAGGTGATGACGGCGCGATATCGCATTGGCGACGGCACAGGTGGAACCTATGTAAACGCAGCCTATAACTGCTCTCAAGATTCCAACCAGGCGCTTTTTGCCAGCATTCGCGGCACACAGCGCACCCTGCGCGAAAATCCCCGTATTCTGGAACTGCTGCTGCAAGAGCCGGAGCAGGCGCGGCAGTTTCAGCAGCTTCGGGCGCTGGGGGAGGACCTGGAAGGCAAGCTGCAATCCTTTGGCGGCCCGCGACGCGACTGGGAACGCAGTGAGTACAATCTGGGCAGCACGCTGGAGGATTATCCGTTACGCAATCTGCGGATGGGTCTGGGCAGTTGGCGAACCATTCTGCCGCGCAAAGCCAGTGATGCGATCGCCCATGCGTTTCTAAAACATGGCGCATCGGTGTGGGTGCTGCGAACAAACCAGGTCGGTGGATATGATCCGGATATTGCGCCGATTGCGCCGATGACACTATAGAGCAGGGGACAAAGCAAGGAATAGTGAATGAAACACGACAGGGAACAGGGAATGAAATGCGGCACTGAAACGGTACCGTGACAGAAAAGCTGGTGCTGGGTTTTGCTGATTAGGGCGATCGCCTTTTGGACCCATCCATAGGCACCACTCCGGGCAAACTCACCCCAATGGGGTACGTCGCTCGGCATCTCTCCCAATACACCTCTACGTTGGGTCTGGCCAGCATTCTCACCTAGATCGGCGTGGATAGATCGGCGTGGATAGATCGGCGTGGATAGATCGGCGTGGATAGATCGGCGTGGACGATTGTCGCCCTGCACTGGCTTGCTGTCAGCGTGTGGTGGCTGCTGTTGGGCGGTTGGCAGCGATCGCAACGCGGTTTGAATTGGCCAAAAACTGGCCCAAAAACGTCCAGATGTGCCCTTCCCCGCCTCTGCCTCATCGGGGAACGGCTACCTGACCCAATAGCGAGTTAATTACCTCATCCACCTGCTGTCCATCAAGCTGGGCTTCGGGGCGCAGGATCAGGCGATGGCGCAAAAGCGGACGGGCGATCGCCTTCACGTCATCCGGGGTGACAAAATCGCGCCCATTGAGCCATGCCTGGGCTTTGCTGGCTTGCAGCCACGCCACCGCCGATCGGGGCGATGCCCCCAGCGCCAGGTCAGGGTGCTGTCGGCTACGCTGCACCAGCGCCAGCAAGTAATCCACCAGGGCATCGGTCACTTGCACAGCGCGAACCTGCTGGCGGGCTTGCAGCACTTGCTCTACCGATAGGATGGGCTTGATTTTGCTCAGGTCGAGCCGCCGATTTTGCAGCCCTGCCTGAGCATTCACCAGCATTTGCCGTTCTGCCTTGGGGTCGGGATAGTCCACCACCAGCTTGAACAAAAAGCGATCCAGTTGGGCTTCGGGCAGTGGATAAGTGCCCTCAAACTCTAGCGGGTTCTGCGTAGCGATGACCCAAAACAAATCCGGTAGCAGCAAACTCTCGCCATCCAGCGTCACCTGCTGTTCTTCCATTGCCTCTAGCAGGGCCGCCTGGGTTTTGGGCGGGGTGCGGTTGATTTCGTCTGCCAGCAAAATCTGGGTAAAAATCGGCCCTTTTTTGAGGCTAAAGCTGCGCGTATTTAGGTCAAAAATGTTTGTCCCCAAAATATCCGACGGCAGAATGTCAGGCGTGAGCTGAATCCGCCGAAAGTCGCCCTGCACCAGCCGCGCCAGCACCTTCACCATTAGCGTTTTGCCCGTGCCGGGTACGCCTTCCAGGATGACGTGACCACCACACAGCAGCGCCACCAGCAATTGCTGCGACAGGGCGGATTGTCCCACAACGACGCGATCGAGCGCTTGGGCAAGGGTTTGGAAGGGATTGGGCATGGGAATTAGGGGACTGTGACGAGTTTTGCAGTGACGAGTTTTGGAGGACGCTTTGCAGAAGATTCTGACAAGTAGGGCATTTGAATTCTACTCTCATCCTTCCCATCATCCCTCATCCGCCGCCCGCGTTACTCCCACCACCCCACTGCCCCACCCACCCTCCATCACTCTCCTCTCAACGCCTGCACCCGCCTTACCCACTCCAGCAAAGCGCGATCGCCCAGTCGTTTCTTTCGCTCTGGATTTAGCAGGCGGCGGAGTTCGGCGGCAGGGCGACCCGTGTGTTGCTCCCAGGCGTGGGAGAGGGTGAATAGATCGGTGGGCGTGTTGCCCAAACCGAGCGATCGCTGGAGGCGAATCTGCTCGGCTTTGCTGAGCGTGTCTACCACAAATTCAGTCGATTCGGCTTTGCGGAGGACAGTGCCAAGGGCCTGAATGTAGGCTTGACTGTTGTCGAGTTTGGGCGGCGGGTCGGCAAGTGGCTTGCCCATGCGGCGATTGCCCGCCCACACCGCCAGCCCCAGCAGCACCAGGGATTGCGCGACCAGCAGCGCAATGGGGGTGCGGCTCAGGTATGCCCAGACAGACCGGGGCGATCGCCCAGTTGCAGCCTCTCTCTGGGAGTCGCGATAGCCGTGGATGTATTCATCGACCCAGACAGGATGCCCCGGCTCTATGACCAGATTGGCGAGAAACGGGAAATTCCCTGGCTCGTCTTGGTAAGCATTGGCGGCGAGGTGGGGCGTGACAACGCGGATGACTTTGCCTGTGCCGACGGATTGCTCCCAGGCGATCAGCCCAAAGCCATCACTCAGTTGGGCCTTGAGGTCTGGTGAGGGGGCTTGTCGGCGTGTTGTTTCCACCAAAACCTCGCCTTGGGGGGTGGGCAACGCCGACCGAAAGGGGGCGCTAGTGACGAGCGATCGCACACCCACCAGCACCAGCACATTGCCGCGCCGCAGCCAGGCCTCGTCGGGGCGCAAAGCTTGCTCCACAAACGGAGAAATGCCCACCAGCGTCATCGGTTCCGCAGGGCGATTGTCTAGCGAGGAGCCAGCCCCAGGATCGTTGCCAAGACCCTGAGCATTGGTCGAGATGGGCATCGCTTCGGGCAGGCTGGAATCGGGCGGATCGAGCAGATCTTCAAAGGGGCGCTGCCACCGCTGCACCGGGGTTCCCTGGGCCTGCATATAGGCAAACCAGGCTCCGTAGCCGTCGGGGGCCCGCCCGTAGGTCGATCCGGTGTGCAGGCGGGTGCTGCTGGGAGCGGCGATCGCACTCAAAACCAACAACATTGCCAGTGCAATTGAGAGAACGATCCAGTCGCGACGATTCAGCTTCATGACAGAATTTCCGCAAGGTTTCTCGCAAGATGGCTACTGAGACGACGAAATTTCCCGGTAGGCCCGCTCGCACTGCTCAAAGGCGGCGGCGGACACGGGAGCGGGGCTAAAGCAGAGCCGTTCATGAGTGCGAATCAGGACATGATAGGGGCGAGCATTGGGCAATGCGTTGACCAAGCTGAGATATTCGCCATCGGTGCGGCTGGGCAGCGGCGAAATCTGGTGGCGATCGCTCAGTCGATGCAGCGCGGCGTGATAGAGCGCTCGGCAGGCTTCTCGATAGTCCCCTTGGCGCTGGGCCGTTTGCGATCGCGCTAGCCACTCTGCTGCCGTCAACTCAGGCACTTGGGGCGCGGGTGCAGGGGCGATCGCCCGTCTCTGCCGCAGTTGAAACGCTTCCCAATAGGGGCGCAGCCATTGCACCAGCAGCCACCCCACCCAGACACCAAGCAGCCCCAAAATCAGCCAAAACAGCCCTTGCAACACCCACTCCGGCGGTATCCAACCTGAGAAATCAGGACGATTAGGATTGTCGCCAAACAGCACCCACTCAATCCACTCGCCCGCCCGCTGGAGCGATCGCTGCACTTGCCAGCCTGGGCTGTTTTTGGCAAACTCGCCTGCCATATCTGGTGCTGCCGTGGCGATCGCCCCTGACAGACTGCCTGCAATACTCACCGTGTCTGCCCCCTACTCCCTTCCTAAAGAATACAAGCGACCAGACAGCAACAAACTCTCCCGCTCTTCGTTCTTCGTTCTTCGTTCTTCGTTCTTCGTTCTTCCTTTTTGATCTTTGATCGCTACCGAATCAATGGATGCTTTTAGGGATGCTTTACGACACCTGAGCAAGTCGGTTGGCTCAGAAAATCAACGACGGGCAAGAAGGCTGAATTTTGCACTTTTCTGCCGAGATTCAGTTTTAGGATCAATTTGGGATCAATAATCTTTACATTTTGGCGAAATTAGCATTGGCTGAATATGCAGGAACCTGTATTCTGTAACACGAAGGGAGTTTTGATCCCCGTTGCGGTTGGCTCAAAATTTAAGCGTTTTTGATGCTGATTTTGCAATCGCTGATTTTGCTGCTTTGGCTGAGCCACTTCGCAGCTTGTCTTGGCAACTGCTGTCCTTGCCTCTATCTTGACTCCCGATCCTATGAGCGACGACTGGTTTACCTCCAGCCATTTTGTAATGTTTGGGCTTTTGGTCGGATTTGCGATCGCCCACAGCGGCCTCGCAGCCCTCCGTCCCCACGCCGAAAAGCGTATCGGGGCACGCCCCTATCGCGTTATCTTCGCCCTCGTCAGTCTGCCCCTGGCTACGCTGCTGATTGTCTACTTCATCCAGCACCGCTACGACGGGCTGCGCCTGTGGAACGTGCAGGGTGTACCGGGGATGGAACCCTTGGTGTGGGCGTTGTCGGCGATCTCGTTCCTGTTTCTCTATCCAGCAACCTTTAATCTCTTAGAAATAGCAGCTATTCAAAAACCTCAGGTTCATCTTTATGAAACGGGCATTATTCGGATTACCCGCCATCCGCAGATGGTGGGTCAGGTGATCTGGTGCATTGCCCATACGCTGTGGCTGGGAACGACCTTTATGCTGGTCACCTCAGCGGGGCTGATTCTGCATCACTTGTTTGGCGTGTGGCATGGCGATCGCCGTCTTAGCCAGCGCTATGGCGAAGCGTTTGAAGCAGTTAAAGCGCGAACCTCAGTGATTCCTTTTTTGGCAATTCTCGATGGTCGTCAAACGCTCGAATTCAAAGAGTTTCTTCGCCCCGCCTATGTCGGCGTGGCGATTTTTGTATGGTTATTCTGGTTTGCCCACCCACTATTCATCCAAGCAACAGGTAATCTAGGGTAATAGCGTGATCCCCGATTGATCCCCTGCTGTTTTTTCACTTTTCTTCTTAAAAACTCCTATGCTACTCTCTGTTAACGAAAGCAATTTCTCTAAAGAAGTTTTGGAATCTTCGACCCCGGTGCTGATTAATTTTTGGGCCCCGTGGTGCGGGCTATGTCGGCTGATGAACCCGATGCTAAATCAGCTTCAGGCAGAATGGGGCGGGCAGATTAAACTGGTAACAATTAACGCTGATGAAAACTTTAAGCTGGCAAATAGCTATCGCCTGACGACGCTGCCGACGCTGCTGCTGGTGGAAGGAGACAACGTATTGCATCGGTTTGACCACTTTGCGACCCGCGATGATATCCGCCATGCCTCTGAGGCGTTTCACGCTGTTCTTGCTTCGCTAGTGGGCAGCTACAGCTACACGGCGTAGTCTCCGTTTGGAAAGGTTTTGAAAGCGAATTTGTTGGGAAGCGGGAAGCGGATTTGTTGCGGGCAACGCGCAGGGCAAATCCGCTGTGACCCTTTTGATTCCTTTTGATATGGCGATCGCCCTCTCAACTCGAACCAGCTTTTGGGTACGCTTAATTTTCCTCAGCCATTGCCGCCAGTGCCTCGCGAATCACCGCTGGCGTGGCCTGCTCGGTTTCAATCACTGCGCCAATCTGCGTCGGCAAAATGAAGCGCACCTGTCCGGCTTTCACCTTTTTGTCGGTTTGCAGCGCGGCAAGGATGTTGTCTAAATCGAGTCCCGCAGGCAGGCGCGTGGGCAGCCCTGCTTTTTGAATCAGCACAGTTTGGCGATGGTTTGAGTCTGCATCCCACAGGCCAAGTCGCAGGGCGATCGCCCCCGCCGCCACCATGCCGATGCCCACTGCCTCGCCGTGGTTCACCACTTTGTAGCCCGTCAGGCTCTCCACCGCGTGCCCAATCGTGTGGCCATAGTTGAGAATCGCCCGCAGCCCTGCTTCCTTTTCGTCCTTGCTGACGACGTGCGCCTTCGCCTGGCAGGAGCGCGTCAAGATGGTCTGCATCAGTTCTGGCGAGACATAGCGCTGCTGATCTAGCCGCTGCGCCTGCTCTAGCTGCTGAAACAGGTCGGCATCCCAGATCACGCCGTACTTAATCACCTCTGCCATGCCTGCGCGAAACTCGCGGGGCGGCAGCGTCGCCAGCACCTCCGGGTCAATCAGCACCAGACGCGGCTGGTGAAACGCGCCGATCAGGTTCTTGCCGTGGGGATGGTTGACCCCCGTTTTGCCGCCGATGGACGCATCCACCATCGCCAGCAGCGAGGTCGGCACCTGCACAAACCGGATACCTCGTAGCCAAGTGGCCGCCGCAAAGCCCGCCATGTCGCCCACCACGCCACCGCCCAGCGCCACGATCGCCGACGATCGCTCTAGCCGATGGGCCAGCGCCACGTCATAGAGCTTTTGGATCGAACTCAGCGTTTTATAGCGCTCACCCGCCGGAATCAGCGCATGGCATACGTCGAATCCCGCCGCCGCTAGCGAGGCGATCGCCGCTTCGCCATAGCGCCGAAAAATCATCGGATTCGACACCAGCATCAGCTTTCGCCCCAGCCCTAGCGGCCGCAGCCACTCGCCTAGCTGCGCCAAGCTGCCAGGGGCGATCGCCACCTCGTAGGCATTTTGCGGCAGTTCGACCGGAATCACAGACTTCATCAATCTCGGCGCTCTCCATAAGACTGCCAATAGCCCAGCGTTTGATCTTTGGGCGGTCCACCCACAGGCGGCGGCACGATCTGTCCCGCAGCATGGGTCGGCGGCACCCAGCTAATCGGCGGCGGCATCACCTTCTCTGTCGAGCCTCCCCCCACAGGCGGCGGCACCGAATGCGGCAGCGGCTGGGAACCCACAGGCGGCGCAATACTGTAATCCGACGGATAGGCCCCCACTGGCGGTGGCAAATGCGGCTGCTGGGGGCGAGAGCCAATCGGCGGCGCAACGGAATAGTCCGCAGGCGTAGAGCCAACGGGGGGACGCACAGACGTTCCCATCGGCTGCGACCCGTGTGCGCCCATCGGCGGGGCGATCGCATAATCCGACGGATAGGCCCCTACCGAGGGCGGGCGGTGATACTCCACGGGTGCAGCCCCAATCGGCGGCGGCACAGGCGAACCCACCGG
>JBDNCP010000055.1:0-26417 GCA_046719575.1 Cyanobacteriota bacterium
AAAGCGATAGGGAGTATCACTATGGAGCCTGAGGTTCTCCAATCGGAACCTGGCGTGCCTACGCCGCAATACAGCGGCATTTGGGCAAAGCTGGCAAATTTCTTTAAGTTTGACCAACACGGCACAAATTTTCGGACTGAAACGCTGGCAGGGTTCACGATTTTCATGACCATGGCCTACATCCTGGTCGTCAATCCGCTGATCTTATCGGATGCCATTTTCTTGCAAGAGCCACGAGATCTGTTTGGCGAACAGGTGTTTGCGACGGCAATTTCAGCGGCGATCGCCACACTGGTTATGGCCTTGATCGCCAATTACCCCTTTGCCCTGGCTCCTGGCATGGGGCTAAACGCCTTCTTTGCCTACTCCGTTGTCCTCACGCTGGGCTTTGACTGGCGGCTGGCCCTGGCAGCAGTGCTGGTAGAGGGCATCATCTTTATAGCCCTCACCTTCACCAATGTCCGTAAGCAGATTGTCGATGCCATCCCAATGACGCTAAAAACAGCAACTTCTGTAGGCATTGGCTTTTTCATTGCCTACATTGGATTGGCGGGTGACCCAGCTACGGGCGGGGCGGGGCTGGTCGCCGCTAGCCCTGTGACGAAGACCACGCTAGGCAGTTTGGGCAATCCCAATGCGCTGCTCGCCCTGTTTGGCATTGCGCTGACGACGGCATTCTTAGTGCGGCGAGTGCGCGGAGCGCTGCTCTGGGGAATTTTGGCAACGGCAGTGTTGGGCTGGATTTTGGGGGTGTCGCCTTGGCCCAAGGGCATCGTTGGCGCACCCCAGTTTCCCGTGGATCTGTTCGGCAAGGCGTTTAGCGGGCTGGGCCTGGTCACGGGCAACAACTGGATCGATTTCCTGGCGGTGCTGCTGGTGTTTCTATTCGTGGATATGTTTGACACCGTGGGCACGCTGTCGGGTGTAGGCAAGCGGGCAGGCTTCCTCACAGAAACCGGCGAACTGCCCCGCACCAATCAGGCGCTCTTGGCCGATGCAGTGGGCACGACGGCCGGGGCAATTATCGGCACTTCGACCGTCACCAGCTATGTGGAATCGGCGGCGGGTGTTGCCGAAGGTGGCCGCACCGGGTTTACGGCTCTGGTGACGGGTCTGCTGTTTGCCTTGGCAATTTTCCTAGTGCCGCTGTTTGAGGCAATTCCCGCCTATGCTACTACCCCAGCGCTGGTGATTACGGGTGTGCTAATGATGGCGGGTGCGGCTGACATTCGCTGGGCTGATCCTGCTGAAGCCGTTCCTGCTTTCCTAACTATTTTCTTTATCCCGCTCTCCTTCTCTATCGCAACGGGGCTTTCCCTCGGCTTCATCGCCTATCCTCTGGCCAAGACCTTCCAGGGCAAAGCCCATGAAGTGAGTCTGGCCACCTGGATTTTGGCGGCAGTTTTCGTAGCTCGGTTTATCTTTATGACGCTGCGCTTTGGCTCAGCGGAGTAATCGGGGGATGAGGGGATGGAGAATGGGGTGAAATGGGGACGCTGGCTTTCCCACGCTCTCCGACTCTATCCCTTCATTGCTCGACAGTCTTAGAAACGCCAGGAGACTCGCCGTGCGGTCTATCCTGACAGCAAAAATCATTACCGTTTGGGCTTATCCATTGCCCGACTTCTATTGGTAATGCTCCGATGTCTATTCGATGCTTTTCTCAGCTCACGAACCTTTTGCAAAATCATCCGGTTGTCCTGGCGACGGTCATCCAGGTGCGGGGGTCGGTGCCGCGTGAGGTGGGGGCACGGATGCTGGTTTGGGGCGATGGACAGATCTGGGGCACGATTGGCGGCGGCGCGGGTGAGGCAAAGGTGATTTGTGCCGCGCTAGACGTGTTGCACTCCGGCAAAAAGCAGCGGGTGCAAATTGACCTGTCGGGTGCGCCAAACCGAGAGATTCAGGGCGTATGTGGTGGCTGGATGCAGGTGTGGGTAGAGCGCTGGCAGGGGGAGGAGGCGATCGCCCTGGCCCAAGAAATCTGCGATCGCCTCCAGTCGGCACAGCCCGCGACCCTTGTAACACCCTTTGCGGCTGATCAGTCTCCGCATCTAGCCGACCATGCCGCGAATGGACGGGCGATCGCCCTCAGCGAATCCGCATTTGTCGAAACGCTGCAACCGCCGCCCGCGCTGCTCATTGTGGGTGCGGGTCATGTTGGCGAACAGTTGGCCAAAGTGGCTGCCCTAATTGGCTTTCAGGTCATGGTGCAGGACGATCGCCCGGAGTGGGCGAATGGCGATCGCTATCCCCAGGCGACTCGCATCTTTGCGGAGCCGATCGCCAGCGCCCTGCGCCAGCTAGAACGTCATCCCCAGCTTTATGCTGCCCTGGTAACTCGCGGCTATCAATACGACTTGGACGCGCTGGAGGGTTTGCTGAGTCGCAAAGTGCCTTGTTGCTATCTGGGGATGATCGGCAGCGAAAAGCGCGTGCGCCAGGTCTATCAGGCGATCGCCCAGCGCGGCATTGATCCCAGCCAGTTTCACACCATCTATGCCCCCATTGGGCTAGATATCGGCGCACTCACCCCAGAAGAAATTGCCGTCAGCATTGCCGCCGAACTGATTCTGGTGCGGCGCGGCGGCACCGGGCGATCGCTCTCCGCCAGCCTCCGCCAGACCGCCGCCCCGCGCTAGTGTCCACGCCAATGTTTCGATTTCACCACCCCTACCCCCTCCTGTCCCAATGTCTTCCAACCTCTCCACCCCTGCCCTCGCCAAATCGCCGATCGCCCTGGTTGCCTCCTTCTTTTTTCTGGGGACAGCGATGGGGGTGATGAAGTTTGTGCTGCCGCACACCACGCCGCTATTTCTAGCCGGATTTCGGCTGCTGCCTGCGGGGCTGCTGGTGCTGCTGGTAGGGGCGATCGCCTGTGTTTGCGCTGCTGTTTAGCAATCTGACGCTGGGGGAAGAGTTGACCCGGCAAGAGTGGATTGGCGTAGTGCTGACGCTGGTGAGCGTATATCTGGTGAACCAGCGCCATGAGCTAGCTGCAAAATTTGCGGGAGATGGCCCGGTCGTTGTCGCTCTCCAGGAAGGAACCGTAGAAGCTGCAACGGTCAATCCGTCTGCCAGTTCTCCAACTCACTCTGATTCGTAATCTGGATGGGTGATCTGAACAAATTGATCGAGATCAGGTTAATCGCGGGATCAGGATTGATTGGGATCAGGATTGATCGGGATTCAGATGGATTGGAATTAGACCCCCCAAAGCGCGATCGTTTTGTGTCGCTTTACGGTGTCTTAACTTTTTGCAGGCTTAAATAGGAGAGGTGCTGCTCACGATAGCCTGCAAGTAGCTTCCTGAAACGCCTCCCTTTCGATATTCCTGAGTCGGCGAATGCTCATCTCACTATCCGATTTCATCTCTCGAACCACGCCTACGGGCGCGGCGCTGTTTCTGCGGTGGGACGGGTATCACGTCTTTTCGATTCCTCGGAGAGAACTGACCCACGGCGGCGATCGCCTGCGGTTTTTTGGGGTGGGCGGCAAGCGGCGATCGCCCGACGAGTCCTGGACAGACTGCGCCCTGCGAGAGAGCGCTGAGGAAATTGGCGCGGTGGTTTCTGCAATTCACAGCGCTGAACAGACCTATTTTCTGAGTGCTGACGGGGAATTGCTAGTGGTGCGCCTGCTGGAATCGGGCCTTTGCCCCCGGCTAATTTTGGAAAAGCGGGCACACTCCAGCTATGGCAGCCTGGCCAGCAGCCAGCAAGCCTACTACCTGCTGGCCTTTGATGCGTCTCTGCGGGCAAAGCCCCAGCCCAGCAGCGAGATCGCGGCACTCCTATATCTGCACGACGAGCATTTGCAGCAGATGCAGATGGGCGATCGCCCCACCCTCGACCACTTGCTCGGCACGGGCGCAAAAATCGACCTGCAACCGGGCATTCGGCTTAGCTCGGAGGCGATTTTCGTGCCCCACGGCACGGCGGCTTTCCTAACCCATCAGGGCGCAGGGGGCTGGGGCTGATCGATGGGGAGCTAGCGGTTACGGCCAATGCTGCCAAACCCGATCCCACTCTAAGCGTGTGCTTCAAACTTGTGGGCGTAGGCTTTGAGCAGCGTACTCACCTGACCCAGCACTTCGTCGCTGGTACTCTTGCCGAGGGCTTGGCGTTCGGGATAAAAGTCGGGGCGGTTGACGCTGCGGGCGATCGCCTCTGCCACCTGTTCGGCAATCAGCGGTTGCAGGTCTTCGCGGGCGCGGCTGCGCTGATAGTCTGCGCCCTCTTCTGTGGTGGCATACATGGGCGGCAATCGGTTGAGCGCGTAGGCGGCAATGTCTCCCAGATCCAGAGTGCAATCGCTGGTGGCTTCGATTTCGGCAACACGGGCGATCGCCTCCGTTAGCACCATTTCTTCCATCACATTGATGAACTGCTTGCGGGGCACTGCGACCACCTCGCCCGTCAAGAGCGCCCCCATGAGTCGATCGAGGGCCATATACTCCTCGATAGACAATTCGGAAGCCGTATCGCAAATGCGCCCAACCTCGGCTTCCATCGCGGGGGTGAGGTAGCCATCTTGAAGCGCTTGCTCGACGATTTTCTCAATGCTCATGTCGCCCTCAAATCTTTACGGCAAAACGGAACGGGTCACTGGAATCCATTCAGGCTTATATCCATCAGGCTTAGTGTGCCCCGGAATTCAACAACTGCACCAACCCCATTTAACGATTCTGTGAAGATCTATCCGGACATTGGTGCAGATATTGCCCGATCTGAGGTAGTCCCTCTGGGTTTCGCTCAATCTGGCTCGACGTAGCCCTGGATATTTTCCGGGTCAAACTGTTTCAAGATTTTCGTGGCCTGATTCGTCAGGTTGGGTTGCCCTTTGACGACGACAAGATATTTTCCCGCCTTGAGGCGATTTCGATAGGGCAGGGCATCGCCCCCGCCAAACACCAGCCCTGTGCCGCCGCCGACAAAGAAACTGCCCATTGCGCCCGCGATCGCCCCCAAACATCCACCAATAATCTGATTGCCCAGCACGCCCGCCGAGGGCACGAGCTGATACGCGGTCGCCAAGTTGAACGCCACCCCCGCCACAAAGCCGAATGGCACTAGCCACGTCGCCATCAGCAGTGCTTGCTTGCGGGCGGGCTTTTTGGGGTCCAGAAAGCCATATTCATCGGCGCTTTTGTAGCCGCGCCCCAAAATGCTCACCTGGCTCATGGGCAGATTTGCCGCCTCCAGCGCCGAATAGGCCGCCTCTGCCTGAATGCGGTCAGGAAGGATTGCTACAACATAATTCATGGCGATCGCCCTCCGTGCCTTGTCTGCAACAGATCCAATGTGCAGGGTTTCCAACTGATGGTTCCATTATCGGCTGAGATGGTGGCGCAAGAGTCGCTCGCAGGGTCAGGTGCAGATCTGCCCATTAGGATAAAGAGAGGACTGCTGATGCAGTTGGATGATTTCTCGCGGGCTGTGTCCATGAGTCCATGAGAAATGATTCAGAATCTAGAAAATTCACCGCAAGAGTGCGAGTTTTGAGAGACATGGATTCAACGCTCAAAATTGGGCTAAATCGTCTGGAGGGCATGGCGCAGTGACAGTACCACAAGGTTTGCAGCAAGCAGAACAGGCAGAACCAGCGGAACAGGCGGAAAGTTGCTTAGATGGGGCGATCGCTCCGGCTGCTCCCCAGCCCAACGACGGCGAAATCATCACCGTGCGCCCCGATGCAGAAACCCTGACCCGCCAGCGGTTGCCCTATTTTGTTGGAATTTCTGGCAACACCGCAGGCACGCGAGGCATTTCGATGAACCTGGTGATTATTCCACCCGGAGCCTCCGCCGAGCCACATTTTCACCGCGACTATGAAACCGCCATCTACATCCTGGAAGGGCGCGTCGAAACCCGTTATGGACTGGGACTGCGGCAGTCGGTGATCAACGAAACCGGCGATTTCCTCTTCATTCCGCCCGGCGTGCCCCACCAGCCCCATAACCTGAGCCAGACCAACCCCGCCCGCGCCCTCGTTTCCCGCAACGACCCCAACGAACAGGAAAACGTCGTCCTCTACAACCCGACAGGGGATACTCCCGCAAGTGACGCACCAGAATAAAAGCCCCTTCGTTCTTCGTTCTTCGTTCTTCGTTCTTCCCTCTTCGTTCTTCGTTCTTCGTTCTTCGTTCTTCCCTCTTCCCTCTTCGTTCACCAGCCCAGCGGAGTTGGCGCAACGGGCGCAATCTCTGGGCGATCGCCCCCCACCTGGCAAGTTTGCAGCACCCAAATCTGTGCGCCCTGATTGAGAAACTGGCGGGCGATGGTTTCGCAGGCAAGGCGAGGCAGCAGCGTCCGCCAGCTAATCAGCCCGACGGTCAGGTTATAGAGAATTTCGCTGTCGGGGCTAACGCCGAGGGTGCTGTCGTTCGTTTTCCAGTCGGCGCGGGCCGTGCCCAGCGGCAGCATCTCGCGTTTGATAAAGCGCCCCAACTGCACCAGTTGGTCAAACCGTGCTGCCTGGTCGGGCTGTTGATCTAGCCAGTCCTTGAGTTCGGGCATTTGGTTGAGTGCGTCGCCCAAGTTTTTCACAGCAGCATAGAGGGCCTGATTGGAGTCTTGCGAACAGTTGTGGGCCGGGCCGACATAGGTGCCGCCTGTGCCGTCGCCGATGCGGTAGCGGGCGGTCATGATTTCGAGCTGAGTCACCAGTCCGTCTAGTGCGGAGGCTTTTACTCCGCCAAAGTCAAAGGGATTGGTGAAGGGGTCGTATTGAATCAGGAGGTCGCACACTGGCCGCAGGCCGAGCCAGCCAAACTGGCGATCGCCCAAAAATCGCTGCCACGAAAGCGTTCCCGCAATCACCCCGTCGGTATTGTGGGTATAGACCTGGTGATAGTGAATGTCGAAGATTAGCTCGTCTGCCAGCGGCTCGCGCACCACCGTCGCCACGCCGTAGGCAAAGTGCCCAAAGTACAGCGGCCCCTGAGCCTGGGGTTCGGCTTTTGCGCCGCCGATGCCGCCATAGAGGTGAATCACCAGCGCCCGTGAGCCTTCGGCAAAGGTGGGCTGGCAAGCGGCGGGGGCATCTGGTGGTGCATTCGGGGTTTCATTCAGGGTTTCATTCGGGGGTGCTTTCGGAGACTCCGCCAGACACTCGTTCATGAGCAGCGTTGAGCGGATGTTGCCCTTCAGCGCTGCAATGTTTTCCCAGATGCCGCGCCTGAGGAACTGCCACCCCTCGCGGCGATCGCCAATGGTCTGATCTGGCTGCAAGCGGAAGAGGGCACGGGGGGCGATCGCCTGCACCACAAACATACCTGCTGCATCCTTTGCGCCATAGAGATACCAGCCGTCGCGCCCAGCAGGTGAGTGTTCCAAGCCTTGATTGGCGGCGGGCGGCAAATCGTTTTCATCGGGCACGACAGGGGGAATGCGGACGACTTCAGTGGGCCCGTCAAACTGGCGTGTGGCGCGGTTGAAATGCTGGATTCGGAAGAATTCCGGTGCAGACTCAAGAGCTGCTGGTCGGGGCTGACCCTCTGCATCGACGGGTTCCAGCACGATTGCCAGGGCGTAATAGCGGCCGGTGATCTGCACGGGTTCTTGCGTGATGGAGAGGAGCGATCGCCCTTCGCCGTTGATCTGGATGTCTTGCACCTGTGGCTCGTCCAGCGATACCAGCACATCGTCGTAGGGTCGGCTGCCTGCCAGCGACTCTAGCGGATCGACCCGCTGCCAGCGATCGATTCGCAGCGGATGCACCAATCCCTTGCAAATGCTGTATTCTGTCTCTTCGCTAAAGAAGACATCGCGGGTCGTCTGCTGCAAGAAGAACTGAATCCCTGGTGTTTGCTGCCAGCGCAGCACTGCCACCTGTCCGACTAGATGGGCATACTCTGGCGGCGCATGATGCACCTCAAACCACACGCCACGCACCTGTCGCCGCTCGTCCCGGCTTGGCAAAATCAGCCGACCCATCCAGGGGGCGATCGCCCGATATAGAGCTGGGTCTACGGTTTGGTCGAGCGGATAATAGTCGGGTCGGTTAAACTCGGCTTGCCAATAGCGCTCATAGTTGCTGGGCTTGGCGACCTGGGTATTGCTCACCAGCGCCGACTTGCCCTGCAAAATGTCGGATACGGCGCGAACCGTTGCTTCTAGGTGCGTGCGTCCGTCGGGCAGGCGATCGGTAACGCTGTAGGGGCCGTCGGCTCCGTTGTGCCCCATCGGGCCGAGGGAAGAGAGGGTAATCTTGCGGCGCTGGCGGGCGCGGTTCCACGGCGACAGCGGAAACAGCCGCCAGCGCTGAGGAAACAGCACCGCGCCCTGTTTTTCGACCCAGTCGCGATCGCCCACCAGATGATAGAGATGCTCTAGCTCCAGCAGGTTGTGGTTGCCGCTGACCACGCCCGCCAGCGAAATCACGTCGATGGGCGCTTTGAGCAGTTGCTTTAGCCTCAGCGCTGCCCGCAGCGCCACCTGTGCCCCGCCGCTATAGCCCAGCAGCGTGACCGGAACGCCGCTATTTGGCTGATAGCCGTAGTGGGTCAGGCTGTTGAAAATCACCTGCGCCGTGCCCTGGCCGTAAATCGGGCCATAGCGCTGATCCGCCGTCACCGCTACCACCAGCACGTTGCGGATGTTAATCAAAAACGAGAGCAATAGCCCAAAGATGCCGCTAGAGGGCGACATTTGCAGCCGATCTACAATGCGCCAAAAGAACGCCAGCATCCGTCGCTCGGTCAGCGAGCGATTCATCACCGAGTAGGACATGATGCCCTGAATCAGCACAATATCATCGGGCATATCGGCGGCCAGCGTCGCCAGAAATTCTTCCACATCGGGCAGGTAGGTATACTTTCCCTGGGCGATGCCATCCAGGTAAATGACGTAGCGAGTGATGGTGCTGGGTTCGGGCAACGGCTCTGCCAGTATCCCCGGTGCTTCTAGCGTTTGCAAATCTTCGCCATACCAGCCCGCCCACCAGCCCAGTGCTTCTAGGGGAGCCAGCAGGCTGGCCACCAGAACTGCAAGTCCACTCACCAGCAGCAAATCTTTGGTCAGGCTGAGGGTAGCCGTCAGCATCAGCAGTGTGTGCGATAGCCAACTGCCCACTGCTGGAGTTAGCACTGTCGAAGCTGCTAGGAGTGCTGCCAGAGATGTGCCCGCCACACTTGCAACTTGCCAGGGCGATCGCCCCCATTTGGCAGCACGGGTCGGGGTCTGGCTGGGCTGTCCCATAAATCTCAGAGCCTAATCAAAGCCTAATTAAAGCCTAATCAAAGCCTAAACTGAAGTTCGATGTTTTCTCTCCACCGTCCAAGATTACGACCCGGTGAGGTGTCTAGGCAACCTTGAATCCCGTGAATAGGATAGCTACGCTAGGGGCAAACAGTGGGGCAGGATGAGCCGATGCAAATCGTCAAGCGGAATGTGGAATTGCGGGTCGATGATAGCCTGATGCGGGTCTATGTGGCCGCGCCAAAGCCAGAAGGCCGGTATCCTGGCATCGTCTTCTTTTCGGATATTTACCAACTGGGCAGCCCGATCACGCGGCTGGCAGATCGGCTGGCGGGCTATGGCTATGTGGTGGCCGCGCCGGAAATCTTTCATCGGCTGGAGCCTGTGGGCACGGTGATTGAACCCAGCGACCTGGGGCGGATGCGCGGCAATGATGACGCTCGACGAACGGCGATCGCCCACTACGATGCCGATACCCGCGCCGTCCTCGATTTCCTCAAGTCCGAAAGCTCCGTCTTGCCCGACAAGCTGGGCAGCATGGGCTTTTGCATTGGCGGACACCTGGCCTATCGTGCTGCCTTCCAGCCGGAGGTCAAAGCCACCGTCAGTTGCTATCCTACGGGCATCCCCATTGGCAAGCTGGGTAAGGGCGTAGCCGATACCCTCCAGCGCACGGGCGAAATCCACGGTGAACTGCTGCTCGTCTTTGGCACCCTCGACCCGCATGTGAAGGAACCCGATCGCCACACCCTCGACCACACCCTCGACAAAGCGGGCGTGAAACACCAAATTCTGATCTACGAAGCCGACCACACCTTTATGCGCGACGACGGCCCCCGCTACGATCCTGCGGCTACTGATGCCGCCTGGAGCGAACTCATTCCGTTCCTAAAGCGCGTTATCGGCTAATGTCTTACTGAGACTGGCGGCGCGAGGTGTAGTTGTAGGCGGCGATCGCCAGCAGGATCATGGCAAAGGAGAACAGGGTTGTCAGTGTGCCCAGGGCATAGAGCGCGGGCGAGGTGACGTTGGTGGTCATGCCAAAAATTTCTAGCGGCAGCGTGTTCTTTTGCCCCGACACCAGCGACGTGCGCGTAAATTCGTCGTAGGACAGCGTAAAGCCCAGCAGCCCAATGCCGATCAGCGCCGGCAGGATGAGCGGGAACACAATCTCCCAAAAGGTTTTGGTGTCGTTTGCGCCGAGGTCGCGCGAGGCTTCTTCATAGGACGGGTTAAATCGGTTGAAGATGCCCAGCATGATCAAAAACGCAAAGGGAACAGTCCAGGTCAGGTGGGCCCCCAGCCCAGACGAGAACCAGTTCGTTTCTAGATCTAGTACCTGGAATACAATGCCGATGCCCAAAGAAATCAGCACGCTGGGCACGATTAGGCTGGCAATCGTGAGGTAGAACAGGGTCGCAGCCCCCTTGAACCGCTGCCGGAAGGCCAGGGCCGACATGACCGTGACAATCAGTGATAGCAGCGTCACGATGAGTCCCAAGAGGAGCGATCGCCAAAAAGCATCCGTAAAGTTGCCCACGCGCTGTTCCTGGAAGACTTGCCCCAGCCAATAAAAGCTGAACCCCCGCATCGGAAACGTCAGCGTGCCTTCTTCCCCTTGCAGCGACAGGATGAAAATTGCCAGCATCGGGCCGTATAGAAACAGGACAAATAGCCCAAAGAAGCCTGCCAGTAGATAGTAAGTCAGGGAGCGTTTTTGTAGCATTACAACTCCTTGCGGATATCAACGACGCGCAAAATTGCCATTACCAGAAGCAGCGTCACTAGCAGCAAAATGACTGCGTTTGCGGCTGCCAGCGGATACTGCAAGCTGCCGATTTGAGTCTGGATCATCTTGCCGACGGAGGCCGCCTGCCCGCCGCCCATCATCCGCACGGTGACAAACTCGCCCATCACCAGCGTCACCACAAAAATGGAGCCGATGGCGATGCCGGGAGCCGCCAGCGGCAGGATGATTTCTTTGAGAATCTGGAAGCCGGATGCACCCATGTCTCTTGCGGCGGTGATAAGGCTGCGATCGATCCGCATGAGGCTGTTGAAAATAGGCGCAATCATAAAAAAGTTGTACAGATGCACCATGCCCAGCACGATGGCGAAATCCGAAAACAGCAGCCATTCTAGCGGTTGATTAATCAGCCCCAGGCCCAGCAGCGTGCTGTTTACCAAGCCTTCCCGTCCGAGTACGGGTACCCAGGAGATCATCCGGATAATGTTGGATGTCCAGAAGGGCACGGTACACACTAAAAAGAGGATGATTTGCCACTTTTGGTCTTCGATGAAGAATGCCAAAAAGTATGCAACCGGAAAGGCGATCGCCAAGCAAAAGAACCACACCAGGAACACATACTTGAACGTATTCAGGTAGGTTCTGAGCGTCACATCGGATGTGAAGATACTTTTATAGTTATCCAGCGTAAAGCTAGGAATCATTTGGATGCCGTCAAACTGCCAGAAGCTGACGAGCAAGATCATTAGAATGGGCAGCACCAAAAACAGCAGCAGCACGAGTGTTTGCGGTGTCACCAGTGCATAGGGCTGAATGCTTTTCCAGGATTTCAGCATCGCAAGTTGCCTGAATAGGTGCGGACGTTTGAGAGACTTGGCTGCTCAAACATCCGCGATGAGTAAGATAAGATGAGGGGCGATCGCTACGACGCGATAAACTCGTTCCACTTTTGCACCAGGTACACGTTCTCCTTCATCGTAGAGTTCCAGCACACGATGTTGCCGAAGCGATCTTTGAAGGAGCCACCATCCCGCACTGCGCCCTGCTTTTCTAGCGTCTTGCCGAAGGGGTCGATGATGTCTTCAGCAGCGGGCTTGCCTTCATACCAGAAGTCCCACTCTGCCTGCGACATATATTTCTTGGCGTTTTCTGGCGCAGCGCTGTAGTAGCCTTGGCGACCCAGGAACGAGCCGACCCAGCCCTCCAGCATCCAGTTAATGTATTCGTAAGCCGCATCAAGCTGAATGCCCGACAGGTTCTTCGAGAGGCCAATGCCACCGCCCCAACCACGATAGCCTTCCTTCAGCGGCGCATAGATACACTGCGTCCCTTTGGATTTGACGGCAGTCACCGCAGGCGACCACATGGATTGCAGCACCACCTCGCCCGCGTTCATTAGGTTCACGGATTCATCAAAGGTCTTCCAAAAAGCGCGGAACTGACCTGCCTGCTTCTGCTCCCTCAGAATGCTAGTGATTTGGTCAATCTCTTCGCGGGTCATGTTGCCCTTGTCGCCGAATTTCATCAGCCCCAGCGACTCGGCTACCATTGCTGCGTCCATGATGCCGATTTGGGGAATGTCCAGAATCGAGGTTTTGCCCTTAAATTCGGGGTTAAACAGTTCACCCCAGGTTTCAATCTTGCGGCCAACGAGGTCGGGGCGATAGCCCAGCGTGTCTGCATTATATTGAAACGGGATTAGGGTGGCGTAGTCGGTGGGGGTGGGCGAAAACTCCTTGGAGTCTGGCCCCGTGACGTACTGTACTCGGTAAGGTGCTGTTCCTTGGGACTGCTCCACGGGCATTCCCTCAAACTTGCCCTGGGTAAAGAAGGGCACGATCTTGTCGTAGTCTTTGACTTTTCTGACATCGATGGGCTGGAGGTTGCCTGACGGCACCACCAGCGGCAGGCTGAAATATTCTCCGTCAAAGATGTCGTACTGTTTGGGCTGGGTAATGGCGATCTGGTTGTTTTCTTCGGTGCTGAGGGCGCGCATGTCCAGCTTAAAGCCGAGATCTTGCTGCGCCTTGTCTCGGATTTCGTTGATTTGCGATACGCCCGTGCCAATCAGCCGCAGGGTCACGTCCTTGATCTGGTTGGTGTTGACCTGTGGGCCTGTGGCGGGGTTGTTGGGAGTGCCGACAGGGGCTTCGCTGCGGGCGCAACGGGTTGCAGCCAGCGCGGCTCCGGCGGCGAGTCCAGTACGGATGACTTGACGGCGAGAGATTTTAGCCATAGTGCTTAGATGCGTAAAGAGATGATGAGGGATGAACGTTGTTGCGCCGTTTGAGTTGCTCTGCTGGCGCTAATTTTGTCGCGCTGTGTGTAATTCTGCGTGTAACTTTGTGGGTGTTGCGGATGATGGAAGGGCGATCGCCCCGTTGGGATTACCCATTGCGGGCAAACCCGCCGCCAATCTGCTCAGACTCAAGAGCGAGTCAGCGCTAGTGCGACAAGAACACACAGTCTTCGGCAAGCCAGCTTAGCGCCACAACCTGCCCTTCCTGAAGCGACTGGCTAACCCAGTCGGTGCTGCGAACTTTGTACAGCACTTCCTGCCCGGTTTTCTCGAGCGCCAGCGTGACCCGCGTGACGTAGCCCGTAAATTCAACCGCTACAATTCGCGCTGTCACCTGGTTTACCAAAGCGCGGGGCGACGTATCCGCAGCCGATAGCGGTTCTACTTTGACCCGGTCTGCCCGCACCGAGCAAGCGGCCGCTGAGCCGACCTGGGCATAGTCGCCACGACACAGCAGCGCTCCCAGCCCTGGCACGTCAAGCTGCACTAGATAGCCATCGGCATCTTGGTCGGCGCGGCTGACGCTGCCTTTGAAGATGTTATTGTCGCCCGTGAATTTAGCTACGAACTGGGAAATCGGCCGGACGAAGATTTCCTGGGGCGTGCCCACTTGGTCGATCCGCCCGTGATCCATGACCACGATCATGTCTGATAGGGAATAGGCCTCGTCCTGATTGTGCGTTACCTGGATGAAGGTCATGCCAAACTGCTTTTGCAGACGGCGCAGTTCGCCCCGCGTTTTCACGCGCAGGTTTTCATCCAGGGCGCTGAGGGGTTCGTCTAGCATTAGCACTTGGGGACGAGTGACGAGCGATCGCGCTAGGGCTACGCGCTGCTGCTGACCGCCGCTGAGTTGGGCAGGCTTGCGGCTGGCAAACTGGCTCAGCCCAACGATTTCCAGGATTTCCCCCACACGCTGGTCGCGTTCGGGCTTGGGGATATTGCGCATCCGTAGCCCAAACTCGACGTTTTGCCAGACGGTTTTGTGGGGAAACAGCGCATAGTTTTGGAACATCATGGCGGTGCTGCGCTGGGCGGGCGGCAAGTCATTCACCCGCAGGTCGCCAATGTAAACATCGCCTTGAGTGATGTCTTCATGCCCTGCAATCATCCGCATGGTGGTGGTTTTGCCGCAGCCGCTCGGCCCCAGCAAGCAGCAATAGGAACCAGGCGGAATGTCGAGGGTAATATTCTCAACCGCTGTGACTGGGCCGTATTTTTTGGTGACTGAGCGGAGCGACACGCCGACGGTCGTGGATGGAAGGTCGTAGGAAAGAGGCGCAGGCCCACCCCCATCAACGGCTGGTGAAGTTGAAGCTGAAACAGACGATTGAGTCATTGAAACATCCCCAAAAAAATTCTCGCGAAATGCTTTACAACCTCGATAGCAACACAGTTAGGCGGGCGATCGCCCATAATTCAGCAAAAGTTTCTAAAAAACTCTAGGGGGGACTGAAACGGCCTCTTCTGGCTGACTGACAAACCTTTTGCCTAGGCTAGATTGAGTAACGTCAAGCCCAGCGTGTTGAGCGGGTTACGCTGACGCTAACCCAACCTACGAGAGGATCAAGCTTGCAGGAGCTTTGTCCGTTAATCAGCTGCCCTTTACTTGATAATTCAGCGCTATTCAAGCGCTATTCAAATGACAAGAGCTGAATACCAAACGAACGTCATCTATCAAAAGGCTTTAAGAATCTACATGCTGTATCTACTGCTACATTCATGGGACCCCGTATTTTCAAGCATTTAATCACAAACGATAGAAAACGGCATTATAGTTGCAGTTTATTCAGATTTTTTGAAAAATCCGAATGAAATATGGCTATTTGACAGAAAATCTGCAAAACACAGCCGTAAAAAATTTTTTACGGCTACTGGAGCGATTTCTATCCGTTGTTTTGCTAGGCATAAATCGGGTCGAGATGGATGAGCGTGTGTAGCAGCACATCTGCACCCTGAGTACATTGCTTCGGTGAGGTGTATTCCATACCAGAGTGGCTGAGTCCCTCCTGGCTGGGCACAAAGATCATGCCCATGTCGGTAAAGCGGCCCATCTCCATTGCGTCGTGGCCGGCGCGGCTGGGCATGTAGAGATAGCTCAGGTTCAGGTCTTGCGAGACCGCTTCGATTGCTGCCTGCACGTTTAAGGAGGCGAGGGTCGGCTCGACGGTGAGAACGGGCGCGATGTCGATGCGGGTGTGGGTGGCGATCGCAATCTCGCGCAGTTCTTGTTTCAGCTTCTCCAGCATTTGCTCTAGCACCACCTGCGACAGGTCGCGCATATCTACTGACAGTTCCACTGTTCCTGGCACGATGTTCATCGCGTTGGGCGCGACAGTGAGATAGCCGACGGTGGCGACGGGCTGGCTGGGCTGCTCCAGGGCGATCGCCTGCACAGACAGAATTACTTTTGCAGCCGCAATCAGCGCATCCTGGCGCATATCCATCGGGGTTGTGCCCGCGTGGTTGGGCTGACCGTGGATGGTGATCAGATGTCGCTGCATCCCCACCACGCCCTGCACCACGCCGATCGCCCGCCCTTTGCGCTCCAGCACACAGCCCTGCTCGACATGTAGTTCTACAAATGCAGCAATGTCGGCGCGGGTGCGGCGGGCGCTGGGCAGTTGGCTCCAGTCGCCGCCAATTTTTTCCAGGCAGACTTCAATCGGCTGGTTGATCTTGGTCAAGTAGCGCTCTGGCTGATCGAGCAGCACCGTTCCGGCGATCGCCTGACCGCCAATCATGCTGCTTTCCTCATCGGTGAACACGATCACCTCGATGGGATGCCGCAGCCGCAGGTTGTTTTCCTTCAGCGTCCGCACGACCTCGATGCCGCCCAGCACGCCCAGCGCCCCGTCAAACGGGCCGCCAGAGGGCACGGTGTCGATGTGGGAACCTGTGGCTAGTGCAGGTGCGTCGGGATTGGTGCCGTCGTAGCGGCCAATCAGGTTTCCGGCGGCATCCGTCCGCACGGTCATCCCTGCCTCGATCATCCACTGCTGCACCAGATAGCGAGCCTGCAAATCTTCTGGTGAAAAGGCCAGGCGGCAGATGTCTCCGTTGGGCTGTCGCCCGATTTTAGCCAGCCGATCAATGGACTGCATGAGGCGATCGCCATTGACCGCAAGCTGTTTAGAAAGAACTACCATTCAATCCCCCAAATATGGATTTTCAGTGATTTTCAACTTCAACACTGGTTGTTAAGGCGATGACCATTCCAGGTCTTGCTTGGTCGGTGACGCTGCGCCTTGGCCTATCCGCAAATCAACACACTCGCTCAAGTTATCCAGGATAAATCGGCTCCTATATGCATACTGTATACAAAGATGCCGAATCACGCATCTTGGTTATCCCTGGTCATTGCGGCATTGCCAATCCAAAATCGAGGATTGATATTAGGGTGTATTGATGCCAGTCCAGCAGTGTGGCGTAGAAACCCAGCATTAGCCCCGAACCTGCCACCCACCCACGCTCAGTCGATGGCTTTGCGCCCCTGTCTATTCTCTGTACACGACTGCTCGCCACGCAAACTGCGGCAGCGCCAGCATTCGCCGCCAGCGCCACGGTTCTTGATAGAGCCGATAAACCCACTCCAGATTGTTGTTGCGGAGCCAGCTAGGGGCGCGGGTTTTGCTGCCCGACCAGATATCAAAGCTGCCGCCCACACCAATCCAGACTGCGTTAGGACAAAGGTGTCGGTGTTGGGCGATCCAAAACTCCTGCCGGGGCACACCCAGCCCCACCAGAATCAGGCGCGGCTGGAGTTCCTGGAGCCGTTCTAGCAACGGGGCTTGCTCTTCGGCAGAGAGGTAGCCGTGCTGCACGCCAGCGATCGCCAGCCCTGGCACCTTTTCTTGCCACACCCGCGCCGCTTCCTCTGCCACACCAGGCGCACCCCCAAAGAAAAATAGGGAGTAAGGCGCACCGGGCAAGGTCGGGTCGGCAGAGGCTCGAATCACCTGCTCGGACAGCTCAATACCCGGACAGCGGTTAACGCGATGGTGTCGCAACCGCAGATATAGCACCACGCCCGCCCCATCAGGAATCACCAGTTCTGCCTGCCGGATCACCGCTGCCAGCGCATCGTTTTGCTCAGCCTGCATCGCCATTTCCGCATTCAGCGTGACCACATGCACCCCGCGATCGCCCGCTGCGAGTTGCGCCAGCAGCCAGTCTTGATAACTTGGCAGCAGGTGAATGGGTAGCCCTAACACGCTGGCCGTTTTGGGTTGGAGGTTGTCTGGCAGCGCGTCGATTACGTCAGGCATGTTGAGCTTGTGTTCCAAAAACCACCGCTGATTATTATGCCCCAATGGGTCGGCCCTGACGTGCGCCCTCTGGCAAGGTGCATCAGAGGGGATTTCTCGATGGGCGATCGCCCCCGCAGGGATTTTTAGAGAGTTTTTGGGAACTTTAGGGAATTTTTAAGCATAGGTCGGCTGGTGCATCTCTCACATTCTCACTCCTATGAACTTTCTGACTCGCTTGGGGGCTAGGTCTTGTCCCAATCGGTTCGAGCTTGAGTTTGCGTTTGGTTTTACCCTGGTCGAAAAAATTTTGGTGATGGCGATCATTGGCATTTTGATGGCGATCGCCGCCCCTAGCTGGATCACTTTCTTTCGTGCCCGCAGTCTCAACGCCGCCCAAGATAAAGTCTTTCAAACGATTCGGTTAGCCCAGATTCAGGCGGAGCAAACTCGCGCGTCTTGGCAGTTCAGCATTCGTACAGACTCCTACGGCTTTGTGCAGATTGCCGCCCACCGGATGAGTACACCCCCCGAACAAATTTTGTGGTACGACCTCGACCCCAGGATTCAGCTTCATCCTACAGAAATGACGCTGTATCAAACCGGGGGCATATATCGCGTTCAGTTTAATCATCAAGGTCGAGTCATCGGGCAACTGGGACGGGTGACGTTGATCCAGCGGAACGACCTCCAGATAAAACGATGCGTTACGGTATCTACATTGCTGGGAGTTGTTCGCAAAGGCTGCCCGTCGCCCTAGTTTGGTGCATTACTGGGTGGGGAGTTAGATGTATAGTTCTGGATGCTCGGCTAGACGAACGGCTTGGGCACATGTTTTGGATGCATCGCTGGATTCACAGTTGGATGCATACCTGGACTCAGAGTTGGATGCATGATCAGATGCAGAATTGGACGAAACCTGTCTTGGAACCTTGGAACTTGCTTTTGAGGGTTGCCAAATGTCGCCGCGCATTTCTGCCATTATCTGTACGCACAATCGGGCTGGCTATTTGGCGGGGGCGATCGCCAGTCTGTTGCGCCAAGACCTGACAGACCCCTACGAGGTTTTGGTCGTAGACAATGCCTCCACCGATGCCACGCGGGCGGTGGTCGAGCCGTTTTTACAAGATTCTCGGCTGCGGTACGTCCTGGAGCCAACGCTGGGGCTATCGGTCGCCCGCAATGCCGGAGCCGCCCAAGCGTCCGCGCCGCTGTTAGCCTATCTGGATGACGATGCGATCGCCGCTCCGCAATGGCTGCGGGTGCTATGCAAAGCATTTTGGGCAGACGAGAATTTGGCGATCGCAGGCGGGCGCGTCTTGCTGGACTGGGAAGGCCGACTGCCCCCCCGCTGGCTCTCGGCAAACCTGGCGGGCAGCCTCGGCGCATACGACCTGGGGCAGGCCCCGGTGAACATCCAGCAGCCAGGGCAAACGCCGCGCGGTGTGAACTATGCCCTGCGGCGCGATTTTTGGGAATCGGTCGGCGGCTTTTCGACGCAGCTTGGGCGCATCGGCAACACGCTGCTATCCCACGAAGAACTGCACCTGACAGAACTGGCGCTGCGCCAGGGCAAAACCGTCCGCTATTTGCCCGATGCCGAAGTGACTCATCGGGTTTCGCCCGAACGCCGCCATCAAGGCTGGTTTTTGGAACGAAGCTGGTGGCAGGGCGTAAGCGAGTATCAGCGAGAACGCCTAACCGGAAAAGCCGGACTGAGCCAGGTACAGCGGGGGGGCGATCGCCTCTTGCGCGGGCTATATCACGCGCTGCGATATGGCAATGATCCTGCCCTGCGGTTCGATAATCTGGTCTATGCCTACGGTCAGATCAGCTATCTGGGACTGGCACTCCGGCATTGGGTGTGGCGCTAATGATACGGCGCTGAGTGTGATGTGGCGCTAATATCCTGTTTTGCAAATTGCCTGCAAACAGCACCACCGATGAACACGCCGAAAGCCTCACAGAGGCTTCACACTTGCAATTCAAAACCATCCATCCAAAACCATCCATCCAAAATCGCCAATCCAAAATCCAAAACCGATATAAGTTTGTTACTACACTAGAGGGTCTGGCACTCACGATATGTCACTTGACGAGCCGATGACGGATACTGGGGCGATGGATGCTGGGGCGATGGATGCCAGATTGATGGATGCTGGGGCGATCGCCCCCCGCCAAACGCAGCGTCGTCCCTGGGCGCTGGGGCTGTGGGCCGTGCTGGTGTTTGGCTTTTTGTATTTGCCCATTGGCGTTTTGGTGCTAATGAGCTTCAACAACTCGCGCATTCTGTCGCTGCCGTTTCAGGGCTTTACCCTGCGCTGGTATGCCACAGCCCTGCAAGACGCAGCGATGCGCGTGGCATTGGGTAACTCGATTCGGGTGGCGGCGGTGGCGACGGTGCTGGCATCTGTTTTTGCGCTGCTGGCCGCTTTTGCGATTTATCGCTACCAGTTTTGGGGCAAAAACGCCTTTCGCATTGCGCTAAACTTGCCCATCTTGTTGCCCGGAATCGTGACGGGTGTGGCGATGTTGGCCTATTTCTCGGATCTAGGGCTGCCGCTGTCGCTGTGGACGGTCATCTTGGGACATGCCATCTTTGGGCTACCCGTGGCGCTGGGGCCCATGCTGACGCGCCTGGGCCAGTTTCCCCGCAGCCTAGAAGAAGCCGCCTATGACCTAGGAGCCACGCCCGTTCAGGTGTTTCGCGACGTGCTGTTTCCCTACATTCGCAGCGCTGTGATCGCTGGGGCTTTGCTCGCCTTCACGCTATCTTTTGATGAAGTCGTCGTCACCATTTTCCTCACGGGCCGTGACAACACCCTACCGATGGAAATCTGGGGCCGCCTCCGCACCAACATCACGCCAGAAATCGCGGCGATCGCCACTCTAATTTTGACCGTGAGTACCGTCCTGGTGTTACTCAGCCAGCAGGCCCAGCGCGAAGGATGAGGATCAGGATTAATAAGCAAAGAGAGGGAAGGGGATGACCTGCTGGAGTCATGATGACGCATCGCACCCACCCCACTCACCCACCCCACCTATCCACCCCACACCCACCATGCCTCCCCAATCCATCGTCTCTCTCGATCGCGTGAGCAAAATTTACGGCAGTGGACAAAAGGAAGTCTACGCCGTGAAAGACGTGACGCTGGCAGTGCAGCCAGGAGAATTTTTTTCGCTGTTGGGGTCGAGTGGGTCGGGCAAAACGACGACGCTGCGGCTGATTGGCGGGTTTGAGATGCCGGAGTATGGGCAGGTTTTCATCGGTGGGGAAGATGTGACGATGCTGCCGCCCTACCGACGGGCCGTGCATACGGTGTTTCAAAGCTATGCGCTGTTTCCCCACATGACCGTAGCGGAGAATATTGCCTATCCGCTGCAAATTGCAAACTTAGGGCGGGCAGAAGCAGAATCGCGAGTGGCTGAGGCGATGCGAATGTTTCGGATCGAGGGGTTGGGCGATCGCCGTCCGTCGCAGCTATCGGGCGGGCAACAGCAGCGAGTGGCGCTGGCGCGGGCGCTGATCAGCCGACCCAAGGTGCTGCTGTTGGATGAGCCGCTGTCGGCGCTGGATGCCAAGATTCGAGAAGAGGTGCGGCAAGAACTGCGGGAGCTTCAGCGCGAGACAGGGCTGACGTTTATCTACGTGACACACGACCAGGAGGAGGCGCTGGCCCTGAGCGATCGCATTGCCGTGATGCACGGCGGCCGGGTGCAGCAGTTGGGTAGTCCCAAAGACATCTACAATCGACCCGCTTCGCATTTTGTGGCGCAGTTCATTGGCAAGGCAAATTTTCTGCAAGGCACAGTGCAGGCGATAGAAGGCGAGGCGGTGGCGATCGCCATTCATGGCTGTACTGTCCGGGCACTTGCGCTGGGGCAAGCCCTGACAGAAGGCCAGGCGGCGACCGTCATGCTGCGGCCAGAGCGGGTGCGGCTAGTGGCGGCGGAAACTGCGGGGGCGATCGCCGCGACGATTCGCCAGGTTACCTACATTGGCCAGATCTGGGAATGCAGGTTAGACACGCCGCTGGGCCCCCTGATGGCGACGCAGCTTGGGGGGCAATCTGCCCCTGCGGAGGGCGATGCCTGCGGGGTGGTTTGGGAAGCAGACGCTTGCATAGTGCTGCCAGATTAGCTGCCAGATTAGCTGCCAGATTAGGGGGGCGATCGCCAGGCCGTCGCTTCAGCCCTGTGCTGTGGACATGCTCTATTTTGCGTACTCTATCTTGCAACATGCGGAGCAACGGGTAGTGCCCAAAGGGTAATAGAAAGGGTAATAGACCAGTACACAGTGGTTCCCATCGCCTCTGCGAGCTGTCTCAACCGCGTCCACACCAACAGAGCGCAAGCAATATGATTGCGCGGAATCTGTTGCTTGAGACACTGACACGCCTCCATGCCCGTTGTTTGCTTGACTTCCCGCTGAAACTGCTCAATCTGCCAGCGCACGGCACCCACCTGGGGTGTGTCGTGCGTCGAATCTTGAGACCAGTCGTTGGGGGCGACATACTCCGTCTTGTCGGTAGAGACAATGACACGGAACCGTTTCACCTTCTTGTCTTTAGGGGAATCCACGAATTTTGATGAGCTTGCCACTGTTGGCTGCCGTGGCGCTCTTATGCAATTGGTCAATGTGCGGGTAGGGGTCGCTCCCGCCGCTATCATCCACCAAGCGATTCGGCTTTAAGGGACATCACCCGCTGCTCGTTGCCACTGTTGTGACTGTACGGGTTATTCTCTACCTTGGCTAGACCCTACCCATGGCGGTTCTGCGTAAGTTCTAAAGCTTTTATTTATGCAGAGATGGTGTAAATGTACCACGTTACACACGACATCCCCAATTCTGCCGGCTAACATGGCGCTTAATACGATTCAACACTAAGTCGCCTGAGAACCCCTATGGACGCGATCGCCACACCGGAGCCACATCACGTCGTTATCATTGGCGGCGGATTTAGCGGGCTATACGCTGCAAAAACGTTGGGACGTGCAAATGCCCGCGCAAATATCAAAGTCACCCTCGTAGACAAGCGCAACTTTCACCTGTTTCAACCCCTGCTCTACCAAGTCGCTACAGGTACGCTGTCGCCTGCCGACATCTCCTCGCCCCTGCGCGGCATCCTCAGCGACTACAAAAACATCACGGTGCTGATGGACGAAGCCGTTGACCTCGACCCCCAGGCACAGGTGCTAAAGCTGCGAGAGCAAGAGCTATCCTACGACACGCTGGTTGTGGCTACAGGCGTGAGCCACCACTACTTTGGCAACGACCAGTGGCGCGACGCCGCACCGGGGCTGAAAACCATCGAAGACGCGCTAGAAATGCGCCGCCGCATCTTTGTCGCCTTTGAAGCCGCCGAAAAAGAAACCGACCCCGAAAAGCGCAAAGCGTGGCTCACCTTCGTCATCGTGGGCGGCGGCCCGACGGGCGTAGAGCTGGCTGGGGCGATCGCCGAACTGGCCTACCGCACGCTCAAAGAAGACTTCCGCAATATCGACACCGCCGAAGCCACCATCCTGCTGCTGGAAGGTATGGATCGCGTCTTGCCGCCCTACGACCCCGACCTATCCGCCAAAGCCGCCGAGTCCCTTACGCGCCTGGGTGTGACCGTCCGCACCAAAACCCTGGTAACGCAGATCGAACCCAGCGACAGTGGCGACGTGGTGACGATGAAGAGCGGCACACCCGATCATCCCGTGATCGAGCAGATGACCGCCCGCACCATCCTCTGGGCCGCTGGTGTGAAAGCCTCTAGCATGGGCAAGGTGTTGGCCGATCGGGCGGGGGCGACGTGCGATCGCGTCGGGCGCGTTATGGTAGAACCTGATTTCAGCATTGCGGGCTATCCCAATATCTTCGTCATCGGCGACCTGGCGCACCATGCCCACCAGGGCGATCGCCCCATTCCCGGTGTCGCCCCGGCCGCCGTGCAAGCCGGAGAATATGTCGCCAAGTCCATCCAGCGACGAATCCAAGGGCAGCCGACCGAACCCTTCGTCTACAAAGATCCGGGCAGCCTTGCCATCATTGGTCAAAACGCCGCGGTCGTAGACCTGGGCTTTGTCAAATTCTCTGGCCCGCTTGCTTGGTTTGCCTGGGTCTTTGCCCACATTTACTATCTAATCGAGTTCGACAACAAGCTGATCGTCATGCTCCAGTGGGGTTGGAACTACTTCACTCGCAAGCGCGGCGCACGGCTGATCACGGGCGAGGGCGGCGTGGCCACGGCTGAAGCTGCCGGCACTTATCGCGCCAAGATCAAGGAGCCAGTGGAGGTGTAGGGGAAGAGGGAAGAGGGAAGAACGAAGAGAGAAGAACGAAGAGGGAAAAACGGGTTTTCGTTCTTCGTTTTTCGTTTTTCCTTCTTCCTTAAGCCCAGAGGGCAGAGGCGATCGCCCTTTCACACAGCGCTTTCGTCTTACAATAAAGCTTTCAAACAGGCTTTTTGAGTTTCTACAACATGGCGAGCGACGACCAAATTGATTTATTCAGTCTGGCAGAGGTCACCGCGCCCGCCGCATCTGCCAACTTTGACCCGTCCCAAATTCCTACCAGCGCCCGTGTTCCTATTCCACCCGGAACGTATTCTTCGATGGCGGAAATCAAGGCACACTGCGACCAGTGCCAGCGCTGCGAACTGGGGCAAACTCGGACAAATGCCGTCATCGGCCGGGGTGGCTTGGCTGCACCTGTGATGATTGTTGGCGAGGGGCCGGGGCAAACCGAAGACGAAACCGGCCTGCCTTTTGTGGGCAAGTCGGGTCAGTTGCTCACCAAGATTTTGGAGTCGGTGCAGTTGACCGATGACGACGTGTTTATCTGCAACGTGGTCAAATGTCGCCCACCTGAAAACCGCACTCCCACTACTGCCGAAGCCGATGCCTGCAAGGGCTATCTGATGGAGCAGATCCGCCTAGTGAATCCCAAAATCATTCTGCTGACCGGAGCCACTGCCATGAAGGGATTGCTGGGCATCAAGCAAGGCATTACCAAAGTGCGCGGCCAATGGTTCGAGCAAGACGGTCGCTTTTATATGCCCATCTTTCACCCCGCCTATCTGCTGCGAAACCAGTCCCGCGAAAAGGGCAGCCCCAAATGGCTGATGTGGCAGGACATTCAAGCCGTGCGGGCAAAGCTGGATGAGATTCGCAGCGCTTCTAATTGAGTCCGCAAGTCGCCGCGACGCAGTCCCACCGGGTCACCCGGCCTGGCTCAACAATGGATCTAGCTTCCCGGCCCGATCGAGCGCGTAGAGGTCATCGCAGCCGCCGATGTGCTGATTGTTGATGAAAATCTGGGGCACGCTGCGGCGACCGTTGGCGCGTTCTGCCATTTTCACACGGGCGGCTCCGTCGCCGTCGATTTTGTATTCGGTGAAGTTCACGCCCTTCCAGCGCAGCAGCATCTTGGCGCGGATGCAGTAGGGGCAGGTTTGCCAGGTGTAGATTTCGACGTTGGCTTTGACGTTTTCTGGATGGCGGCCAAGGAGGGCGTTGAGTTTTTCTAGCATAGGTAAAGACGAGGGATGAATGGTTGGGGTATTGAGGTGTTTCTGTTATTCCATCACTCCATCACACCAACACCCCGTCACTCTATTACATTTTCTCATCTAGTCCTGACCGTGGATTCAACTGCCCGCCGAGCTGTTGCAGCTCATAGAGCTTTACGCCGATCTGGTATTCGTATTGGCTCAGCAGGCGGGCGTAGATGTAGCCAGGGCGGCCATCGAGGAAGCCGAGGCGGAGGATGTAGAACAGGCCAAAGCGGAGCAGCGGGCGGCAGGGCAGGCGCACCCAGAGGCGCTTGAGAAAGCGTTTGCGCTGGATGGCGTTGCTCCACCAGTTGGACGTGCGATCGCCCAGGGTTCCTGCTTCATCGATGCCGTTTAGCAGATTGTAGTAGACGCGGGCTTCCCAGTTGGAGTATCGGTTGTGGCGCTCTAGCCAGTGGTAGAGATCTCGATGGTCGATGTGCAGCATGTCGGTATCGAGATAGCCTGCGGTTCCTGCCAGCACCACATGTTCATGCACCTCGTTGTCGCCCGTGTTGGGGGCAGCGTCGGTGTGCAGGTTTTCGTAGCGCCCTTTGGCATGGCGAAACAGGCGCAGGTTCCAGTCGGGATATTTGCCGCCGTGGCGAATCCATTTGCCCAGGAAATAAACGCGGCGATTCAGGTAATAGCCATTGATGTCAGGATTTTGGATCGCTTGGGCAATTTCGTCCCAGAGGGCAGGCGGGATACGCTCGTCGCAATCGACAATTAGCACCCACTCGTTGCGAAAGGGGAGATGGTCGAGTGCCCAGTTTTTCTTTTTGGGCCAACGCCCGCTGAAGTGGAACTGCACAACTTTTGCGCCGTATGCTTGGGCAATTTCGGCAGTGCGATCGCCACTCTGCGAGTCCACTACAAAAATCTCGTCGGCGGGCGCAAGGCTTTCCAAGCAGGCAGGCAGATTCAGTTCCTCGTCTTTGGCTGGAATTAGCACCGAGACGGGGACGCGGGCAGGCAAGTGGGTCATTTCTAAAGGGCAGAGGGTTAGGCGAACTGAAGCTGGCGAGATACTCTACTTTTACAAACTTTCCTCCTGAAGCGTGGCAAAACCCTCAGACCAGGCTTAATATAAGTTAACAAAACATATAAGTTAACAAGACCAAACCTGGGATCTGTCCTGATAGCGGGGCAACGATCCCAATCTCTGACTTCGTACTATGCCCAAACGCACTTCGCCGAACGACTTGCAGCATTGGGAAGACGCTTCTGATCTGACGCATCTGGTGGTAGACAAGCGATCGCACAAGCGGGCCACGCCTGCGAAGGGTCGCCGCCGCAATCGCCGCTATGAAAAGCGCCTGCTCGATCACTATCTGGAAAATTCTGAGGAGTTGGACTCAGAGTTGGAGGCGCTAGATGACACCC
>JBDNCP010000056.1:0-26284 GCA_046719575.1 Cyanobacteriota bacterium
CTAAATTGGCGTATTGGAGCGGTCTACAGGGTGTATTTACGGCGGGCGATACGCCGCGTTCTAGCATTTGCGTCTAGAATCTGCGATAGGTTTTTGCTGCAATCGCCCCAAGGTTCATGATGCCCGACCCCAACTCACCCCAGCCACGCACGCCAGAACGACCCCTCTCCCCCGATTCTGCCGCCGATCTGACGGTTCCTGTCTCCACTGCTGCTAGCAGCGACGCAGAGGAGATGGCAACGTTCCCCCGCCCCGCTCCTCGGGCCAGACCCAGAGATCGCGGGCTGATCACGGTTGACCAGGGCAACCAATATGCCCCCATGCGGGCTGAGGATCTGGAAGCGCTACCCGTTGGGCAGCAAAAGCCCGTGCTGATTGCCTTGGGCGGGGCGATCGCCATAACGCTCGTGGGGCTTGTATTCAACTTAGGCTGGCTAGGCATCGTCGGGGCGCTGGTGGCGCTGCTGCTGTCAGTGCAGGTGATTTGGGAAGACCTCTACACAGTCTTTCGTGAAGTGCTGTCGGCTCGGCAGCAGGTGTTGGCGATCGCCCTAGCGGGGCTGAGTATCGGGCTGGTGGGGTTGGTGCGGTTTAGCCCGCTAGGAGCCTGGATGAGCACCTGGGCCGCGCAGTTAGATTGGGACGCTGTCGGAGCGCTGGGCGAAGTCTTTGGGGCAATTGGGCAGATTTTGATCGCGGTGATTGCGGTCTATGTGGCCTGGCGGCAATACGTAATTTCCAAGGATCTGACGATTCAGCAAAACCTGATCACCCAGCAGCAGACCATCGACTCCTACTTTCAGGGCATTTCTGAACTGGTGCTAGACTCCGAAGGGCTGCTAGAAGACTGGCCACAGGAACGGGCGATCGCCGCTGGACGCACTGCCGCAATTCTCAGCAGCGTAGACGCAGGTGGCAAAGCCAAGGTGATTCGGTTTCTGTCGCGATCGCGCTTGCTCACCCCGCTGAAGCGCGATCGCCTGTTGGGTCGCGCTATTTTGGATGGCGCAGGGGGCTACGAAGAAGACCGCACTTTTGGCGTGCGCGTGATTGACCTGGGCGTGATGCTGGCAGGCGCAAACCTATCGGGCACTGACCTCCGCTGGACAGACCTCAGCGATGCCAATCTGATCCGTGCCAACCTCAGCGATTGTGACCTGGTAAAGGCAAATTTTTCCCGCACGATTCTCTGCGAAGCCAGCCTGGCCGGAGCAGACTTGCAAAGCGCTCGTTTCTTCTATGGCTCAGCCAAAGCCGCCACCCCCCGCAGCCGCACCCATCCGCCTGACTACGCGACGGGGGCCTACACGGGTGCAGTAATCGAAGATGCCGACTTCACCAATGCCACCCGCATGTCTGAGGAATTGCGGTGGTATTGCTGCTCCTGGGGCGGCGAAAAAACTCGCGCCACGATTCCTGGCGGCTGCGAAGGCATTCCCAATCTGCTGGATGCTTCTCGCTAGTAGCCTGCCTGCTGAATCCAGCATGCTAAAACTAGGGCGATCGCCCATAACTCTTAAACTCCAGATTTTTGAAACTTCAGATTTTTTGAGGAGAGCGTTACCTCCCTGCTTCCCTGCTAAAATAGCAAAGCGTCGATACGAAGGATGCCTGTTGGGGAGTTAGCTCAGTTGGTAGAGCGCTGCGATCGCACCGCAGAGGCCAGGGATTCGAGTTCCCTACTCTCCATTACCGACTCACGAATCAAAAACCTGTGAAAAGCTGATGCCCCCTCACTCAGCTTTTTAGACAGTAAACCTCTTGCATTCATGCTGCATTCATGCAGCATGAATGCTGTTTTGAGGGCATGAATTGTAGCGCGGCGGTACCGCGCCACAATTCACGCCAGAAGTCTAGTTTACTGAGGTTACATTTCTTAAGTTTTGCAGGAGTTGAAGGATGCACAAGATTCCCAAAGGGCGATCGTCTTCCGATTTCCTGCTTATGTCCAGTCATTACTCGTTTTGTGCTGCTTTCCCTTTCGGTTTATTACCAAGATATTGAGCGATGTAAACCGACTTCAATTTTGGTAAAAGGGCTTCCAAATTCAAATAGGTTAGTGTTAGCTTAAATGTAGGCACAGATCTGGTTAAGAACCCAGAGAGAACAAGCTTTTTGGAGATGAGCGCTGTGCCTCCGGCTCCTTCTCCATCATCACACTCGATGCGATTAGTCTTTACATCCTAGGTCAGAGCGAGTCGTATATTTCAACGCTAGGCCGCAATCTACAGTCCGAAGGTCAGCAGGTTGTAAATATCACTCCATAGCTTCAACACCTCCTACAGAGGTTAGGTGAAAGGTTAATAGGCAGGAGCCTTGTGATGAGTTCTGGTCAACCCTTAGTAAATCGAACTGAGCTTCACTCTGAGCTTCACTGACAACTACTTCGTATAGTTTTCAACTAGTCAACTAGTGGCTGATGCTGTTCAGCTAGGAGAGTTCATTCAGGCTAATTTGATCCGATCAATCTGATCGAGATTAAGTTCAAATCGAGTCAAATCGAGTTCAAGTTCAATTAGGACCGTTCATTTCGGTTCGGTGTTCAAGTTAAGTTGAATCCAGAAAAAGGGGGCTAGTCGCAAATGTCTAGTCCCCTCTTATATGTTCTTTTACATTTTCTTTTACATTCGCTCTGTTTTACTACATTCGCTCTGTTTTACATTTCCCTCAGTCGCTTGACGAAATCAGCCCCAAGTTTGCCAACAGGGTCGATACCTTATCCACCAGCGAATCGGCCTGGACCCACACCGACACCGACCCACCGTTGCAGCGAAACTCACCCCAGCCATCAGCATTGGTCTGCACAGGTTCCTGCACCTGCTCAGTGATGTCATAGAACACTGTGTTGGGTTTGCCGACTTCCATCCACTTGCTGCCGCTGGGGCCATCGCTCATGAGGACGGCCATAGCGCGGGGATGGGCCTCATTGCCCAAGCGCGTCCATCCGATTACGTCTTCATGGTCAAAGTAGGTATATTGTTCACCATAGGCAAAGTGCTTGCGGGCAAACAGCAGCTTATCCAAGATATCTTTGTGGCAGTCAATCCAGATTTCATACTCATTGCCGTCGCGCCCTTTGTCTTTGTAATGGGCACCGTAATAGTCAGCGTGGAAAACGCAAGGATAACCCTCCGCCCGCAGCAGGATCAGCGCATAGGCCAGCGGCTTGAACCAGCTTTCCACAGGGGACTCTAGCGCTTGGAGTGGCTGCGTGTCGTGGTTATCTACAAAGGTGGCGGCCAGCAGCGGCACTTGTTGCATCAGGGTATTGTCCAAAATTTTCCGCATGTCATAAAAGCCGCCTGCCTTACTGGCTTCATAGAAGTTGTAGTGCAGCGGCACGTCGAATAGCGACAGGCGACCCTGGGTGTTGGCTAAATACCAGTGCAGCGTTCCCAAATCTTTTGTCCAATATTCGCCGACTGCAAAAAGGCTGCGCTTGGCGTAAGCTTCTAGATGATCGATCCATTCGTTGAAAAAGTCGCCGTGGATGTGCTTGATTGCATCTAGCCGGAAGCCGTCTACGCCGACAGTATCCAGCGTCCATTCGCCCCAATACTTGAGTTCGCCGCGCACTTCTGGATGGGTCATGTCCAGGTCACAGCCCATTAAGTAATCGTAGTTGCCGTGGGCTAGCTCTACTTTGTCCTGGAAGTTTTTGTCCTTGAAGCGATAGATTTGGTATCGCCCTGGCTGATACGTATTGTGATCTACAGCGTCAAAGTGCCACCAGCGCCACTTCATGCTGGAGTACTTGTCGCCCCGTCCAGGGAAATCGAACTGGGTCCAGACTTTAATTTTTTCAACGTCGCCAACGGCTGCTAGGCGGTTATCGGAATCTACGGGCACGGCTTCCACCTCTTCTTCCGCATCCCCGCCCATTTTGTGGTTAAACACGACATCGGCGTAGATTTGCAGTCCGGCTTCTTTGGCGGCCTTGACGGCTGCCAGATATTCGTCCTTTGTGCCGTATTTGGTGCGGACAGTGCCTTTTTGGTCAAACTCGCCTAGGTCAAACAGGTCGTAGACCCCGTAGCCCACGTCGTAGATGCCGCCGTTTGCCTTGTAAGCCGGAGGCAGCCAGAGGGCCGTAAAGCCTGCTTTGGCGATCGCCCCTGCATCTTGCTCCAGCGTTTTCCAGAGGGTGCCATCAGGCGGCAAGTACCAGTGGAAATATTGCATGAAAACCCCGTTATATTCAGTGCTGGGGTTTTTATGAATGAGGTCGGCAGCGTTTTGATTGAGCCAATCAACAACTGCTTGCTTTGCTTCTTCTAGAATCTCTGTGCTGAGCTGGGCACCGAGAGACTTAAACCGCTCCCGGAGCTTCTGAAATGGACTGTTGCTCATAATGAATCCCTATATAAACCTTTTGAGAAGGGACGGTTCGGATGACAGGGCTAAGGAATCTTAGCGTGAGCGAGGGACTGGAGGTTGTGATGAGCGGCACGGTGTAGGCGTGGGTGGGTGTGGGCGTGTTGGAAGAACGATACCCAGTCTCCCCATCCCCCCCTCCCCCCCTCCTCCTGCCTTTTGCGATAGTATCGGCTCATCTCCTCACCCTCAACCCCTGATGCTCTACCTGCTGCGAAATCCAAACCTGATCTGGAGTCTGATGCTAGAGCATTTGCAAATGACGCTGGCGGCTCTGGCGATCGCCGTTCTAGTTGCCCTGCCCGTGGCGCTTTTGGTGACGCGCTATCGCTGGCTGTCGGTGCCAGTGCTAGGCGGGCTGGGGATTTTGTATACAATTCCGAGTTTGGCGCTGATTATCTTTCTAGTTCCTGTGTTTGGGCTGAATGCGCGATCGGTGATTGTGGCGATGGTGCTGTATACACAGGTGATTTTGGTGCGAAATCTGGTGGTGGGGCTGGAGGGAATTAAGCCGTCGGTGCTAGAGGCGGCGCGGGGCATGGGCATGAGTCCCTGGCAGCGCTGGTGGCGGGTGCAAGTGCCGCTGATTTTGCCGATTTTTTTGGCAGGGCTGCGGCTGGCGGCCATCGTGGCGATCGCCATTGCCACCATCGGCGCAAAATTTGGCGCGGGTGGGCTAGGGACGCTGCTGTTTGATGGCATTGCCCAGGGCCGCTATGACAAGATTTGGGCAGGGGCGATCGCCGTTTCGCTCCTCGCCTTTGCCATCAATGGCATATTGCTCTCCTTAGAATGGGCCACCAGCCCCACCCGCCGCCTCCAGCGCCGCCTTGGGCGACTGAAAACGGGGCTTGGCGCTCGCAACCTGACCCCCTAGCTCACTGCCGCTTCGATCACGGGATGGTAAAAGAAAGCGATGCCCAAAATTGCGTAGGTCGCCAGCAGCAGCACGCCCTCTAGCCAATTGGACTTGCCATCGGAGCTAATCGAGTTGGCAATCAGCACTGCCACTGCAACTGCCACCACCTCAAACGGGTTGAAGTTCAAATCCATCGGCTGGTGCAAAATTAGTCCCGCCAACACTAGAATCGGCGCGACGAACAGCGCCACCTGCATACTGGCTCCCAGCGACACGGAAACCGACAAATCCATCTTGTTTTTGACAGCCACGACGACCGCCGCCACATTTTCCGCCGCATTGCCGATAATCGGCAGCAAAATCACGCCTGTAAACAGTTCTGTCAATCCTAGTTTGCTGGTCGCTGCCTCCAGCGACCCCACCAAGATTTCCGACTCCAGCGCGATAAAGGTCGTTGCGCCCAGCAACACCGCCGTCCACAGCACCGGATTGGGTTTGTGGTCACTGTGTTCTCCTTTGTGGGTGGGGTCTTCTTCGCCCTTGAGATCGGCTATGCCTACGTCATACAGATAGCTGTGGGTTTTCATAGAAAACAGCAGCGTCAGCACGTAGACCAGCATCAGCACGATCGCCACTGCAACGGAGAGCTTTTGCATCAGCGGATCTGAAATACCCGACGAGGTGTAGTTCACCGCCGTCGGCAGCAGCAGCGCAATCACCGCCAGATTCATGGCCGAGGCATTGACCCGCGCCAGCACTGGCTGAAAGCTCTGCTCTTTGTACCGCAGGCCGCCCAGCAGCATCGACAGACCCATCACCAGCAGCAGGTTGCCGATGATTGATCCGGTCAGGCTGGCTTTGACGACCTCCACCAGACCAGACCGCAAAGCGGCGATCGCAATAATCAGTTCTGCTGCATTGCCAAAGGTCGCATTCAGCAAGCCGCCCAGCGACGGCCCTACGACGACCGCCAGTTCTTCGGTGGCTGTGCCCATCCAGGCGGCCAGCGGCAAAATCGCCAGACACGCCAGCGCAAACTGCACCAGTTCTCCCCAATGAAATACGTAATGCGACAGCAGCGAAATCGGCACGAAAATAAGCAAAACCGAAAAGATTAGATTTTTAGTACTCATGCAAGCGTCCTGGACGGCTTTTGAAAAGGATAGCAAGGGATCAATGGGCGATCGCCCGGCCCCATCGAGCAGCATTCAGTCACGGCATTCAGCCACAATCAGGGCGATCCAGCCGCGATTGAATCATGACCAAATTTGTTCTCCCAGAATCATAGGGGTTTTCCGCATTTTGAGAACCTGGGTTAGGATCTAAACAGCTTTTACAAAAGTCAACAATACCCCCACTCTTCGCCATGACAGTTGTTTACCCCCGCAAGCTGCAAAGCTCCTTGGGCAGCTTTAGTGCCCGCGATGTGATGAAACAAGTGGTTCGAGATCGCGACATTCACCTGATTACACTCAATCGCTATCGCTACAGTGAACAGCGGAGTTGCATAGACCTGACCAACTTGATTGAACAATTGAACGGAAAACCGGCCGAACTAGTCAAGGACTTGTCGCGGCATGTGTCTGACGAAGCCCGCCACGCCATGTGGTTGACGGATTTGCTGGTAGATCTGGGCAGCAGCGTAGGAACACCCCCTGGCATGTCCTATATCGAAGAATTTGAGCGGCTGCTAGACCAAGATATCCCCAGTCCTGAGAGCCTAGATGACTTTGTGATTTCGTCACTGGCGGCGATCAACGTCACCGAAAAGCGCGGCTGTGAATATTTTTCGGGTCATATTCACGCGCTCAAGCAGGCGCCGCAGACCGAGGAAAACGTCAAGATTCGCGAAACGCTGGAGCGCATTTTGCCCGAAGAAGCCGCCCATGTTCGCTGGGGCAATCGCTGGCTGGCCCAAATGGCAGACAAAAGCCCAGAGCATCGCGCCAAGGTAGAACACGCCAAACGCAAATACGCCGCGATTGAGCAAGCTGCGTTTGAGTCAGGCATGGACATCACCGCTGGGGCGGAACTGCGTCGCGTGGGTCATTTGCTGGACATTGCCAACACCCTGCCCGCGTGGCAGCGCCCCCAATATTTGATGGAGCGCCTGCCCCAAAGTCTGCTGTCGCCCGACCTCCAGCGCACCCGCATCGACGCGATCCAGCGAGTCTGGAACCGCGATCCGCAGGCGTTTGTGGAACGGTTTGTGCCGATGTTTCTGAGCGGGCTAACGCGGGATTTCAATGGCAAGCAGCCGCAATCCCACAAGCCCAGTGCCGTCAGCGCTGCGTCTAACTAGCGCTTAGGGTGTGTTTTCAATCCCAGGACTTACGCACCTGCGATGAATTTTTTGGATTTCGGACTATTTCTCGCGGGCTGCACCCGCGAGAAATAGTCCAACTGCGTAAGCCCTAAATCCTTTTGATGCTTCTTAGTTTCCCTTAGAATCCGATCCCCCCTTAGCCCCCCTTTGTTCAAGGGGGGAATCGAGCCAAGCTGCTCCGAAAGTCTCCTTATTTCCGAAGGTTCCCCTTATTACCCCTTATTAAGGGGGATTTAAGGGGGGATCGTTGAAAAGGGGGGAATCGAGCCAAGCTGCTCCGAAAGTCCCCCTATTTCCGAAAGGCCCCCTTATTAAGGGGGATTTAGGGGGATCAGTAAGGGGGATTTTGGGGGATCGACTCAGGGCAATCAGCGACCTGGAAGGGTCTAAAACACCGCCTATCCTTCCACAGTTGCCTTTTCTGGCAGCGTTGCTTGCAGCTTCAGGCAATTGCGCCCGCTCACCTGGAGGCGATATTCCACTTTGTCCATCAGGCGGTTGAGAATTAGCCAGCCATAGCCGCCGTCCTGCATGTCGTCTGGGGCGGGTGGCAAATAGGTCGAAAGGTCATAGCCCTGACCGTGATCCCAAATTTCCAGGTGAATATCACGGTCGATTAGCTCTAGGCGAATCAGCACGGGCAGGTTGGGCTGGTCGCGGTGGGCATGGCGCACCACGTTGGAATAGGCCTCCACCAGCACCAGCCGCAGTCGATTAGACTGATGTTTCCAGTCCACTAGGTCGCCCAGTTCTAGCTCTAGCGAATTGAGTAGCCAGTTTTCGACTACTTGCAAAAATTTTAGGTCGCTGGGAATATGCAACTCGGTTTTCATGGGCTAGAGAACCTCCAGCGAGAGTACGGTTTGGTCATCTTCCTGGGCATGGCTTTGTGACTGTATGCAGGAAAGCAGTTTGGACAGATCGAGGGGTTGGGGCTGCTGTTTTAGCAACTCCCAGAGACCGTGCTGGCCCAGCATCGGGCTGTTGCCAGCGGTGTGAGGATGGGCGAGGGTTGCTTCGGTAATGCCGTCACTGGTGAGCAGCAGCAGATCACCCGGTTTTAGCGTCAGCCGGCCGGCGATCGCCTTCCACACGGGCAAAATGCCCAACGGCACCCCCCGCTCTTTTAGATAAATCGGTTCGGCAGATGGCTTGTCAACTGACCAAACCATTGGGTAGATGTGCCCTGCATTGGCATAGACCAATTCTTGAGTGGCGGGGCTGTAGCGAGCCAGCGCCATCGTGATAAAGCAGTTGTTGCTCACCAAGTCATCCATCAAGCTGCTGTTGAGGTTTTGCATGACCTGGGCCGGGTCAGGCGGATTTTCCTGATAAATTTCGCGCCGCAGCACCGAAATCGCGCTAGCCATAAACAGGGCCGCCGGGACTCCCTTGCCCGACACATCTCCTACCCCTAGCCAGAGATCGCCCTGGGGATGCTCGTAGACCTCGAAAAAGTCGCCGCCGACTTCCCGTGCTGGGTGACAGCAGGCCTGAATTTTGGCGGTGTCCAGTTTGGGCAAACTTTGGCGCAGTAGGTTGGTCTGAATCTGGCGGGCGACGGCTAGCTCGGCCTGCATTTGCTCGGTTTGCCGCTGGATGCGTTGATAGAGCTTGGCCTGAGAAATAGCTAGGGCGACTCGTTCTGCGACTTCCTGAATCAGGTCAAGATCTTCTTCTGACCAGGCCATTGCTTGGCCCTGGCGGTGGAGACTGGCGATCGCCAATACCTCCTGCTGATAAATCAGTGGCAGCGCCAGCCGCGTTTCGCAGTTGTTCGATTCCGAAAGCTGTACCCGGCGGCTTTGCAAAGCGGTCAGCAGTACCTCATGGGGCAGAGAGGGTAGATCTCCCGCCTCGCTGGAGTTGTAGCTAAAGCTGAACAAGTCGGGGAGCAGGCGATAGGTATGCTCGTCGCTCGTCAACACGCCGTTGGCATCTTGCTCCACTGGGCGCAGCATACAGGTCGCCTCAAAGGTTTGCCCCAGCACTTCTGCAATTCGCTGCATCATGCTTTGATAATCCAACGATTCGCGGGTTGCCGTGGAAACTTTGTTAAAAATTGATTCCCGCCGCAGGGCGCGATGCAGTTCGTTGGTGCGCTGCTTTACCACACGATAGGTGTCGGCGGCCTGCTGCACCACGGTCATCAGGTCTTCTGGGTTCCAGGGCTTGGTGATGTATTTGAACACCTTGCCCGCGTTAATTGCGTTTACTAGGTCTTCGACATCGGTATACCCCGTGAGCAAAATCCGAATTGTGTCAGGAAACTGGCGGGCCACATGGCTAAGAAACTCGGTGCCATTCATCTTGGGCATCCGCTGGTCGGAGATGATAATGCCCATTTCACCCACCTGATCCAGCAGGTTGAGTGCATCTAGCGCGCTCTCGGCGCGAAACACCTGAAAGTCGCGCCGAAACGTGCGGTAGAGCAGATCCAGGTTGTCGGCTTCGTCGTCCACTACCATCAGCCGCAACTTGTTTCGCTCTACCGGGGTTTTATTTTGCACGGGTTTTTGTAGGTCGTATGCGATCGCCAAATCGCCATTCTCCAGGGTTCACGCTCTTACTCCCAAAGTACCCATAGGAGGGCGATCGCTATCAGAGGAGTGGCTGGCTTATCCTAACTTTGCAATCATTTTAATTTTCTTATACCAATGACCTGCTTCCCTAGCTGGAGGAGCCAGCGCCACACCCGCCGCAACCGCGGGGGGTTTTCGGATTTGCAGGGCTGTGCAGAGGGGGCGATCGCCCCGGCTGCATCGGGCGCAATGTCGATCACTTCATACAGTCGATATTCGCCGCTTTTGCCAGGGAGCGACACTTCACATTGGCAACCAACGCGGATCAGCGACTGCACCTGTTGATAGACTGCCTCGGAGACCAAGAGACTCGTGCCCACGGTTTTGTTGGCGGTTTCAATCCGGCTGGCGAGGTTAACCGTGTCGCCAATGGCGGTAATTTTCTGGCTCTTGGGGGATGCGCCAACTGCCCCCACCACCACCGAGCCATAGTGAATACCAATGCCGATTTTGAGCTGGCGCTGATAGAGCGTCTCCAGATAGGCGTTAAATTCTTCCATTGCGGTCTGCATCTCTAGAGCGGCGCGAACGGCTCGCTCTACCGGGCGATCGGGGCAATTCCAACCAAATAGCGCCATCAGCCCATCGCCCATGTAGTTGTTGATAATGCCGCCGTAGCGTTCGATGACTTGCCCCATGCGGCTGAAATAGCGGTTCAGCACGTAAATCACGTCATAGGCGGGCAGCACCTCTGAAAAAGATGTAAAGCCGCGCAAATCCGCAAATAAGACCGCCAGCATTTGCTCCTCGCCAATGGCGCTGCGCTGCCCGCTCAACTGCTGTTCTACCAGCGACATGTCTTCGGCATCGACCACCAGCCGTCGCACCGTGACCTTGCCCTCGCCCAGGACTTGGGTTTGGCAGGCCAGGCGCATCTTCGGATCAAAGCAAAGGCGCTTTGCTAGGTGGTCTTCGGCATCATTGCGCGGCGAACAGTGTTCCAGACCCTCCAAAACCCAGACCCGACAAGTAGAGCAACGGGCACTGCCGCCGCACACATGGATATGCGGAATGCCTGCGTAGAGCGAGGAGGTCAGGATCGTGTCGGTTTCCTCGGTTTCAACGCAGCGCTCGTCGGGCAGGTAGTAGAGCAAGGGCATAGGAGAAGACGCTTCAGGAAGAGGATGGGGTCAATCTACCTTTCCCTGTTCTACAAGCACGCCCACATGCATTCAGCAGAATTCACGCAGTTCGTAACAGCGTCGCCTTGTCGCGGCCTTGCTGCGAGACAGCATCATGTCGATTTTGGGTTTTAGATTTGCGATTTTGGACTGTCCGTTAAGCATCTGTGGGGCTTCCAGCAATTAGTCGTAGCGCCACTCAAGAGAATCGACATCAGCCCAGCACCAAGCCACTGACGGCATCTGAATCAGTAGCGCCATTCATCAAGCCATTCATCAGGCCATCAATAGCGGATGGGAACGGTTTCACGGGGGACGTAGAGCGGGTGGCAGGGCTGCTGTCGCTGGGTGCGGCCCAGGCAATAGAGCGGATAGTCTGACAGGAGTGCCAGCACTGCGCGATCGCGCTCATACAGCGACCCCCAGTTTCCCCAGGCGAGAATGATCTGGTCTGCCCGTTTGGCAGCGGTGAGGAGTGGGCGATCGCCCGCCTTTCCAACCGGATTATCTGCCTGCCTCAGGTCTTGCGGTCGCGTCGCTCGATAGGCAAACAGATTCACCACCTCTAGCCCACCACAGCCCCAGGCTTTTGCCAGCCCGATGCAGCGGCGGATCGTCGGGTCATTGCGGTCGGCATCCGCTGTGCTGGGATTGAGCATGACAAACGCCACGCGGGGAGCAGCAACTTCCCACACGCGCCACAGGGTGTAGCGATAGCGCCCCGACGGGTCAAACATTGCCCCTGATGGCTGCATGGACGGAAGCTGGCGAACCCCTTCTACGTCATGTTCTACACAGTCATATTCTACACAGTCATGTTCTACACAGTCATGTTCTACATGAAGCACTTCACGCGCTGCCACTGCCCCTGTTCATCCTGGCAATAATAGCAGCCTTCCCACCAGATACAGCGATCAAAGACGGCATCAATCTGGCGGCTCTTTTTGGGCTGTTCGCTACTGAGCAGTTCTACGATTTCTCCTTTGCGGTCTTTGGCACCGGCGGCGATCTGGTCTAGGGTGGACTGGAGATCGCGAGAGACAAAGTTGTCAGTTTGCTGCAACATGATCCAAAATCAAACACTCGATATCAAAAATGGCAAATCCAAACCGAAAAACCGTCAAGAAGCACCTCAGAGAGTGCTTGAAAAGGGAAAGATAGTTAAAACCAGCCCTACGAACCTCAAGGAACCTCCAAAAAATTAGGGAGGTTTCTCGGTGTTTCTGCGCTTGTCGTGGCGACTTTAGTCACCAGACTCACCTAAAGCAAGACTGTTCAAACATCTTCTTAGAAGGGATTCTCTAGATTTCTCTAGCCAAGGGAGTTCTGCGGGGATTTTCTGCGGGAATTTTCTGCGGGAATTTTCTGCGGGAATTTTCCCCGTCTGTTTTGCCTGACCGTGGAGAATCTCTATGGAGTTCCCCGGTTACACTCTATCTTTTCCCAAATGTAGTGGACTGGAATTGAAAACATACTTAACTCTTATGTGTAATATAAGCAACACCTATAAACAGAGCAGCGCATAGAGCCGATTTCCCAGCGCTCTAGAGCGAACAGCACGCCCGACTCCGCCATACAATTTGACACGCCCTATTGGAACTGTCGTGCCAAAGCGCGGCAATTTTGTAGACACCCCAAATGGGCTAATTTCTGGCTAATTTCTATGGGCAGCGTCACCATTGGCATGATCAGCAGCTATGCCGACCTCAGCCCGCCGCCGTGGGACTGGCTGTGGCGGCAGAGTCCGCACCCCTTTGGCCAGTGGAAGGGGATTCAGGTTTTGGCGAATTGTCCCAATCCTGACGGGCTGTTGCTGTATAACTTTCACGACTTTCCCTCTGACGGGGCTGGCGATGCCGCAATGGGGAGGCGATGCCGCTGGCCCTGGCAGAAGGTAAGGCGTAGCTATGAAGCGGAGGTTGGGGAATTTCGGCAGAAAGTGCGATCGCTCCCATCCGAGAAAATTCTGTTTTCATACCGAGAGCCGCCCTTTGCTGAAAAGCGGCAGGCGCGAATCGACACCTATCGACGGGCGCAGCGGTGGTGTGGCGTGGTGTCTGGGCCAGACGACTTTGCGCCTGTGTCGGAGCCGATGCCCGCTATCTGGTATGTGTCGCAGCCGTTTGACTATTTGCAATCTGCGCCGCCACCCGAAAAGCTGCGCCCCTGTAGCTGGATCACGTCGGGCATCGACCGCACGGCCAATCACCGCCAGCGGCTTGATTTTTTGCGGCGGCTGCAAGCGAGCGACGTGCCGTTTGACCTGTATGGGCGGGGTCTGCCGGACTGGGCGCAGGTAAACCGGGGACAGACCCGCACGTTTGGCCCGGTGGCGAATAAATGGCACGCGATCGCCCCTTACACCTACAATCTGGCGATCGAAAACTTTGCCGATAACCAGTGGTATGTCAGCGAAAAGCTGTGGGACGCTCTGCTGGGTTGGAGTTTGCCGATTTACTACGGCGGCGGTGCGGCAGATCGGCTGCTGCCCTCCGGTAGTTTTTTGCGACTGCCCAGCCTGGATGAGCGCGGCATTGCCTACATTCGGGACATCACCGCTACGCCGGATGCCTGGTATGCCGCTAAAGGGGCGATCGCCGAAGCGCGTCAAATCATCCTGCATGAGTTGAACTTGCTAAACTGGCTGGCAGTGAGGGCGGAAGCGTTGGGGATTCGGGCCTAGAGATAGTTCTGAATAATTCTGAATGGATGGCATTTATACCCTGGCAAACGATGTCGTGTGCAACCAACTGGTGGCGCTGCTGAACAGCATTGAGGTTCATGCGGGGTGTGAGATGCCTGTGGCGGTGATTGCCTACGATGATCGCTTGGCGAAGGTGCGAGAGGCGATCGCCCCTCGTCCGCAGGTGATGCTGCTGGATGATCCGGCGCTGTTTGCCCCCTGGGAGGAATTTTCGCGGCAGGTATGGCACACGCACCCAACGGCGATCGCCACCTGGCGACAAAAGGGAATTGCGGATGTATATCGGCTCACCTCCAATCGGCGCTATGCGGCGTTTGATGCGCGTGCGCCGTTCGACCGATTTCTGTATCTGGATGCCGATACACTGCTGCTCAATTCACCCCAGCTTTTCTTTGCAGCGCTCGATCGCCATTCGCTCGTCACCTACGACTTTCAACACAAAGATCCGTCGCACATTTTTAATGTGTCTGCTGCAAAATTGTCGGAAATCTTTAGCCCCGATGAGATTCATCGCGCTATCTTTTGTGCAGGGTGCTATGCCGGTAAAAGGGGGTCGTTTTCAGCAGAACAGCGCGACTGGCTGCTGCAAAATCTCTCCGCAGGGGAGGCAGAAGTTCTCTATCCCAATGCGCCCAATCAATCCGTGTTGAACTATATGGCAATGCGGCTGGCTCAGCGCGAAGGGAAATCATTTTCAATTTACAATCTGGCACTGCATTTGCCGCCCGAACAGGTAACCGGAAATTCAGTCACATCTAGCCATTTTGTCGAGCGAGACGGACGGGTTTACGATCGCGGAAATCCGCTGACGTATTTGCATTACATCGGGCTATCTGCTGATGGATTTAATCAACTTTGCAGCGGCAAAAATGTAGACTTCCCCTATCGAGAAACCTTCTTGCACTATCGCTTTTTGCATGAACCGGAAAAGCGTCCGCTGCTCCGGGGGCGAAAGGTTTTGCCAGGGAATGGAGTCGTGCGACGAATGTTGAAAAAGCTGCGTCTGGTTTCCTGATGAGTATCCTGAACGTTAACACGGTATCCCGGTAGGCGGATGAATAAATCAGACGAACAAACAGATCAAAAAGCAGATCAAAAAAGTCAGCGTCGGATTTATATTTTGGGAAATGACCGGGTGTTGGATCAGGCGATCGCCCTACTCAACAGCATTCGCCTTTATGATACCGAAACGCCCATTGTGCTGATTCCTTACAACGACAAATATACAGAAGCGGCTGCAATTTTGGGCGATCGCTTTGGCGTGACGCTGTTTCCCGATTTGACAGTTTTGGAATGGCTGGATGCCACGATTAAAGAAACCTTTGGCGGTAATTTTTTTGCGCGGCCGCAGCAGTTTCGCAAACAAGCGGTGTGGTTTGGAGCGTCAGAACATTTCCTCTACATTGACACAGACATTGTGGTTTTTGAGCGAATTATTGGGGTTTTAGATTATTTGCAGACCGATGATTTCATCTGCTGCGACTATCAGCATCGCGGCGGCATTCAAAATGTCTTTACTCCAGCGATTTTAGAGGCTCCAGGATTTAGCGAAAGCGTCCTAGCGGAAATCTTTAACTGTGGCTTTTGGGGCAGCAAAACGGGGCTAATTTCTGCGTCGGATTTGCAAGATATGTTTGCAGAATGCGCTGCCCATCCCGAATATTTCGACTTTAGCCAAAAAACATCCGACCAGCCCATCATTAACTATCTGGTGCTAAGGCAAATTCCCCGCCGGTTCAACCTGGTGCATCGGCCCGGCGGCGCACCAGGCAACTGGGCGGGTAGTAAGTTTCAGCAGCGGGGCTGGCGACTGTTCGATCCCAATGTAAAACAGCCGCTGCAATATCTGCACTGGGCCGGCTTTCGACTCCAGCCTGGCTGTCCTTACTGGAAGCTATGGCAGCACTACCGCTATCTGAATGAGCCACCGCCGCGATCGCCCAAATTTCGGCTCCCCCTGCCCTGGCGAACTGAAGGAACTGAACGCGAACCGCGAACTTAACGGACGGTTTTGATGCTCTCGATGCGGCGCGAGAACAGGTCGGTGAAAATGCTCAACACCGTGCGATCGCGCGTGATGATGTTGGCCGTCACCGCCATCCCCGACTGGAGCGGAATTTCTCGACCGTTCACCTTTAAAACCTGACTATCCAGGCGGATCTTGGCAGGAAATCGGTAGAAGGGGTAAATCTGATCCGGAGGCAGTGCATCTTCGCCAATGTTCACCACTTCTCCCTTAATATCGCCAAATTCACTAAAGGGAAACGAGTCGATTCGGACATCCACAGGCAGCCCTTCGCTGACAAAGCCAATATCTTTATTGGTGATATACACCTCCGCCAATAAATTATCCGTGGGCACTACTTTCAAAATCGGCTCACTGGTATTGGCAACAAAGCCGATGCCCCGTGCTTTCAGGTCAAACACCACGCCATCAATCGGGGCGCGGAGTTCCTGATATCTCAGCGTGAGTTCGGTTTGGCTAAGCTGGCTGTTGATTTCAGCAATGCGGCGCTCGTTGTCTACAATTGCCCGGTTAATCTGGCTATCAATCTCCGCAATTCGCTTCTCGTTGTCGGCAATTCTGGCAAGTAGGTCGGTGTTGGTGGTGGCGACGGTGTTGGAAAGGCGCTGACGAGCCTGATCCACCGCCAGACTCAACCGCTGCTGTTCTAGCGTCAGCCGATCCACCTCTGCCCTGCGATCCATCATTTGCTGCCGCTGCCGCAGCATTTGAATCCGCGACAGTGCGCCCTGCTCTGCCAGCGGCTCGATATCGCGCAAAATGCCTTCGTCGATCGCCAGTGTTTGGCGGGCAGTAGAAAGCTGTTCTTGAGTTTGGATCAACTGCTGCTGAAGCTGGGCTACTTCAAGCTGGGCGGCGGCTGCCCGCGACTGCGCCTCAAGCTGGTTGGCCGACAGGCGAATCCGCTCTTCGTCAGAGAAGCTGCCGCCTCCGCCATAGACCTGTGCCCGAAACAGGGCCGTCTCTGACGCGAGGGCAGCCCGGTTGGTCAGCAGTGCCCGCATTTCGGGAGGAATGCTCTGGGGCTGGTTGGACGGTTCCAGCGAGATGCCGCTGAGGGCGCTGCGATAGAACTGGTTTTCGGTCAAATAGGAATCGCGCACCTGCTCCAATGATCGGCGCTGAGCGGCGGCGGCCGTTGGGTCAAAGCGGATTAGCACCTGTCCTTGCTGGACCCGTTCGCCCTCCTCGACCAAAATCTCTTTGACAACGCCGCCCACGGGAGCCTGAATCTCCTGGACGCGATCGCCCGGTTCCAGTTTCCCCGTCGCAGGCACGGCTTCCTCAATCCGCGCCACGGCCGCCCACAGCAGCACCGCCGAAGTCACGCCAATGATGCCGCCGACCACCAGCTTCGACCACAGCGAGGTCTGCTGCAAAATCACAGGCTGATCAAACGCTTGGGCCCGCACCTGCTTTTGCGATGGCAACGGGGTTCCCGTTTCTTCGTCTGGGGACACCAGCACTAGTTCTGTCTCCTCCGGCTGAATTTGAGTCTTCGCAGAACCGTTGGCGGCTCTGTTTCCGTTTTGTCTAGGGGAGGTTTGAGTCATGGAAGGAGGGGGTGGGAGGGGAGTGGGTGGGTTGGGTGGTGGGTGGGTCGGGGGCGGCTGTGCGGACTAACCCCTAGCCCCCAAACCCTTACAACTGCGCTTCCTGTTGCTGATAGAGACAATAGTAGCGGCCGCGTAAGGCCATGAGTTCGTCGTGAGTGCCCTGCTCTACGACAGAGCCTTGATCCATCATCAGAATGCGATCGGCGTGGCGGATGGTGCTGAGTCGATGGGTAATGAAGAAGACGGTGCGACCGCGAAAATGCTCCGCCAGGTTCATACAGACGCGACGCTCGGAGTCGTAGTCGAGGGCGCTGGTGGCTTCGTCCATGATCAGCAAACGGGGGTTTTGCATGACCGTGCGGGCGATCGCAATTCTCTGGCGCTGCCCGCCAGAGAGCGATGCGCCTCGTTCTCCGACGCGAGTGTTGTAGCCATTGGGCAGACCCATGATGAACTCATGGGCAGCGGCAACTTTGGCAGCTTCGATAATTTCCTCGGCGGAGGCATCAGGGGCATTCAGCGCAATGTTTTCCTGCACCGTGCCGTCAAATAGCAGCGTATCCTGAGGCACGATGCCGATTTGCTGCCGCAGCGAGTAGAGTTCCACCTTGGTAATATCGTAGCCGTCGATCAGGATGCGCCCCGATTCCAGGTCATAGAGGCGGGGCAGCAGCTTCATCAGGGTACTCTTGCCAGAGCCGCTCTGGCCCACCACACCCACGAAAGAGCCAGGGGCAAATTCCAGGTTGATATTGCTGAGTTGGAGGGGGCCCGTCGTGCCAAAGCGGAAGGACACGTTTTCGTAGGCAACTTCACCCCGGATAGGCGGCATTGGAATATTCAGGCGATCCAGTTCGTCGGCTTCGGGAGAAGAATCTACGATATCGCTGAGTCGCTCAATAGACAGGCCCACTTCCTGGAAGTTTTGCCAGAGTTGGGCCAGGCGCAGCAGGGGACTCGTCACATAGCCCGCGATGATGCGAAAGGCGATTAGCTGACCCAGACTAAGCTCCTGCTTTAGCACCAGATACGCGCCCACCCAGAGGACGAGCAGACCCGAAAGTTGGTTCAGGAAATTGCTAAGGGAGCCTGCAAAGGTGGAGGTTTGCACCGTAGTAAATCCGGCGCTGACGTAGCGGGCATAGCGCTGCTGCCACTGCCAGCGCGATCGCAGTTCCATGTTTTGCGCTTTCACCGTCTGGATACCGCCCAGCACCTCCACTAGGTAAGACTGAGTTTCGGCGTTGCGCTCAGCTTTTACTCGAAGCTGGTTGCGGATGATGGGCGAAAAGATCACCGCTAGCGCAATGAAAAAGGGAATCGTCGCTAGCGCCACCAGTGTCAGCAGCGGGCTATAAAACAGCATGACGACGATATAGACGACGGAGAAGACGGCATCTAGCACGACGGTTAGTGCCGTGCCCGTCATGAAGGAGCGGATGTTTTCTAGTTCGCCAATGCGGGTCGAGAGTTCGCCCACAGGACGCTTCTCAAAATATCGCAGGGGTAGCCGCAGCAGGTGATCGATAATCTGCGACCCCAGCGTCATGTCGATGCGGTTGGTGGTGTCTACGAACAGGTAGGTTCGCAATGCCCCCAGCAGCGCCTCAAAAAACGCCAGCAGCAGCAGCAAAATGCCCAGCACTTGCAGCGTGTCGGGGCTGTTTTGCACGATCACTTTGTCGATGATCACCTGGATCATCAGCGGGTTGGCCAGGGCAAAAAGCTGCACAAAGAAAGAGGCGAGAAACACCAGCAGCAGCACGCCGCGATATTTCGTCACCGAGGGTAAAAACCAACTGAGGTTAAAGCGTTTTTGCGGCGTTTGCTTGGTAGCCCGTAGCAGCAGCACATCGCCCTGCTCGCCCCAGGTGGCGGCAAATTCCGACGGCTTGCGGCGCAGCAGCCCCAGTTCTGGGTCGGCGATCACCATTTCGCGCTCGCTGACGCTGTAGAGCAGCACAGGACGATCTTGCCAGCGCACCATTGCGGGGGCTTCTAGGCGACCGACGGACTGAGCGGGTATGGTGACTAACTGGGCGCTGAGGCCCATAAACTCGGCGATCGCCCCGCACAGATCCAGCGGCAGCCCGCCCGTGCGCTCCATCTGGTTCACCAAAATGCGGCGCACTACGTCTCGTCGGAACGGCAGGTTCAAATGCTGACAGAGCATCTGAAAGCAGGCCATGGTCGCCTCTAGCTGCCCGCGCCCGCGCACGATGGGGTATTCCTTGGCTTTGCCCTTGCTGTCGATGATGACGGGTTCCAGTTCTTCTGGGCGTTCGGGCGCGTAGGGGATGTCGAGCGCCTCAAGGGTTCCCGCTGCCGGATGGGTGTCTTCTGGGGCTTCTGGGGTAGAACGGTTGAGCAGCGACAGGGGGAAGCTGACTAGTCGCGCTGGTTTCTCGCCTGTCACCTCGATTTCGTTGAGCAGCCCCAGATTGAGCCGACTGCCAACGGGATAGCCCGTGATTTCGCCGCTGCTGACCAGCCATAGGCGATCGCGCTGGAGCGAGTGCGTGGCGAAGGTTCCCGGCGGGATGCAGCGTACCTCAGCCAGCGATAGCCCTGCCTGGGTCAACTCCTTTAGGTTCAGCGTGCCGTCGGCCTGGCGCGATAGCTCTTCCCCCAGCAGGTCAAACACCTCGATGGGTGAAGCCTGGGCAGACAGGGCCCTGGCGACGGCGGGTTCTTTTGCCAACAGGTCGAAGAAGGCGCGGGCTGGCAGTGTCAGGCAGATGGATTCTTCAGAGGCGATCGCCGTTTCGCAGGCTACGCCCCGCATTAGACTCACGGCCCCTAGCACTGCGCCCGGTTGCAGCAACCCCAGCGTGGTGGGCCTATCGGTGCGGGGGTCATAGCCGAGCGATCGCGCTTGCCCTTTATACAGAATCGTCACCTGAGCGGGCATTTTTTCGCGCACCAAAATAGCCTGCCCCATCTTGTAGCGGAACGGCTGAACCTGTTCAAGCAGGCGAGCGAGGGCCGCGCTGGAAAGCTGGGTAAACGGAAAGACCGTTGCCAGAAATTCTTGAACCGTCTCTCTGGGTAGGTTTTGGGTAAACGTCATGATTCAACGATGGGGGCAACGGTGGGGGCAGCAGGCGGGGAAGACGACAGCGTGGTCGGTTTGACGGCTTTTGGGTTAGGTCCGCTTAGCAAAATAGAAGTCGGCACTAGCTTGGGCTGGGCGGCAGGGGAATGTCCTCCGTTGCTTTGCCCGGCCGCGCTGCTGGGGGATGGCTCAGACGCTCTCGGCTTGGCCAGTGGCTCCGCTGATGGGGCAGTGGGTTTGGCAGTTGGTGCAACTGTTGGTGCAACTGTTGGTGTAGCGGCGGCGGGCAACTGGGGGGATGCATCTGCCGCTGGAGACTTGCTGGGTTCGTCTGTGGGCAGTGATTCGGCAGCCGGGGCGATCGCCGCTGGGAGATCATCCTGGCGACTCAGCGACACCTGATCTAGCTGCTGCTGGAGCCATTGATTAAACGACTCATTTAGCAGGCGGCGGCGCATTTGCTCATCCAGTTGGGCAGGGATGAATTTCTCCAGTCGAATAATCACGATCCACTCGCCGATGCGGTGGGGCGGCCAGAGCTGCCCTGGCTGGCTAATGGAGAGCATATGGGCCAGTTGGGGATGGGGCACGCTTAGCTCGACTGGGCCAATCAGCCCGTCGGTTTGGGCTTCGGGCCCCTGAGAATAGACGCGGGCGAGTTCGGCAAAGCTCTGTTCGCCTTCCATCACGCGAAAGTAAATTTCCTGGGCGATGCCCATGTCCTGGGTGCGGATGAGCGAGTAGATCACCTTGTCTAGCTTGCTCTTGCGCTCTAGAAAATAGGATTCGAGTTTGGCTCCCCAGGTGGCTTCTTTGAATTTCTCGATGCGGAGCGATCGCGTTGCCAGAGCATCTAGCTGAGCCAAGGTCATACCGTACCGATTCAGCCATTGCTGACGGGTGGCTTCGTCTATAATCTGGTGCTGAGCGTAGAACTGGTCGCGGGCCCCAATCAGCTCTTCTTCGGCGCAGGTGATGGGGGCGATCGCCTCATCAATCAGCACTTCCTGCACCAACTGCGGCAGCATCTGATAGCCCGCCAGCAGCGACGGCAATTCCTCTGATGTGACCGATCGATTCCCAATCTGCAATACGTGTCCCATGCAAATCCATCCATCAACAGCGGAAAGCTCTGATGCCTCATGGTTAACTATCAGGCATTTGGTGTTTAGCTACGCATCATAACCCCAGCTAGGGCCCCAACTAGGTTACACAGTCCCAGCCTACTCATGTAGCTCCAAACTACAATTATGGGTTTCCAGAGTTGGAAATCAAAGGGTAGTTACGAAAACTTTTAGCTTTGACCCATAAATTTGACCCATAAATCTTAGGTGACTCTCCGGACGAATATTTGACGAAATATTTGACGAATCATTGACAGGCACAGCGCGTCGTTGGAGATAGCATTCCCAAATCTTGGGCGGTTCTCTACTGGTTCTCTACTGGTTCTCTACTGGTTCTCTACTTTTTAGTATTCAGTCAGAAGATTTAGCCACCAGGATGGTTGCCGCAGGCTTTCTGCGCCACAGACTTGCTGCACGGTTTTTCCATGTTTTTTCCATACTGAATGAGGCAAACGGCTGAGCCGATTATGCAAACTGCTGAGCGTAGAACTGGGCATAGCGCCCATCTTGGGATAGAAGTTCTGTATGCGTGCCAGATTCCACCACGCGCCCGCCTTCTAGCACGAGGATGCGATCGGCACGGCGGACGGTGGCCAGCCGATGGGCGATGATAAACACGGTGCGCCCCCGCATCAGCCGCTCTAGCGCCTCCTGCACCAGGGCTTCGGATTCAGAATCGAGGGCGGAGGTCGCTTCGTCCAGAATTAGAATACGCGGGTTCAGCAGCACAGCCCGGGCGATCGCAATCCGCTGGCGCTGTCCGCCCGACAGGTTCACGCCGCGCTCTCCAACCCATGAGTCATAGCCATCGGGAAACTGCGAAATAAAAGCATGGGCATTGGCAATTTTTGCAGCTTCGACCACGGCTTCCCGGTCATAATCCGTCTGCCCAAAGGCAATGTTTTGGGCGATTGTGCCCGAAAACAGCACCGTTTCTTGAGGAACGAGGCCGATTTGTCGCCGCAGGCTGTATAGCGTTACGGTGCGGATGTCTACGCCGTCGATCAGGATTTGCCCCTGCTGAGGATCATAAAAGCGGGGCAGCAGGTTGACCAGCGTGGTCTTGCCTGCGCCGGACGGGCCCACCAGGGCGATCGCCTCACCAGGAAAGGCCAGCAGGTTGACCTGCCGGAGAACCCTTGAGGGAGCGGCATCCTCACCCGCCCCGGCTGATTCCTGATTGCCATCTTGATCACTTTCTTGATAGCTAAAGCTGACGTTGCGGTACTCCACTTTGCCCGTGACAGGCGGCAGAGCCAAGGCATTTGGGGCTTCGCAGACAGCGGGTTTGACATCCAGCAGCTCAAAAATACGATCAACGGAGGCCTGCCCCTGCTTGAATTCGTTGTAGTTGTCGGTGAGGTGGGCGATCGGGTCTACCAGCATTGCCACCGCAAAGACATAGCTGCCAAACTGCTCGCCCGTCAGGTTGCCCTGCGAAATTTGCCAGCCACCCAACAGCAGCAGCAACAACACGCTGACGGCATACATAAAGCCCACCACGGGATATTGCACTGCCTTGAGCCAGGCAGCGGCGTATTTTGCCCGACGGTTGCGTTCAGCTTCGCGGGCAAAGCGGCGAATTTCGGACTCTTCGGCGGCAAAGGCCCGCACCAGGCGGATGCCGCTAAACACTTCTGTCAGCAGGGAGGACAAGTCAGAGACGAGGTTCTGGCTGCGGCGCGAAATCTTTAACATGCGATCGCCAAACCAGCTAATCAGCAGCCCCATCAGCGGCACCATGACTAGGCTAGCCAGGGTTAGCTGCCAGTTGAGATAGACCATGTAGCCAAACACGAAGACAAGTTGCAAAACGCAGGGCGTAAAGTCGTGAAACACTTTGTTCACCACTTCGCCGATGCGGTCGATGTCTTCCGTCAGGCGATAGGATAGGTCGCCCGTTTGCGCCCGCTCAAAATACCCAAGGCTGAGGGTTTGCAGGTGGGCGTAGGTGCGGATGCGGAGGTCGAGGGCGATCGCCAGCGCCGCCTTAGCCATCAGCGCATCCTGCCCATATTGGGCAACCTTTTGCACTAAAAATACGCCTGCCACAATGCCCGCCATCTGTGCCAGCGATCGCACATCCCCAGCGACCAAAAAACGGAGCAGCCGTCCAGCTAGCCACGCCAGCAGCGGCCAGGCCGCCGTAAATATGAGTGTGCAGCAAAATGCCCGCACCACCGTTCCCCAATGGGGCTTGAGATAGGGCAGCAGTCGCCAATAGCCAGACCGAGAATCCAAAACAACCCTAGCCGAAACAGCCTGAAAAAGAACCTGAAAAAGAAAAAGAATGCAGCATTAAGCCGATGTTGAATGATCCGATGAATATTCCCCGTACTTTAATGAACCAGAAACAGGGGGCAGGCCGCAACGGAATCGCGGCAAGGTGGGAGAGAAGGGCGATCGCCCCCCCCACCTCAGATTCAGATATCAGGCAAATTACGGTTGACAGCTAGCTGAACGAGCCTAAATTCTTCACATTTTCAGCATATTTTCAGTTCATCCAGCCCGTTAGCCAGTCAAAATTTCTCGAAAAATTTTTGACTGCATCTTCAGAAAGCGGCTGCAACCATGCATTTCAGCCATTCTCTAGATTTCTTGGAAATACTTTAGAAATATATTTTTGGATTGAGAGACATCCGCCAAAACTCGCAATTTATGCTGAAATCGCCCTGAAATGTAAAGAAAAAAGAACAAAGTCTCCTAGAATATACGGACATAGCTCTATCATGACCGGGTACTGTCAATATAAACTGTTTGAGTTGTTTGAATTGCTTGTGATAGGCACAAGCTACGCAAAATCGAGGATTAAGCGCTCCTCCCTAGCGTTTTTAGTTTCACGTCTTTCCAAAAATCAGGCAATCTACTGGCAATTTACGCTCGAAAAGCAGCACTAGAAGGTGAGGGCGAGTCCGTGAAAACCGCACTCCTAGCAGTTCTGCTGTCTGCTTCATGTCTGATGTTAAGCCTCCAAGGTCAAACGCAGCAGACATCCTTCCCTATGAGATTGACCTCGGCACTAGAGCTATAAGTCTCTGTCAGCGTCTGTTTTTTGTTACCAGGGTTTAAAAATTTCATGGCAATCGATCCTAATGTTTCTCCCGCAGGCGGTGCTCTACCCAGCGGTGTCACCATCATCGGTGGCATCGTTCTCGATCTCGTTGGCACCAACGGTCAGCGCGTTGTCGCACAACTAGCTGCCTCTGAGCTGTACGAAGGCACCGTCACCACTAGCCAGCAACTCATCGGCACCCAAACCGGGTTGACCCCCACCTTCATCAACACGCTCGGCGGCGGGCTGAGTCGGGTGGCCGTGCGTGTCACTTTATTCGACGGAGATAACGCGCCGTCAGACTTCGACTTTAATCAAAATCGACTTCTGCTCAACGGTTTCGACATTGGCAATTGGAGTGATGTGGAAACCATCACCACCGACGGTCTGGGAAATCCGATCAGCTCTCCCCGCCCCAATTTTGGCTTTGCCAACGAGGAGCTAGACACGGGCTGGTTCTTCACCCAAGACCCTACTTTCCTGGCAAGCCTTTATAACTCTCTGGTGTCGGGTCAGAGAGTTGACTACACCTTTGTAGATAACACGGTTGCCGAAAACTTTCTGAACTTTAAGCAGGGGCTAGATGGCAGCTTGATTGGAGGCGGTGGTAGTGGCCCCATTATCGATCCAGGCGGCGGCGGTAATGGCGGCGGCGGTAATGGCGGCGGCGGTAATGGCGGCGGCGGTAATGGCGGTGGCGGTAATGGCGGTGGCGGTAATGGCGGCGGCGGTAATGGCGGTCCAGGAACGCTCCCTGGTGATGTCATTGTGGGCGATGGGCAAACGGGTAATTCAGCGATTCCGTTGAGATGTCGAAACGGCACACCGGTTCCTTTCCTCACTCCTAGAGGGCAGCGTCGCTTGCAGCCGCTGACCTTGACGAGTGGGCCCAACACGCTGACAGTGGAACTGGTGACCACACAGCCTGTCCGTCCCCGCAGTTGGCGAGCCGCTGCCGCAGGTTCTCCTGCGAGGGCCCGCAAGTTTAACCAAGCGGGCTATAAACCTGGCGGCGGTTTTGAGATGTTTGGTGGTGGAGGAAATGACGTATTGCAGGTGCGGCAGCGTCAGAACATCCTCCGGGGACAACAGGGCAATGACACCCTGACGGGTGGGCCACGACGAGATTTCTTGTTGGGCGGACGCGGCGACGACGTGATCAATGGCGGCGGCGGTAAAAATACAATCGTCGGCGGTGCGGGGAATGATACGCTCATCGGCGGCGCAGACCGCGATATGTTTGTCTATCGCCGGGTTAATCATGGTACTGATTTGATTCAGAACTATCAGCCAGGGCTAGACGTAATCGATCTGCGGCGCATTTTTGGGCGGGCGGCTTTCCAGGTGGCTGGGCGCAGCAACTATCAACGCTTGAATACGTTTGTGCGGTTGATTGAGCGCCAGGGAAATACGCTGGTGCAGATTGATGCAGACGGTAAGGGGGCTGGTAGAGCGTTTAACACGCTGGCGGTTTTGGAAGGGATTGCTGTGAGCCAGCTTAGCTC